>CAYUOL010000559.1:0-2545 GCA_964446345.1 uncultured Iamiaceae bacterium | reverse complement strand
TGTTGCGCTCGACGTAGTCGCCGCCGATGACGTCGAGCACGGTGTCGACGCCGCGGCCCCTGGTGAAGTCCTTCACGGCGTCGACGTAGTCCTCGGCGTTGTAGTCGACCGCGCGATCCGCGCCGAGCGCGAGGCAGGCATCGATCTTGCCGGCCGAGGCCGTGACGATGACCCGGGCGCCGATGGCCTTGGCGATCTGGATCGCCGCGGTACCGACACCCGACCCGCCGGCGTGCACCAGCGCGACGCCTCCGGACGTGAGGCCTCCTTGCACCACGAGGGCGTCGAACGCCGTGATGAAGACCTCGGGGATCGCGGCCGCATCGGCGACGGGCACCGACGTCGGCACCGGCATCAGCTGCCGGGCGTGCACGGCGATCTGCTCGGCATACGCACCACCACCGACGATCGCCATGACCTCGTCACCCACGCTCACCTCGGTGACGCGCTCCCCCACCGCGACGACACGGCCGCTGAGCTCCATGCCCGGGATCTCCTTGGGCATCGGCGGGCCCGGGTAGAAGCCGCGGCGCTGCAGCAGGTCGGCACGGTTGAGCGCCGTGGCGACGATCTCGACGACCGCCTCTTCAGGGGCGGCGACGGGATCGGGCACCGTCTGGATCTGCAGGACCTCCGGCTCGCCGTACGACTCGAGCACCACTGCACGCATGTCTGACCTCCGAGGCCGTCCGTTCACCGAGCGAGCCGGACCCTATCGGCCGGGTCAACGCCGTCCTCGTTCGCCGCGAGGCGGCGCACCCGAGGGCCCGCCGTGGCCCGGCTTCGAGCGGCCGGGTGGCGCCGACGACCTCGCACGCATCGCGATCGGCCGCCTTCAAGGGCCGCGTCGTGCGGCGCAGCTTGGGACATGTGTCCCTACCCGATCCGGCGAGCGCGTCGGAGACTGCGGACCGACGCCGAGACGAACGAGCGACACCTCGCGGTGGCCGCCGCATCGGCACCCGGCCCGAGATCAGAAGGGTGATCCCTCGTGCATGTGAAGACCCCTCGAGACGTGCATGCCACTGCGCTGGCGACGGTGCTGCTCGTCCCGCTCGTGCTCCTCGCCGCGTTGGCTTGTGGCGGTGCCACCACGAGCGGAACGAGCGCGACCCCCGCGGGGACGACGCCGGCCTCGGCGAGCCCGTCCTCATCCGCGCGCCAGACCGCGCCTGCGAACGGGACCGCGCCGGCGCCGCCGGCATCCGCAGTCGCGACCTTCGCCGGGCCGCTCCCGGGGACGGACGCCCTGGTGTACCTGCTCGCCGAAGGAAGCACCGTCAACGGCTACGTATGCGACGGGAACGAGGGCAAGGGCGACCTGAGCGAGTGGTTCGCGACGGCTTCGAGCAACGGCACGTTCACCACGACCTCCAAGAACGGGGTGAAGGTCGCCGGCACGGTGGCCGGAGATGAGGTCGTCGGGACGGTCACGCTGGCGGACGGCAGCGCTCACGCGTTCACGATCCCCGCCGTCACCAGCCCGGCCGGGCTCTACCGGGGTCGCACCAAGGATGCGGCGGGCCACGACATCCTCGGCGGCTGGATCGTCCTCCCCGACGGCACCCAGCGCGGCTACATCGAGCAGGACAACATCAGGACGGTCGCGAAGGCGCTCACGCCCAAGCAGATCCAGGACGGCACGTCGAACATCTCGGACGGCACGTCGAACATCTCCGATGGCACCTCGAACACCCTCATACCGGTCAGCCGCGTCTCGGCCGCGTTCCGGGCGCCGTGACGGCGCGATCCGAGGGCACACCCGCGGCGCCCCGACCCGCCTGACGCGCACGCCGGCGCCACCCATCGGCACGTCACCGCGTCCGCCCGGGTGGTGAGGGAAGATGGCGCCATGTTGGAGGGGCGTCGCTTCGTCATCGCGGGCTTGAGCCGCCTCACCGTCCGCTTGGTCGAGTCGTTGCTCGAGCACCACGCCGAGGTCGTCGTGATCGGTGACCCGGTGCTCGACGGTGACAAGGCCGCGGAAGTGGTGTCGATGCTGTCCGACGAGGTGCGGCTCATCGTGCCCGGCCGCGACCACGACCAGGCGTTCATCGACGCCGGGCTGCTCGACGCCTCGGGCCTGCTCGCGCTGAGCGACGACGACCTGGAGAACCTCCGCTACGTCGCCGACGCCCACGAGCTCGCACCCGACGTGCCGATCGTGCTGCGCACCTTCCAGCCCGAGCTGGCCGATCACCTGTCGAAGAGCTTGAACATCCGCCGGGCGTACTCCGTGGCCGCGCTCGCCGCGCCCGCCTTCGTCGCCGCCTCCTTCGACGAGCACGTGGTCGAGACGTTGCGCCTGGCCGACGAGGAGATCCCCCTCTGCGTGCTCGACGTGGACAAGGACTCGCCCCTGGTCGGCCTCGACATCACGACGGTGAAGGAGCTGACGCCCTGTGGCGGGGTCGCGGGGCGTCCGGCTGGCGCTGACTGGCACGCCGCGACCGACGCGACACCGCCGCTCGCCGCCGGGGACCGCGTGCTCGTCGGCGGACGCCACGCTGACGTGCTGCGCCTGGCCGCCCAGAACGACCCGGAC
>CAYUOL010000558.1:0-2558 GCA_964446345.1 uncultured Iamiaceae bacterium | reverse complement strand
GCTGCCTCTTCGCGCTCGACGAGCACGACCTGCGCAGGCCGCTGCGCGCCGGGGCGGACGACGACGAGCTCGCCGCGATCATCGAGCGGGCGGTCGGCGCGAAGTGGGCTGGGCACCAGATCAACCAGGTGCACTTCATCCGGCCCTCCCGGAGCATGTCGCAGATCGGCGGCTGACCCCAGGGGCCTCGCGCGGGGGCGCGGCCCGGAAAACGGCCGCCGGGGACGCGCCTAGACTTCGTGGCCATGTCCGAACACGGCCTCACCCACCTCGATCCGCTCGGCCGGGCCCGCATGGTCGACGTCACGCCCAAGGATCCGACCCATCGGCGGGCCGTGGCGAGGGGCAAGGTGTTCATGACCCCCGAGACCACGTCGCTGGTCGCCCGGGGCGCGATCAGCAAGGGTGACGTGCTCGCCGTGGCCCGCGTGGCGGGCATCCAGGCCGCCAAGCGCACCCCCGATCTGATCCCGCTGTGCCACCCCCTGCTGGTGGGCTCGGTCTTCGTCAACTTCCGCATCGAGGACACCTTCATCCAGGTCGAGGCCCAGGTGGAGACGGTCGATCGCACCGGCGTCGAGATGGAGGCGCTCACCGCCTGCTCGATCGCGTGCCTGACGATCTACGACATGTGCAAGTCCGCCGACCGCACGATGGTCATCGGCGAGGTGACGCTGTGGGAGAAGACCGGCGGCCGCTCCGGCACCTACCGGCGCGACATCGCCGGCGCGAACGCCCTGGGCGAGGCCCCCGCCGTCAACGACAGCGGCTCCTCGATCAGCACCGGCGACCTGGTGGACAACATCGACCAGCTGCTGGGTACGGACTTCACCGAGTAGGCGGGCGCACCCGTCCGCGCCCGGCTCCTAGCACATCGCGACAGTCCGCGCTGGGATGCTCAGCTAGCAAAGCGTTGCGGTTCGTAGTACAACTGCAACATACCAACCGCCTGACCACGTGGTCCGGCTCGTCGGGTGCTTGCCCCCAGATCCGCTGCCCACCGCCGAAAACGCGGTGGAACGGCAGGTCAGGAGCTATCCACCACCCATCGCGAGCACATGACTACGGTCACCGAACAGTAAAGGAAGCACGGAGCGTGACGCCTGTGGTGTTGTTCATCCTCGCGGTGGTTTGGTCGGTCTACCTGTTCACGTGGTTCCGCGCCCGCCGCGAACGCCGTGGGGTGAACTCGATCTCTTCCTTCAGCCGGCACCTCTCCGTGCTCGAGCGCACGTCGCCGGCCCGCCCCGGGGCTCCCAGCACCGCCGCCCGCACGAACAGCCGGCCCGAGCCGATCTACCCGTCGGCGCACTACGTGCCGCCCCGCCCCGCGATGTCGATCAGCGCGGCCCGCCGTCGTCGCCGCAACGTGCTCTACGCCCTCGCCGGCGGCGCGCTGGCCTCCCTCATCCTCAGCCCGTTCCTGGGCACCGCGATGCTGGCCCTCACGGCGCTGCTCGGCGCCTGCTTCGTCGCCTACGTGGTGCTCCTGGCCCGCACGCAGAAGCTCGCCAACGAGCGTCGCGAGAAGGTCGTGTACCTGCCCGTGAACCAGCAGGCCGAACCGCAGTTCCTGCTGCAGCGCTCCGCCAACTGAGCCACGGTGCCTGACGCGGTCGCCTGACCGCTCGCTTCCCGACCGATGTTGCGGCCGTTCGGGACGTGGTTGCGCGGCGCCGCCCGCCCCGCGAGCGCAAGAATGCCCTCGACCACCAGCCGCACACCGCCACGTGAAGTCGCTGTCATGTCGCTGGAGAGGGGGATCCCATGGCACCGAGTGAGCTACCGCCGAGCCGCCGTGACGAGCTCGCCGCCCTGATCGGGCCGGTGCAGGACACGTTGGCCGGCGCCAACCAGGCCCGGGAACAGGCCCTGCCCGCGTGCCGACGCGTGATCCGGGCGGCCGGCAGCTCGATCCGTGCGGTGCACCGCCTCGAACCCGGGCGCGCGGCGGCGCTGGCCGACGAAGCCGAGGAGGCGCTGCGCGAGGCGCAGGCGGCGCTCGCGCCGTTTCCCGCGGTGCGCCACGCCGGCTTCCTGCACGACGCCGAGAAGGAGTACGTCGAGGCGCGCACGACCGCGGTGCTCATCGGGGGCGGCGCCCTGCCCGGCCCGACCGAGCTCGCCGTCGATCCCACGGCGTGGATGCGCGGGCTCGCCGAGGCGGCCAGCGAGATCCGCCGCCACCTGCTCGACCGGTTGCGCGACGGCGAGCTCGACCGCGGCGAGGCGCTGCTGCGGGTCATGGACGACGTGTACGACGCCCTCGTGGTGATCGACTACCCGGATGCCATCACGAACGGCCTGCGCCGCACCCTCGACGCCCTGCGCGCCGTGCTCGAGCGCACCCGCGGCGACGTCACCACCACGGTGATGCAGACCCGGTTGCAGCGCGCGATCGAGGCCCGATCCGAACGCTGAGCGCCACCCCAACTCGGTTCGGCACGGCGGCGCGGCTCGGCTATCCTGCGCAGACCTTCCTGGGGGTGTAGCTCAGCTGGCTAGAGCGCCTCGGTCGCATCGAGGAGGTCGTGGGTTCGACTCCCATCACCTCCACC
>CAYUOL010000557.1:0-2568 GCA_964446345.1 uncultured Iamiaceae bacterium | reverse complement strand
TGCTCGCTCCACGTGGTGAACCATTCCCGCACGATCGGCTGGTCCAATGACTCGCACGGGAGCTCGTCGTCGCGTAGCCGTGCGAGCTGATCGAACGCGGCCGCGATCTGGCTCGCGGTGACGCCGTCGTCGAGCTGTCGGACCCACGCAATCGTCTCGTTCTGGCCGTGTTCACGGGCGAGCGTCCACAGATCGGTGAAGTCGCGGCCCTCGGCGCGGTCGAGCACAGCGAGCACCTTGCGGGCGGCAAGGTCCTGCGGGGCGAGCGTTGGGATGCCGTTGACGACCTCGACCGGGAAGATCGGAGGCGAGTCGACTGCGAGGTTGACCTCGATCGAGTCGTCGTCTCTGCTCGCGACGAGCCTGACGAAGGTCTGGTGCTGACGAACCGCCTCGACATCCCAACCCGCACCGACGAGCGCCGCGCTGAAGGTTGCCGCGAGAGGGCCGACATCTCCGGGTGGGTCACCAGCGCGCGCCGCGACGAACGCGTCGAGATCTCGCGTCGGGCGATCGATCACGCCGAGAGCGACGAGTGCAGATCCTCCGGCCAGGGCGAAGCCCGTCGACTCCGGAAGCCCGAACAGGATCCGTGCCACCTCCTGTTGTGAGTCGGTGAGCCCGCTCACGACGCGACTCGCGCGATCGAATGGTCGGTGGCGGACACGATCAGCGGATCCCACGCCGCGCGCAGCTCACGCGGCAGGACGAGATCGGCCCACGCCTCGCACAGCAGCACCCCGTCGACGACCTGCTCGATGTCGGCCGATGCCCCCTCGCGGAGGACGATCTCGTAGGCACGATGTCGCTCCTCGCGCACCGCGAGGTCGAAGCTGCGTGGCGGGCCGCTCCACCAAAGATGCGCGCCAGGATCGAAGTGCCCGAGTGCCTTCCGGGGAGCGAGGCGCCACAACCTCGACGGCACCGCGTACGGCCGACGACCCTCGGTCCAGGACCACGTCACCGGCACCTCGATGACCACCTCGGCACCTGCCGCATCGAGCAGCTCGACCGCGCTGTGAAAGAGCGGTTCGCGCCGGCCCGACTCGTACGCCGTGATGTTCGGACGCGCGACACCAGAGCGTTCCGACAGCTCGACCTGGGTCAGACCGCTGGCCACCCGGGCCACACGCAACGCGGAAGCGAACTCGATCACGACATGTATCGTAGTCGATACGTTCAGGCGATCACCCATCGCCGGTTGATTCGCTCGCGAGTCCGCTTGATCGGTCGGCCCACGCGCTCGAACGTGAGCTCCGGCGCGCAAGGACCCCAGGCAGGTACCCCGCGACGAGGGCGAGCCGACAACGGTGCTTCCCGGATGGGGTCCAGAGACCTCCCTGGCAGTGGCATTCGCGGGTCCCCGAGGCCGCGCAGGAGGTTGGACAAGGGGGTCGAGGAGGTTTCCCGGGAGGGAAACCTGCTGGACATCGTGTTCGGCATCGTGCTGGGGTTCCCCGTCACGCCGAGTGACCGCCGGCGCAGTGATCACGCTTCGGCACCGCGAACCCACGTACGTTCGAGGTGTGCTCTACGAGGACGACGTGACCGACGCGGTGTGCGCTGAGCTCGAACGGCGCGGCTGGAGCCTCGAGCAGCGGCTTCGCTCTACCGAGCGTGGCGACGACATCATCGCGACGCGGGGCGCGCAACGGTTCATCATCGAGTGCAAGGGCGAGACCAGTTCCAACGTCCGGACGAACCGGTATGGCAAGCCGTTCGATCCTGGGCAGGTGAACTCGCACGTGTCACGAGCGATGCTCCGAGCTATGCGGGTCGTCAGCGAAGGGCACCTTGCCGGCGTCGCCTTCCCCGAGGAGCGCCGACACCGGATCGAGGTCGAGAGGGTCCGCATCGCCATCGAGCGCCTTGGTGTCGTCGTCTGCTGGGTCACCTCGAACGGCGAGGCCACGATCGAGTCCCCCGCCGGCATCTCGGTCTCGGCGTACCGCCTCGAACACCGCCGGATTCGGTCGGTCCGTCTACCTTTGGTGGTGACGACAGCTGGCGGCCCGTTGGGTCGGGAGGGGAGACGCGTTGCGGTCGACGAGCACCGTGGCCGCAGCGATCGGCGAGATCGAGGGCTTCGACATCCGCTTCGTCGACGGCGACGAGGACGTCTCCCGTCGACGCGTCGAGGACTACCCCTACGAACGCGCGGCGCGGGGAGCGTGGACGGTCGCCAAGTGGAGAGAGCAGCGGTTCCTCCCCAACTACCACGACTTCCAGGTGGAGGTGCTCCGAGCCGACGGCTCCGTGGCGCACGGCAAGACCCTCCTCGACACCCTGCGGGCCGAGTGGGCCGACACCTACGACGACGACGAGGATGCGGGAAGCGGGGAGGAATCCTCTGACCAGCCGTCGGTCGCGACCGAACCGGATCAGTCACGCGCCGCCCGGCGGACGGCCAAGAAGGCCACCGCGTCCCGCTCGTTGGAGCAGACCCTGTGGGACGCCGCCGACAAGATGCGCGGCAACCTCGAAGCGGCCGAGTACAAGCACGTCGCGCTCGGACTGGTGTTCCTCAAGTACGTGAGCGACGCGTTCGAGCAGCGTCGCCGGTTTCTC
>CAYUOL010000556.1:0-2583 GCA_964446345.1 uncultured Iamiaceae bacterium | reverse complement strand
TTGATCGCCTCGAGGGCCTGGATCGATCCGATGATGCCGGGCAGCACGCCGAGCACGCCGGCCTCGGCGCACGACGGCGCCATCTCGGCCGGCGGGGGCTCGGGGATGAAGCAGCGGTAGCAGGGCCCGTCGTGCGGCGTGAACACCGTGACCTGGCCCTCGAAGCGGAAGATCGAGCCGTGCACCACGGGCGTGCCCGTCTTGAGCGAGGCGTCGTTCAACAGGTACCGGCTCGGGAAGTTGTCGGCCCCGTCGACCACCAGGTCGTACTGCGACAGCAGCTCGATGACGTTGCTCGCGTCGAGCCGCGTGTCATGGGCGACCACGTTCACGTCGGGGTTGAGCAGGGTGAGGGTCTTCTTGGCCGAGTCGACCTTGCGCTCACCGATGCGATCCATGTTGTGGAGGATCTGGCGCTGCAGGTTCGACTCGTCGACCACGTCCATGTCGATGATGCCGATGGTGCCGACGCCCGCCGCCGCGAGGTACATCGCGGCCGGCGACCCGAGGCCACCGGCGCCGAGCAGCAGGACCTTCGCGTCGAGCAGCTTCAGCTGCCCCTCCTCGCCGACCTCGGGCAGCAGCAGGTGGCGCTGGTAGCGATTGCGCTGCTCGGGGGTGAGCGTGCGCGGCGCCCGCCAGTCGCGGCCCTCGTCCTTCCACTTGTTGAAGCCGCCGGCCATCGAGACGACGTCGGTGTAGCCGAGCTCGCCGAGGGTCTTGGCGGCGAAGGCCGACCGCACGCCGCTGGCGCAGTGGATGATCACCGGCGCGTCGTGGTCGGTGGCGCGGCTCTCGATGTTGCTCTCCAGCTGACCCCGCGGGATGTGCAGCGCACCCGGGATGGCGCCCTGCTGGTACTCGTCGGGCTCCCGCACATCGAGGACGATCGCCCCCGGTTGCTTGCGCAGCTCGTCGGCCGTCGCGGTGTCGACCTCGCGGATCTCCGCCTTGGTCGCTTTGAGCAGGTCACGGAACGTGGGCATGGCGTCCTGGCTTTCCTGAGCTTCCCTGGGGGCCCCGGGTGGGGACGTCCCCGACGACCCGGCGCACCGGGTCGGACGTGAAAACCTACCAATCAGGTCAACTATTCCGCCAAGGCCGGACGGGTGCCGCGGCACCGTGGAGCAGGGACGCGGAGCTCACGGGGTGGAGAAGGGCGGCGCGTCCCCGGGGATCACGAACCCCCGGCCTTCCACCTCGCCGTCCGCGGCAAGCACGTCGTCGATGTGCCGCGGCCCGCTCGGTTCGGCCCGACGATCCTGCGGCGGCGAGGGCTCCCGGGGCGCCGAGGGCGCCGGCCGATCGTCGAGGCGCACCCCGGTGCGGATCCCGATCTCGTCGATCATCCGATCGTTGGTCCCCCGCAGCATCGCCACGCTCGCCCGCAGGGCATCGATGTCGTCGAGCTCCATGCGGAAAACGGTACCAAGCCCGAGCCGGGCACGGCGGTTTCGCGCATGGCCAGGGCGGGCGCTGGGCAGGACCTGGCCTCACCACCACGCAGGAGCCGCTCATGAGCACCACGAACGCACTCGAGAACCAGAAGATCGCCTTCCTCGTCGCCAACGAGGGCGTCGAGCAGGTCGAGCTGACCGAGCCCTGGAAGGCGGTCGAGCAGGCGGGCGGCACCCCGGTGCTCCTCGCCCCCGAGGGCGAGCCGGTCCAGGCCTTCAACCACCTCGACAAGGCCGACACCTTCGACCCTGCGGGCACGATCGGCGATGCCGACGTCGCGGACTACGACGCCATCGTGCTGCCGGGCGGTGTCGCGAACCCCGATCAGCTGCGCACGAAGCCCGAGGCCGTCCGGTTCATCCGCGAGCACGCCGCGCAGGGCAAGCCCATCGCGGTCATCTGCCACGGGCCCTGGACGCTGATCGACGCCGGGGTCGTCAACGGCAAGCGCCTGACGAGCTGGCCGAGCCTCGAGGCCGACATCACCAACGCGGGCGGCCAGTGGGTCGACGAAGAGGTCGTGGTCGACCAAGGGGTGATCAGCAGTCGCAAGCCCGACGACCTCCCGGCCTTCTGCCGCACGATGGTCGAGCAGTTCCAGACGGCCGGAGCGCCGGCATGACCGGAGGGGAGGCGACCCCACGCGCCAACCCACCCGCCACCCCACCGAAGGACGGGGGCCGTGACGCGAAGGCCGGCTCCGGCATCGAGGGCACCGACGTCGAGGATCCGTTGGATCCGGCGGTCAACCCCGGGTTGGGGCGACCGGCCAACGATCAGGACGACCTCGCCGGCGCTGACGTCACTGGCGGGGGCGTGGCCAACCGCGATCCCGGCTGATCGCGGTCACGGGCCCGGGCGACGCCACCCGGGTGGGACCGCCGGCAGGGCGCGGGCGGGCCCGGTCGAGAACAGGTCGCGGGCCTTCGCCTGCATCCCCGGGGCGGTCGTGTTCCAGTTGTAGAACGACCCGCCGATCGACCCGGTGTCGACGAGCGCCCGGGCGTAGTTGTCCATCTGCGCCTCGGTCATCTCGTCGGCGATGCCACCGATCGGTGCCATCAGCGCCCCGGGATCGGCGAGATCGGCCCGGAGGCGGTCGACGCTGTCCTTCACGTACGCGTA
>CAYUOL010000555.1:0-2607 GCA_964446345.1 uncultured Iamiaceae bacterium | reverse complement strand
CCTGACACGTGTGGCGCTGGCCACCTCGCCACGGCCGTCAGGTCGGCCGGCGGCGGCGCGCCCGGCCGATCTCGACGCGCACCTCGTCGGCCGAAGGGGTCGCGACCTGGACCGCGCCGGTGCCGACGTCGCGTCGCGTGAACGCCGTGTGCACCTCGACGGCGAGCACCGCCCGCTGCGTGTCGGTCACCGGCCCGCGCTCGTCGAGCACCTCGGGATGCCCGTCGAGGTAGGTCGCGGCCGCGCGCACCGCGTCGTGGCGCGCCTGGTCGTCCGCGCTCGCGATCCCGAAGCGCCACCGGCGGACGCGCGCCGCGATCTCGGCCTTGTCCGCCTCGGTCGGTTCGATCCCGGCCGCCGGGAACACCCGGCAGTCGTAGGTGCGGCACGTGCGCGGCCGGTGGGCGTAGATCGAGCATGCGCCGTCGATCAGCATCGGGCAGTGCCCGTGCTCGTCGTAGCCCAGCAGCACATGGCCGCGCGGCGCGCCCGGGGCGGGGAACAGCAGCGCCTTCGGGACGTGGGCGAGCACGTCCTCTTCGTCCGGCGCGATGTGGACGAACTGGGACGAGGTGCAGCAGGCGGTGCAGCTGCCACACGGCACGTCGGCGGCGCCGTTGCCAGCCAGCGCGTCGCGGATCTCGGCGAGCCACGACCCGAAGTCGCCGGCGTCGAGCGCGCCGTCGTCGCTCACAAGCGCGAGACCACCTTGTCGGTGAGGTCCTGCACCACCTGCTCGGGGTCACCCTTGGTGCTGTAGATCACGTTGACCTCGTACGTCGTGGTGCCGATGCGGAACACGATCGAGTCGAGCGCCTTGCCGGCGTAGGCCTCGTCGAAGAGATCGACCTCGCGCCACGAGCTGTTCTGGTAGCCCGAGCGCCACTCGTCGACGTCCTGATCGGTCCGGCGGATGAGGTTGACCGTCTTGAGGTCGTTGGCGCTCGACCACCAGCACTCGTCGCGATCCTGCTCACCCGCGGTCACCGGCTCGCCGAACGCTTCGACGACGTCGGCCTCCGGCAGCAGGTCGCACGCCGAGGGGAGCGAGGTGGGGTCCGCCGCATCGGTCGAGTCGGTGCCCTCCGTCGTCCTCGTCACGGTCTCGGTGGTCTTCGAGCTCGAGGAGGGTGCCTTCGTCGTCGGCGCCTTGGTCGTCGGGCTGTCCGCCGAGGTGCCCCGGCCCGACCCGCTCGTCGCGGAGGGCGCCGCGCTGCTGTTCGTCGTCGCGGTGGTGCCCGAGCTGCTGCAGGCGACGAGCACCGAGGCGGCGAGGGCAGCGAGAGCGACGGTGGTGCGCCGCGTGCGACGTGAGGAGGGTGGCCCGAACATGGGCCGACCATATCGGGATGGCGTCGGACCCGGTTCGTCAGGCGACGTCGATGCCGAGGGTGCGTGCCGTCTTGGAGTTCTCGACCTCGGACTTCTGGGGGAACGTGCCGAGGATGTGATCCGCGGCGTGGTTCGTGACACCCATCCAGTAGTGCTCGTTCTTGAAGTGGTGCAGCCGATGCGCCCGCCAGATGTACCGGTAGTAGCGGGTCTTCGGTTGGTACGCCGTGTGGATCAGGAAGTGCGTCCACTCGTAGGTCAGCAGGATCCCGAGGGACAGCATCACCGCGGTGAGGACGAGCCCGTAGTCGCCGCGCATGATCGCCCAGACGATGCCGAGCGCGATCGCCGAGAGCACGAAGAGATCGACCAGGGGGACGAACGACGTGAACGGGTCGTTCGGGGACCGGTGGTGCTCGCGGTGCTTGCGCGCCGCGTGGATGTCGAGTCGGTGCGTGCCGATCGGGATCGGGCGGAAGTGCAGCACGTAGACGTGGATGGTCCACTCGACGAAGGGCTCGAGCACCACGATGCCGGCGACCACGGCGAGGTCCCACCACGACCAGCCGCCCTGGCGGAACCGCAGCACGGCGACGATGACCAACGCCGGGATGATGATGCGCGGCGTCGCCCGCCGGAAGAAGAAGGAGCGGGCCTGGCCCAGCGTCTTGATCTTGGCGCCGGTCTTCGGGTCGCTCGAGCTGTTGTCGGTGATGTCGCGTTCGCTGACGCCGGGCTCGCTGGTGATCGGATCGGAGCTCATGATCGTCCCTTCGGGGTGCGGGGCGGGCGGGGTCCGGAGGCGAGGACCGCCGTGGCGGCCTCGAGCCCTCGGTGGAGGATGCGCCGGGCGACGGCCTCGGCCTTGTCGTGGTGGCCGCGGCCGATGGCCACCGCCAGCTCGTGGTGGCCGGCGAGGTCGCGCAGCTCGTCGAGGGTGATGGACGGCACCAGGTGACCGACCGGCGCGACCGTGTCGCGCATGCTGTTGAACGCGAGGCGGTAGGCGATGTTGTCGGCGCCGTCGACGACCAGCTGCCAGAACCGCCAGTCGAGCGCCGACAGCGCCAGCGCGTCACCGGCCACGGGGGTCATCGCCTCGACGACGGCGAGCAGCTGCTCGGGCACAGGGGCCACGGCCCGTTGCGCGCAGAGCCGCGCGGCATCGGGCCCGATGCAGGCCCGCATCTCCAGGATCGAGCGGGCGACGGCGCCGTCGATCCGCCCGTCGGGGCCGAGCAGCAGCGCCGGCAGCAGATCGAGGCCGCCCTCGGT
>CAYUOL010000554.1:0-2612 GCA_964446345.1 uncultured Iamiaceae bacterium | reverse complement strand
CCCGCGACCGCAGCCCGCTTGCCTGCCAATCCCAGATCCATGGGGGCAAGGTATCCGCTGCGCGGCGGCGGCGTGGAGGCCGCCGCGTCTCGGCCGCTCCGGGCTACGGGACGGTGACGGGTGGCGCGGAGGTCGTGGGCGGCGCCGGTGTCGTGGGCGGCGGCTTCATGGTGGTGGGTGGTGGCGCCGCAGTCGTAGGTGGCGGCGCGGCGGTCGTGGGCGGGGCAACGGTCGTGGGCGGGCCGGCCGTGGTCGGGGTGGTGGTCGCCAACGTGGTGGCGGGGGTCTGGGGGAGCGTCGTGGTGACCATGCCGCCACCGCCGCTGTTGCCGCCTCCCTGGTACGCGGTGGTCGCGGTGTACTTCTTGGTGGCGTTGCCGTAGCCGCCGTTCGGGGCCGGGCGGGGTTGGTAGGTCGTGGGGGGCACGCCGGAGTACGTGGGTGCGTTGTTGACGTCGGCGTCGGCGCTCTGGGCCGGGCGCCCGGGCACCTGCGGGAAGTTGTCGTTGAGCCACTGCAGGCTCTGCGCGGCCGCTTCCTCGCCGAGCTTCGACAGCCGCGGCCCGCCTTCGTCGAAGCCGTGGCCCCCGCCCTTGATGACCGTCGTCGTCGCCGCCAGCGACTTCTGGCGCAGCGACTCGGCGAACGCGTCCTGCTGCAGGATGATGATGTTCCAGTCGTCGTCGCCCACGGTGAAGAACGCCGGGCCGATCGCGTTCTTCGCGTTGGCGAGCGAGTCGCCCTTCGCCAGGCGCTCCGCCACCTTGGGGTCGCTCGACTGGTCGTTGCCGCCGAAGTACTGGTCGGCGAACTGCATCGTGCCGTCGTACGGGTGGTAGAAGCCGATGAAGCCGTTCACCGCGTCGGAGATGCCGGGGTACAGCTCGGGCCCGGCGAACCACGGGTCGTCCGGGGTGGTGAAGGCGACGGCCCCGACGCGGGCACCCGCCGACTGGCCCTGCACGACGATGCGGTCCTTGCGGATCCCGAGGGCGTTGCCGACGCCTCGGAGGTACTGCGTGGCCGCCTTGATGTTCTGCTCGGGCCGGGGGAACACGGGCGTCTCGCCGCCCACGTTGAACAGGTGGTACTCGGGCAGGAACGTGACGTAGCCCTCGACGAGGTAGCGGTTCGCCCAGCGGCGCATGCCCTCGTACGAGCCGCTGATGCCACTCCCGCCGTGCACGACCATGACGGCGGTGTCGCGCTGGTTCTCCTTCGGCCGGCACAACTCGCCGGGCAGGGCCTGCTTTGCGCTCGGCGGGGTGTACATCACGACCTTGCAGGTGCCCGGGCCGATCTGGGGATCGGCGAGCTTGTCGGGCTCGGGGGGCGTCGTGGGTGCGGTGGTGACCGCCGGGCCGCCGGGCGCGGCGCTGCTCGTTCCGGGCTTCGATCCCACGACTTCGGGGGAGGCGCTCGTGCAGGCTGCCGCGACGAGCAGCACGACCACCGCCAGGAGGGTGAACGCCGACGACCGGGCGCGGGCCGGGGTGGCGCGGACGCGCTCGGGCAGTGGCGCGCCGGACAGCGAGGAGATGGGGCGAAGGGGGCGACGGTGCATGGGGATGGTGCGCCAGCGGGGGCGACGTCGTGGCGCGAGGGGCCGTTTCGGTCCGACCAGTATGGTCGTTCGCAGCTGCGAAGCGGGTTCATGGCACCCGGGGACGGGCACCCCCCGCCGACCCGTTCGGGCTCACGAGGCCAGCGCCGCCACCTGCGAGGGGTCGAGGTACTCGTGGATGCGCACGAACCGTCCGTCGCGCACCGTCACCACGAGGCACGCAGGCATCGCGATCTCGCTGCCGTCCGGGGCGGCGCCCCGCAGGACGTGCTCTTGCACGAACCCGTCGGGGAGCGCCTCGCGCCGCCGGATCTCGTACCGGCGCGCGTCGAGCTTCGTGGTGAGCCAGCGCAGCAGCTTCAGCGCCCGGTCGCGGTCCAGCTCGCGGCCGTCGACGTTGGACCACACTCGCAGGTCGTCGTCGTACAGCTCGGCGATCGCGTCGAGATCACCGGTCTCGATGGCGGCGAAGAGCCGATCGGCCAGCCTCCACAGGTCGTCGTGCGGTCCGGCGGCAGGGGCGGAGGGAGGCGGCTCGGTGGGCTCGGGCATCGTCGGATCCTGCCACGGGTGACGGGGATTTGGTGTCGTGGGGGCCCAGGATCTGAAATGGCGTCAGATCTCGCGGGCCGCGCGTCGCGGTCCGCCGTTCGAGTCGAGGGAGCAGCACCGGATGGCCCAGACCGTGTTCGAGAACGTCGGCGAGCTCGCCGCCGCGGTGGGGCGCCACCTCGGCCACAGCGACTGGCTGGAGATCACCCAGGACCGCGTCGACCTCTTCGCCGACGCGACCGGCGACCACCAGTGGATCCACGTGGATCCCGCACGCGCGGCGGCCGGCCCGTTCGGGGCGCCGATCGCCCACGGCTACCTCACGTTGTCGCTGTCGAACCTGTTCCTGCCGCAGATCGTCGAGGTGCGCGGCATCTCGGCCGGGGTGAACTACGGCGCGGACAAGATCCGATACCCGGCGCCCGTGCGGGTGGGCGCGAAGGTGCGGGGCGGGGCCGAGCTCCTGCGGGTGGACGATGTGCCCGGCGGCGTCCAG
>CAYUOL010000553.1:0-2646 GCA_964446345.1 uncultured Iamiaceae bacterium | reverse complement strand
GTTGGCAGCCTTGTTGTCCCAGTTGACGCGGAAGGCGACGATGTCGTCTTCCTTGAGGATCATCTCGGGGGGGTTGCGGAAGGCGTCCAGCGCGATCGCCTCGTCGTTCTTGGAGGAGACGCAAAGCAGGATGCCGCGCTCCTTGTAAGCAAGCGCCATTCTCTGCAGTGCGGCGTAGCTCTCGCCGAGCGGCGAGCCGGTGCCGAGCGCAAGTCCTTCAATGCCGTCATCGCCGACAATGCCGCCCCACAGCGTATTGTCGAGATCGAGCACCAGCACGCGGCGCGAGCGGCCCATCTGGGCGGCGATGATGCGCATCACGTGGTCCGCATAAAGCGGCGCCATCGCCACGGCGAAGGGATATTTGGCCGCATACCAGTAGCGGCCCGCCGACCATGCGCCCTGCCCGACAAGCCCCGCGATGCCGTCAACGTCGAGCAGCAGATGGCCGGCCCGGCGCGCATCGGACGCAAGCCGGCGATTGAACTCGCCCGCGAGCTGGCGCGGGCTGCCGGCGAGGCCGAGGTCCATGTTGATCTGCGACGCATCGGGATCGCCGGCGAGCGTCTGCAGGATCACGGGCTTGCCCGTTGCAGAAGCCGCGACCTCGGCAATCCGCCGCACCAGCGCAAGCGCGGCATCAACCGTCTGTGCCGCAGCTTCCTCGTCGCCCAGCGGCGCGGCAAGCCGGAGCATGCGACTATCGGAGGCAACCAGCACGAAATCCGGCGGATCGTCCTTCAGCTCGTCGCGGTGGCGCTCCAGCCACGGCTCGGCCTCCTCATACTCGGCAACAGTCAGCCGTAACAGAAAGCCGAAGCGGATCGCGGTGCCGATCAGCGCATCGGCAAGATGGCTGGCCGTACTCGCAGACAGGATCAGCAGGTGAACGGGCACCAACCCTTGCTTGCGCGCCTCGGCGGCAAATGCAGGCGGAGCCGCCTTGAGAAGGCTCCTGATCTTGCGGCCGAGCTGGCGCAGCTCAGCCTCTTCCCATCCGGCCTGCGCGAGCGTGCGCATCGCGGCCAGCGCCGCAAGGGGATCGGCCGGAAGTGCCGCAATGCAATCCCGCATCTTGCCGGACGGCCGCGGCAGCCAGGGCAGCGCCTGCGTCGGCAGCTTCGCAACAGACCTGGTCGCAGTTTCGCTCACTGCTGACGTTCCCGGATCGCGTTCACGAACTGCCGCACCGAGTTGATCTCTTCGATTTCAGACAGGCTGAACTCGAAACCGAATTCGCTCTCGATGCCGCTGACGATGCGGATATGCGCCAGGCTGTCCCACGCCTTCAGATCGACCTGGCGCGTATCCATGCCGATGACGAGGTCATCTTCGTCGAGTTCGGC
The DNA here is from genome assembly GCA_964446345.1 of uncultured Iamiaceae bacterium. Lineage (GTDB taxonomy): Bacteria > Actinomycetota > Acidimicrobiia > Acidimicrobiales > Acidimicrobilacustridaceae > CAYUOL01. The sequence continues at coordinate 1,300 of CAYUOL010000553.1, read as the reverse complement.
ACGAAAGATGTCCTGCAGCCTGTCGAGGATGACTGCCTGAGCGGTGTCGGAGACGCCGTCCATCAGATCGCGGACCCTTTCACTGGAACGAACAGCTCCTTCCTCGGAACCGGCTCAATGTACATCGTGATCCCCTTCCGGCCGAGCGCGACGGCATGTTCGATGAAGGGTTTAGCATCGGCCGCCATCATCTTCAAATTAGAGAGTTTTGCGTCCGTGCAGATATCGGAGCCGAAATACCGCCGCAGCCGATGAGGCCGGATGTCGCCGCCGCGCCTGAGATATTCGTGCTCGCCGGTCTCCCCGGTGGCCCGCTTCCAGCGATACCGGATCGTGCCGTCGAACACCTGATGAAAGAAGGCAACCTCGTCGTAGAGCAGACATTCCACCGCATGCAGCGGCGTCATGAAATTGAAGGTGGCGCCAAGCCCGATCATCCGGGCGTCCACATCCATCAGCCGGCAGAACGGCGACTCCCTGCCCCATGTCATATTGGTGCGATGGTGATCGCGGATGAGGAAATCGGCGTTGGGGCCGATGGCGCATACCGACGAACTGAGATGGATGCTTCGCTGCACACCGGGCAGGCGGCGGAAGACTTCACACAGCAGGCCCGTATAGACCGGCGCGCGGTCGACCATGAACACCGTGCTCGGGTCCGCATTGATCGGAAAGGCGGGCATCGCGAGCGTGCCTTCCGGGCCGATGAGGTCGCGCAGGAGGTCGATGACTTCGCTCGGCTTCATCGGAACGTTGAAGAACTCGTTCCAGGACGATTGCACCCACACGGTTCGGCCGCGCGTCACGCCGAGATCGATCAGGCGCTGCCGCAGCTCGGCCACGTCGATCGGCCGGCGGTAGATCTTCCTGTCGAGCCAAAGCCGCCGAGTGCGAACGAAATCACGCACATTGCCCTGCCCCAGAACTTTCTGGGCGATACGCTTGACGGTGCTGCGAAGCGCGCTCGGCATCGGCGCCGCCTACGATCGCTCGCGCGACGCCTGCGCCGACGGGCGGGCCGCCTGCTGGACCTCGTGCACAATGGGCAACAGCACGTCCAGCGCATCCTGTGCAGCCGCAATGCCAACCGTCGCGGTCTGGTCTGTCGCGAGACGCGGCAGCCGGCGCACGATGACCTTCAGGCCGGGCTGAAACGCGTCGAGGTGGCTGGCCAGCGTTTCGCCGGCGGCCTTGGCCATCGCGTATTCGGCGGTGCCGGCAACCGGCGTGTCGAGCGCTGTCGTGGAGGGATAGAAGATCGCGGTCGGACCTGTGCTTCGCTGCGCCAGCGCCGTGCAGA
>CAYUOL010000552.1:0-2677 GCA_964446345.1 uncultured Iamiaceae bacterium | reverse complement strand
GGCCGCAAGTACTCCCGCTCGTCGGCGCGCGACCGCTTCGGCGACGTGCCGCGACGAACCTTGCGCACGAGCGAGTGGGGCTCGGTCGTGATCTGCCGCGACCCGACCCTGCTGGCGGAAGAGGCGCCCGGCGCGTACAAGGACATCGACCGCGTCGTGGGCGACCTCGTCGACGCCGGCCTCGTGACACGCGTGGCGGCGACCGTCCCCGTGGTCACCTACAAGACCGAACGCGGTGGCGCCGGCCCCGAGGCGCGGGAGGCGCGCCAGAAGGATCGGGCTGCAGCGCGGGATCGCTCGGTGCGCCGGCGTGCGGCGTCGCGTCGGCCGGGACGCGAGGAGCGATGAGCTCTCGGCCTCGCAGCGCAGAACCGAGATCGTGGACGACCCGGGGGTCGGGTGGTCAGACGGTGATGGGCGTGGCGGGGCGCACGGCCTCGATGCGCACGGGCACGCCTCCCGCAGGGCTGACCGACGCGATGCCGGTCGGGCGCGGCGGTGTGCTGGTCACCAGCGCGAGGTCGGCGCGGCGCACGAGCTGGGCGAGCATGACCTCGAGCTCGAGCGTGGCGAACGCGAAGCCGATGCAGCGGCGCGCGCCACCGCCGAAGGGCACGAAGGCGTAGCGGTCGGGCTCGACATGACCCGGCCGGCTCAGGTCCCACCGTTCGGGCCGGAAGGCCTCGGCGTCGGGCCACGACGCCTCGTCGTGCCCGGTGGCGTACGCGCTGTAGAAGACGAGGACGCCCTTGCGGATGTCGTGGCCGCCGAACGCGAACGGCTCGATCGCCTTGCGGGGGGCGACGATGCCCGGCGGGTTGAGCCGCAACGTCTCGTGCACCACCCCGTGCAGGTAGGGAAGGCGGGCGAGGTGGTCGATCGTCAGCGGCGCGTCGCCGACGACCTCGTCGAGCTCCGCCCGCAGCCGGGCGAGCACGCCGGGCTCGCTCAGCACCCGGTGCACGGCCCAGGCCATCGCGGCGCTCGTGGTGTCGTAGCCCGCGGCGATCAGGCTGACGACCTGGTCGCGGATCTCCTGCCGCGTCAGCCCCGAGTCATCCTCGTCGCGCGCCGCGAGCAGCATCGTGAGCACGTCGTCGCCGTCGGTCTCGCCGGCCGCGTCGCGGCGCTCGATCTCGTCGTCGATCATGCGGTCGACGGCGGCGCGCGCGGCTCGGGCCTTGGCGTACCTCGAGCCGGGCACGGGGATCTTGATCTGCCGCAGCGGGGACTGGTTGATGAAGTCGAACGCCGGCTGCAACGTGTCGCCGATGACGTCGGCCTGCGCGCGCAGGTGCTCGCCGAAGAGCGCGAGCACGACCGTGCGGCGGATCGCGACGCGGAACGCAGCCTGGGCATCGACGACCTGGCCCGCCGCCAGCTCGTCGATCGCCGCATCGGCCTCCCGCGCCATGAGCTGCACGTAGCCGTCGATGCGGCGCTTGTGGAAGCCGGGCTGGACCAGACGGCGCCGGCGGGCGTGGTCGTCGCCGTCGCTCACCACGAGCGCGGTCTCGCCGTCGACCGGGATCAGCGCCTTCATGGCCTCGCGCCAGCGGAACGCACCGGGGTTGGTCGAGAGCACGTACTCGTTGGCCTCGCGGCCGAAGAGGAACACCAGGCGGGCGGGCCCGGCGCCCAACGCCACGACATCGCCGTAGCGAGCGCGGAGGTCGTCGAGGGCGGCGTAGGAGTCGCGCTCGAGGGCGCGCAGCTCGCGGAGCGCCGCGAACGGGGAGCGAGGTCCGGGGAGGCGTGCCACGAGCGCTATGGTAAGTGATCACTTACCAAGCGACAAGCGCGAGCCCGATGCCCCGAACCCCACCGTCGATGCCGTCCTCCCCGGCACCAGCCGACCGTCCGACTGCGGATCGCATCGTCGACGCCGCGATGACGTTGTTCGCGGATCGCGGGTTCGCCGCCACGAGCATCACGATGATCGAAGGGGCGGCGGGGCTCGCGAGGGGAGGCGGCGGCGTCTACAAGCACTTCGCCTCGAAGCAGGCCGTGCTGGAAGCGGGCGTCCGTCGCTACGAGGAGCAACAGGGCCGCCTGCTCAGCACGGATGTGCGCGCCACCGACGTGGCGCTGCGCGACGGCCTGCTGCTGTCGGCGCGCCTCGGCCTCGGGATGCTGCAGAGCCAGCGCGAGCTCATCAAGGTGCTGTTCCGCGAGATGGCGCCCTTCCCCGACCTGCTCGCCGGCCTGCGCGAGCGCTACATCCAAGCGACGTACGCGTTCTTCGCGGCGTGGCTCGACGAGCTCGTCACCGCGGGGGAGGTCGACGCCGGGGTGGACACCGGTGCAGCGGCCGTCGTGCTGGTCGGGGCGATGGTCAACTACGTCGTCGTCGAGACGATGCTCGGCGAGGCGCCCGGCCCGATCCCCGAGGAGCGCTTCGTCACGGGCTGGGTCGACCTCGCGGAGCGGGCGCTGGCGCCGTGGTGATCGGTGACGGTGACGGGTGAGCGGTGAGCGGTGTTCGGGATCCGCGCTGGGGGTCAGCGGTCGCCGCAGGTCGTCAACGACGCGCCGATCGGGCGATCGAGCGGGAGGTCGTCCGGCCATGCGGCTGGGGCGGCGCCAGTCGTGACGGCGTACAGCGAGATGGACGAACCCTCGCCGCCGTAGAAGTAGTCGGTGAACCAGATCGTGCCGTCGGCATCGGCGGCGATCC
>CAYUOL010000551.1:0-2684 GCA_964446345.1 uncultured Iamiaceae bacterium | reverse complement strand
GGCGATCGGCTATATCCGCCGAATCCGGGCAGCGTGCGAGAAGCTCCAAACATTTGGCAATTATATACTTGACACACCCATCGCCGACCCCTAGATTTGGACCACTCCCCGAGGCCCGCCATGTCCGTCCTATCCCAGCCCTACTTCCACGACGAAGCCGCCGCCTACCAGTTCCTTGAAGGACTGCTCTGGCCGAACGGCCCGACCTGCCCCCACTGCGGCAACGCGGACGCCATCAAGATCGGCGCGCTGACCGGCAAGACCACCCGCATCGGCCTGAAGAAGTGCTACGCCTGCCGGGAGCAATTCACGGTCAAGGTGGGCATGGTCTACGAAGCCAGCCATGTGCCCCTCCACAAGTGGCTTCAGGCCACATACCTGCTGACCAGCAGCAGGAAAGGCTTCAGCGCGCACCAACTGCACCGGCTTCTGGGCGTCACCTATAAGACGGCGTGGTTCATGGCTCACCGTATTCGGGAGGCCATGCGCAACGGCCAGATGCCGCCCATGGGCGGCAAAGGTGAGGTGGTGGAGGCAGACGAGACGTACATCGGCACGAAGAAGGGCGCCAAGAAGGCCCGCGCCTTTCATCACAAGGACGCGGTCGTCTCCCTAGTGCAACGCGGCGGGTCCGTCCGATCCTTCCATGTCGACCGGGCGAACACCGAGACTATAGGTCGGATCGTCGCGAACAACATCGCCCGCGAAACTGCCTTGATGACGGACGAGGCCCGCTACTACCGCAAGCCCGGCGCGCTGATGGCCAGCCACGAGGTGGTGAACCACGGCATGGACGAGTACGTTCGGGGCAACGTCCATACGAACACGGTCGAAGGCTTCTACAGCATCTTCAAGCGCGGCATGAAGGGCATCTACCAGCATTGCAGCGAGAAGCACCTGCACCGCTACCTCGCGGAATTCGACTTCCGTTACAACAATCGCAGCGCCGTCGGAGTGGAAGATGGTGAGCGCGCGGCCAACGCCCTCATGGGCATCGTGGGAAGCGCCTCACCTACAGGTCGGCTGACGGGGCCGAAACCGAAGCCTAAGGGGCTCAGGGCAATACAACGGTCCTGACTTCGTCCTGTACATCGCCACATTTGTTCTCATAAGGTTCCGGCCATGGGCGCTGTTGAGCATCTTCGGACGAGTACGAACGATCCGGTGGCGGGCGGTTTCTACACCGTCCGTGAGGCCGCTCGCCTGCTCAACATCGCCCAACCCGCCAAGATCGTTGGCTGGCTTCATGGTCACAAGGGTCGCGGCCGCGGACCGATCATCCATCGGCAGTACCAGCCGATTCAGGGCGCTCAGGAGCTTGGGTTCCTCGACCTAATCGAGGTCCGGTTTGTCGAGCATTTCCGCAAGCAGGACGTGAGCCTGCAAGCCTTGCGGAAGGCTGCAGAGACAGCGCGCGAGCAATGGAAGCAGCAGCATCCATTCGCTATGTCTGCGACCAAGTACCTGACGGATCGCGTTGACGTGTTCTCCAAGACCGCGCGCGACGTGCACGACAGCGTGCTCCTGAATCTCGTCACGAAGCAGTACGAGATGTACGTCGTTCTCGAAGAAGTCTTGGCCAAGGGGGTCGAATTCGATCCGGCTTCTGGCGTTGCACGTGAGTGGCGGCCGAAGCAGGCGGAATTTCCCGATATCGTTATCTCTCCGCTGGTCGCCTACGGGCAACCCGCTATCGTGCCGTACGGCGTCCCGACGCTCGCCATCTACAACACATGGAAGGCAGAGAACGGGCACTACGGCGCAACGAGCGACTGGTATGAGGTAGACGAAAAGTTAGTTCGACAAGCCGTCGAATTTGAACTGGGGTTACCTGATTGAAAGTCCGGGCGGACGAACACGTCTCGCCCAAGATCGTCCGAGCGCTCAGGGATCTCGCACTGAGCACCGGATGGGAGCTATCGCACGTGCGCGACGTACACCCCGCGCGGACCGCTGACGAAACGTGGGTGCCTCGTTTCGCCAGTGAAGGTGGCAAAGCCATCGTTACGGCCGACGCCAACATGCTGAAACGGCCGCACCAGTTGCTTGCTGTCCGGCAGTCCAATGTCGTGGGCGTAATCCTGCCGCACGCCTGGGCCACTGCGCGCAAACATCTGCAGGCTTCGTCTCTGCTATACTATTGGCCTGACATTGAGGCTGCCTTCAGCAGCGCTAGCCCCGGTGACTTCTGGCGTATCCCGTCTGCCCTACACAAAGGCCCTCTTGAGAAGCTAAAGATCGACTATGCCAAAGCAGCCAGCGCCCAAAGCCCAGAACCTTAAGCAGGCCTTCATTGACGCCGCGCGAGCGGCGGAGGCCGACGAAGACGAGAAGCGCTGGGAGGCCCGCCTAAAGGCCGTAGTGAAGCCGCCAACCACGCCAGCGAAGAAGAAAAGCTAGCGCATTGGCGGACGAGGAAAGGGTGAGGATCGAACGCTTTGAGCGGCGGGTCGCGCGTCTAGCGGTAACTGTCAGCGTCTTCATGGGCATGGCGATTTTCATTGCCATTGACCTGCTGTTCGGAGAATGGGGGCTGCAAACTGCGACCGTCGCGACGCTGGCTTTCGGTGCCTTCGCGTTGCGCTACCTGATCGACCAGTAGCCGGTGGGTGTGGCAAGTATACAATCACCAAACATTTCCTGAGATCGGCCGCCAGCGCGACGACCTTCGACTGGGTGCTCGC
>CAYUOL010000550.1:0-2713 GCA_964446345.1 uncultured Iamiaceae bacterium | reverse complement strand
GTAGCTCAGCTGGCTAGAGCACCTGCTTTGCAAGCAGGGGGTCGTGGGTTCGAGTCCCATCAGCTCCACTCTCAGTTTCCTTGTCCCCCAAGAGTTTCGAGGCCTCGGCAGTTTCCGGGAAGCCTTCGAAACGCCCGAGGGGGGCCAAAGGGGGGGCCTAAGAGGTTCAGCGGATAGGTTCCGCCTTGGGAGACCAGCGGTTTCGCCAGTCGATGAGCTTGGCGGCGAGCAGGAATGTGACGGCGAGAGCGAACGTGGATTCGCGTCGGGTCCGGTCGCGGTCGGTGTTGCGACGGAGTTGACCGAAGTTCGACAGCCACGAGTTCGTGCGTTCAACAGGCCATCGCAGACCCATGGGCTGGTGTGGTGTTGGAGTGTTCTTCGCTGTGCCCCGGGGGCGCTTCTTGGCGATGATCGCGTCGTCGAGAGCGCGTGCGGTGAGCCGGTCACGAGTGGCTCCGGAGTCGTAACCGCGGTCCAACCAGATCGTCTCGACATCGCCGAGGAGGCCGAGCGCGTCGGCCGCATCCAGGGTCGGGGCGAGCAGTACGGAGTCGTTGCGGTTCGCTCCGTCGAGCGCCCAACCGAACGGGATGCCGCGCAGGTCCGTCAGGATCGACCACTTGTGGCCGAGCTTGCCGCGATCGGTCGGGTTCGGGCCCGTTCCCTCGCCCCCAGCGGGGCTCTTGTGCTGGGAGCCGTCCACGGCGACGTCGCTGAGGTCCAACTCGATGATGCGGTCATACGCGGCGATTGCTTCGCGGGCGAGCCGGTCGAACACCCCGGCTGTGATCCATTCGTCGCGGCGGGACCGCACGGTGGTGTCCGACACCTTGTTGCCGCAGAGCCGTTCGGCGTCTTCCCACGAGCACCCGGTCGCGAGGCGTACCAGGATCACCTGGAAGCACAGCCGGTCATCGACACGGGGTCGGTGACAGCCCAACGGGTGGGTCCGGGGAGGGGCAGGGATCAGACCTTTGATCGCTGCCCAGACAACATCGCCGACTTCGGGGTCCAACGCGCGCATGATGGAGGGTGACCTTCCACTCGGTGTGGTTCTTTGGTGCACCCGACAGCAAAATCGGTCAGAGCACTCCACCGGTGGACGGTCACCACCAGATCGCCCAGATCCCCGGAATTGCAGGCCAAACGGCCCCTCCCACCAAACCGCGCGGCCTCTAACCTTCCGGTTGCTGGCATGGCCCGAACGTCACAGCGGCCGGGCCGACTGGGGCGGTACGGTCGGGTCCTGTGGACGAGTTCACCCCCGACCAGCTGAGGGCCGTCGGATTCGACGGCTTCGTTCGCCTCCGAACCCTCCGGCCGGAAGACGTCCCGATGGGTGGCGGCGTCTCCGTAGTGGTCCGGACCGCCGACCACGCGCCGACGTTCTTGCCATCGAGTGGCGCCGGATGGTTCAAGGGTCGAGACCCGTCCGTCGCGATCGAGACATTGACCGACTCGTGGGTCGAGAACTGCCCAGTCCTCTACATCGGCAAGGCGACCAGCCTCCGCCGTCGGCTCCGCGAGTACTCCCGGTTCGGTGCGGGCCACAAGGTCGGGCGCTGGGGAGGCCGATACATCTGGCAGCTCGCCGAGTCCGACGAGTTGCTGGTGGCCTGGCGACCGACTGAGAAACTGCCGCGTGGTGTGGAGAAGGACATGCTCCGCCGATTCGCTGCGCGATACGGACGACGCCCGTTCGCGAATCTCACCGGCTGACAGCCCTGCACATCGCCGGCGCGCGCGGTTTGCTCCCGCCCACCTGCAACTACGTACGGTTCTGCACCTCGCCGAGTAGCTCGTCCATTGGACCAATGGCGACATCGATCGTGTCGGTCGGCCGGTGCCGATAGTGGACTTCGACCATTCGTGTGGTGGTGTAGCCGAGCAGGTCGGCCAGCTCGTGGTTGGGGACTCCGGCGTCGGAGAGCAGGCTGGCTGCGGTGTGGCGCAGGTCGTAGGGGGCGAGGTGCCCGATTCCCGCCCTATTGGCGACCTCCTTGACGAGTCGGCGGAAGTTCGACGGATCGATCGGCGTTCCGGCGGCGGAGGTGAACACGAGGCCCTCCCACTCTCCGGGTCGGCCCCAGTCGGACAGGCTGTACATCTGGTCGGTCCGGTGGCTGCGGAGCGACTCGACGACAACGGCGGGCAGGCCGACGGTTCGGACACTGCTGCGCGTCTTCGCCGACGGTCTGCAGGCCGGGGTTCGTGCCGGGGCGCCCGTCGTGTTCCTTTCGGAGCGCTCGGAGCTTGGCCGCTACGTCGGACTTGGTGCGGCCGACGACCTTGCGGTGCAACCGGCGGCCGTTCGGTCCGGCCCGAGGTCGAGCTGGTCGACCCACCGGTTCCGCTCGGCATCGCGGTAGATGCCGCCGTCGCCACGGCCGCGGCGGTTCACGTGTCACTCCGATGGCCATTCGACGTCCGCATCGCTCGTTCGCCTTCCGTGTCGGAGGCCTCGCCCGTCTCGTGGCTGACGGTTGCGGCGATGCGGTCACCAGCCGACGGGCCCGGTCGCCCGCCGCGAAAGTGACGCTGTTCGGACACTACTGGTCCGCGCTGACAGCCGGCTGGACGGACCAGCGCCGCTCGACAAAGGCGTGCACCGCTTCAACGGGCACCCGCATGACGCTCGCGACGTGCACCACCTCGGGCTCTCCAGCGGCGATGAGCTCATAGGCGAGCGATCGGCCGATGCCGAGCATAC
>CAYUOL010000549.1:0-2715 GCA_964446345.1 uncultured Iamiaceae bacterium | reverse complement strand
GTCACCTGCGCGAACACGATCGCCGCGAGCGCGATCACGGCGCCCGCCACCGGGGTGAGCACGACCCGGCGGCGCTCGACGACGGGTTTGAGCAGCACCCCGAGGTGGCGGATGCCGCTGCCCAGCACCGCGGCCAGCAGGCCGATCGCGAGGGCCCACGCGAGCTCGGCGACCGTCGGCGTCGTGAAGGCGGGGATGCCGGGGATCGCCAGCGAGAAGGTGCCGAACCCGGTCCAGTTGTCGAGGCCGATGAAGATCATCGCCCCGATGCCCGACGCGATCAGACCGGGAGCGAGGATCACGCCGGTGAGCGCGCCCAGCCCGGCGGCCTCCATCATCAGGAAGGCACCGACGATCGGGGAGCCCAGCAGCGTGCTGACGGCGGCGAAGCTGCCCGCGACGCCGACCACGAGGACCGCCTGTTGCGGCGCATCCTTCTTCACGAGGTGCACCACCAGCACCCCGAGCCCGCTGCCCATCGCGATCAGCGGCGCCTCGGGACCGAGCACCACCCCGCCGACGAGCGTGGCGAACGCGGCGAGCACGATGCCCGGGAGCTCGGCGGGCATCACCGGGCCACCGGCGACGAAGCCGGCCGACGGCTCGTGGCCGGACGTGCCCGGCAGGTACTGGATGGACAGCGCGACCAGCAGGCCGCTGAGCACCAGCAGGGGCAGCGGCCACCAGACGGGCGGCGTGGAGAAGCCGAGGTCCTGCGGCAGGGTGGTGAAGACGAAGTGCTGGCACTCGGCGACGATCTTCAGGAAGAAGTACGCCATGGCGGCGGCGGGCACGCCGATGAGGGCCCCGAAGAACAGCAGCACGAGGTACTTGCGATCCTTCAGCAGCGCTGTCGGCTCGAGCGCGAGGGCCGCGGCGGGTGGGGTGTCGGTGTCGCTCACGCGGGCTCTGCTCTCGTCGGGCCGGTCATCCGGGCGGTCGTTCGGAGGGGTTCGTTCGTGCGGGCGCTGGATCCTGACGCTAACCGAGCGCCGCCGACGCGTTCGCCACCACACCCATCGCGCCCGCCGCGCTCCCACCGGCGGCATCACCCGGCGCGCGGCCGCGGCGTTGCAGACTCTGGGTCGGCCCACGGAGCCGCTCTCTCGATGGCAGAACCTTCCTCTTCCTCCCCGCCCTCCCCGACGACCGCCGCGGGGAGCCGGCTGCACCGGCGACCCCCGCCGTCGGATCCCCGTCTGGCGACGTGGGAGCGGCGCATGGGTCCGGTCATCGTGTGCGCCGCGTTGGTGCCGATCGTCGTGGCCTTCGCATCGCAGGGCTCCGACGACCCCTTCCTCGTCATCAACATCGTCTCGTGGCTGATCTTCGTGGCCGACCTCGTCGTCCACATCCGCTGGCACCCGGGGTACCTGCGCACCGGCTTCGGCCGCTTCGACACCGTGATCGTCGTGCTGACCTTCCCCTGGTACCTCATCCCGGGCCTGGGCAGCACGTCGGTGCTCGGGATCGCCCGCCTGGGCCGGATCCTGCGCCTCGTCCTGGCCAGCGGATCGACCGAGATGCTGCGGCGCCTCGCCGATCGCCTCGGCAAGGCCGGGCTCTACTCGCTCGTCCTGATCATCGTGTGCTCGACGGTGGTCTACCGCGTCGAGCCTCCGTCGTCGGGGTTCGTCACCTACGGCGACTCGCTCTGGTGGGCCATCGTCACGTTCACCACCGTGGGCTACGGCGACCTCGTCCCCGAGACCGAGAAGGGCCGCTTCGTCGCCGTGCTGCTGATGCTCGGCGGCGTGGCGCTCATCGGCCTGCTCTCGGGCTCGCTCGCCGAGCTGTTCACGACGCCCCGCGCCGCGCGCAAGGCCGGTGACCAACCCGGCGACGAGACCGAGGCCGGCGCCGATGACACGGAGGCTTCGGCGTCCCTCGAAGCGACGGAGGCGGCCGAGGCGGCGGCGGCGGCCGACCCCATCACCCCGGCGTCAGGGCCGGCCCCGGACCGCTCCCCCGACCGCTCCCCCGACCGCACCGGCCCGAACGACCCCGTGCTCGCCGAGCTGCGCGCCTTGCGCGCGGAGGTCAGCGAGCTGCGGGCGGCGTTGACGGGTGGCGCCGCGTCACCGGGGCCGTCAGCGAACCCGCCCGAAGGCTGAGCCGCTCCGCGCCGCGCGCGGCGCTCGCGAAAGCGCGATGGCCCGCGCCTACCCCTCGGCGACCCACGCGGCGCTGCGCTCCCACAGCTCGGCGCCGAGCGCGGGCGTGGCGAGCGGACTCGGTTCCTTGCGCTCGAGCACGGAGTAGTAGGCGCCGCGGTGGTCGAGGACGTCGGGCGAGGTGGCGCAGAGCACGGAGGTCCGCGCCCCCTCCTCAGGCGTCGGTCGGAAGCGCTTCACCACCGCTTCCAACGGCCGCGGGACGCGGCGCATCACGTCGGTGCCGATGAGGTTGCCCGGGTGCAACGAGACCGCGAAGAGCTCGTCCGGTGCGGTGCGCCGGCAGAGCTCTTGCACGAAGACGACGTTGGCGAGCTTCGACACCGCGTACTCGGGCATGCCCGAGAAGCTGGCGGTGGGTCGGCGGAGCGCATCGAAGTCGATCCCCTCCTTGGCGTCGTAGTGGCTGCCACTCGACACGACCACCACGCGGGCGGGCGCACCATCGGGGGCCGGCGAGCCCGCCTCGAGCAGCGGGAGCACCTCGGTCACGAACAGGAAGTGCGCGAGGTGGTTCACGCCGAAGGCCAGCTCGAACCCC
>CAYUOL010000548.1:0-2731 GCA_964446345.1 uncultured Iamiaceae bacterium | reverse complement strand
TGCCCGAGCAGGTCGTCACCCCCGGTGAGGAGCTGTGGGTCAAGATCATCGACCTCGACCTCCAGCGCCGCCGCATCAGCCTCTCGATCAAGCAGGCGGCCGAGGGCGGTGTCGTGGCGGCGGAGTACCAGGAGCACTTCGGAGAGCACGCGTACGACGACGAGGGCAACTACATCGGCGTCGCCGGGGAGAGCGAGGGCCAGGAGGCCTGGGCCGAGTACTTCGCCGAGCACGGCGTCGAGCATCCGGGTGCCGTCGAGGCCGCAGCCATCGCCGCGGATGCCGAGGCGGGCAACATCGAGGCCGCGATCGAGGGCGCAGCGGACACTGACGCACAGGCGAGTGGCGCAGTCGAAACTGACGTCTGACCACGCGCATCGAGGCACGGTCCCAGCGCATGGCGCTGGGACCGGCTATCGTGCCGCCTCGGAATGCACGGGAACGCACGTCCAGGGACCCAACGGGCGCGCGAGGAATTTTGGGCGAATAGGTAATAAGACCTAAGTCGGGGCGGGGTAACGGCCGACAAGAGTCACACTGCAGAGTCAGACCGAGCCAGACTGCAACGGGCCGGGGCCTTCGTGGGATCGGTACGGAGGCGCTGAGCACGAGCGCACAGCAACAGTGCAGCAACAGCGCAAACGCAAGAGCAATGTCGTGTTTGGGGGGCACTTCGTGGCCCAGGGAGGAACGAGGTCGGAGTGAGTTCACGCAGAACCGCCATTCTCATCGGCGCGATCGCAGTCGGCGTCGTCGCCGTGCTGCTGATCGTCAAGTACGTCAACGGCATCCAGGAGACCGTTGACCAGGACTCCGCGTTGGTGTCGGTCTTCGCCGCGAGCGAGAACATCGCCCGTGGCTCCGACGGCGGCCAGATGTACAACGAGAAGAAGATCCAGGAGCGGTCGATCCCGCAGAAGTTCCGCCCGGCGACCGCGATCCAATCGCCCGACGCCATCCAGAAGAAGGTGGCGCTCTTCAACATCTCACCGGGCACGATCATCGTCGAGGGCATGTTCGTCGATCCGACGACGGTCCAGATCAGCTTCCGGGAGCGGCTGAAGAACAAGCAGCACGTCGCCATCAGCATCCGCGTCGACCAGGTCAAGGGCGTCGGCGGCTTCCTCGTCCCCGGCGACGAGGTCAACATGATGGTGTACCAGGACAACGCGAAGACGAAGGAAGCGCTCGACAACCCGACGAACGAGAACAACCCGAAGTACCTGCCGGACCTGGGCAGCATCAAGCCGGAGACCAGTGAGGCGATCATCCGCGTGGGCGGTCCGCAGTGGATCATCATCCCCAAGACCGCGCGCTACATGTACCAGAAGGTGCAGATCCTGGCCGTCGGCTCCAGCCAGCTGCTCGGCCCCGGTGAGCAGGCCAGCAGCAGCACGGCCAACTCGTCGTCCGGCGGCACGTCGTCCGGGACCACCACGGGCACCAACGACACCGGCCTGATCACCTTCGACGTGCCTCCGCAGGCCGCGCAGTGGATCGCCACGGGCCAGGACCTCGGCTTCTACCTCTCGCTGGTGGCGAAGGGCTACGAGCCGCTGCCGCTGCCGCCGCTGCCCATCGTGACCGACGCCCTCCCGGGTGAGGAGCAGGGCAAGTTGACGCCGTACGCGGGCGAAGCAGGGTAGGCAGGAACCACGTGACGAGTCCGTTCTCCGGCAACCCCGGCGAATACATGCCCCATCCCGGCGCCGGTGCCGCCTCCGGCGGCGGTGCCCCACAGGTCGCGGTCGCGGTCATCGATGCCGATCAGGCGTCGCGCAGCCGCCTCGCGATGCAGCTCGGCCAGGGTGCGACGCCGTTCGCGTCGATCAACGACCTCGCCGCCCGCCTCAACGGGCAGCCGGTCGTGGTCGTCCTCGGTCCGTCCTTCGGGGCCAGCCCCGACCTCGCGACCGTCGACCAGCTCCTCGCGGCCCGCCGCGAGGTCGGTGCGGTCATGGTCACCACCGAGCTGACGACCGAGCTCCTCCAACGCGCGCTGCGAGCGGGCGTCAAGGACGTGCTGCAGGCGCCGGTCGACACGGCCGAGCTGGCCGACGCCGTGTCGCGGGCGGCGGCGAGCCTCTCGTACGTCGCGCCCCAGGCGCCCGAGTCGACGAGCCCGTCGTACTTCGAGGACGGCGAGGTGGGCCGGGTCATCACGGTCTTCTCGACCAAGGGCGGCGCCGGCAAGTCGGTCATCGCCACCAACCTGGCCTGCGTGCTCTCGAAGCGCAGCGACAAGCCGGTGGTGCTCGTCGACGCGGACCTGCAGTTCGGCGACATCGCGGTGATGCTCAAGCTGTCGCCCCAGCACACCATCGTCGATGCCGTCAGCGCCCTCGATCGCCTCGACGTCGCGCTGCTCGGCAACCTGCTCGCCGAGCACACCCCGTCGGGGTTGCTGGTGCTGCCGGCCCCGCTCGAGCCGGCGTTCGCCGATCAGATCGGCGCCGCCGAGATGGTCCGCATCATCGAGATCCTGCGCAGCTTCTGCTCGTTCGTCATCGTCGACACCCCGGCGTACTTCAACGACGTCGTGCTGGGCCTGATCGAGATCAGCGACGACGTGCTCCTCGTCGCGGGCATGGACATCCCGAACATCAAGAACGTGAAGATCGGGCTGCAGACGCTGCGCCTGCTCAACACGCCGATGGAGAAGCTGCGGCTGATCCTCAACCGGGCCAACTCCAAGGTGAAGCTCGACGTCGGCGAGGTCGAGCGCACCCTC
>CAYUOL010000547.1:0-2750 GCA_964446345.1 uncultured Iamiaceae bacterium | reverse complement strand
CCGTAGGAGGCGCCGACGATCACGGTGAGATGCGGCACCGTCGAATTGGCGACCGCATTGATCATCTTCGAGCCGTCCTTGGTGATGCCGCCCTGTTCGAAATCGGTGCCGACGATGTAGCCGGTGATGTTGTGAAGGAAGAGCAGGGGAACGTCGATCTGGTTGCAGAGCTGGATGAACTGCGCGGCCTTCTCCGCCGACTCCGACAGCAGCGCGCCGTTGTTGCCGAGGATTCCGACCGGAAATCCGTGAATCGACGCCCATCCGGTGACCAGCGTCGGTCCGTAGAGCGGCTTGAACTCCTCGAAGCGCGATCCGTCGACGATGCGGGCGATAACTTCGCGGATGTCGAAGGGCTGACGCAGGTCACGCCCGACAATGCCGAGCAGGTCTTCGGCGTCGTACAGCGGCGGATCGGCGGGCAGGGTCGGTCCCGGGCCGAGCTTGCGCCAGTTCAGATGCGCGATCACCTCGCGCGCGATGCGGATGCCGTCGGTCTCGTCTTCCGCGAGGTAGTCGCCGAGCCCCGAGATCGTCGTGTGCATCTCGGCGCCACCGAGGCTTTCCTCGTTGGCGTCCTCGCCGGTCGCCATCTTCACCAGCGGCGGCCCGCCCAGAAACACCTTGGACTGGCCGCGGATGAAGATGTTGTAATCGCTCATGCCGGGCTGGTAGGCGCCGCCGGCCGTCGAGGCGCCGAACACGATGGACACGGTCGGGATGCGCAGCTTCGAAAGCTCCGTGATCTCGTAGAACAGGCGGCCGGACTCCGCGAAGTGGCCGACCTCGCGCCGGATGGTCGCCTCCGGATCTTCCTTGCCGGATTCGCCACGCAGGTCCGCGCCCGCCGATTCCACGAACTGGACGTAGGGCATGCGGTTGGTGCGTGCGATTTCCAGTCCGCGCATCAGCTTCTTGGAATTGAACGGGTTGAACGCGCCGGCGCGCACGGACGGATCGTGGCCGAGAATGACGCATTCGACGCCGGAGATGACGCCGATGCCGACCACGAAGCCGGAGCCGACATTGAAGTTGGAGCGCCAGGCCGCAAGCGGGCTGATTTCCAGGAATGGCGAGTCCCGGTCGAGCGCCATGGAGATGCGCTCGCGCAGCGGCATCTTTCCGCGCGCGCGCAGCCGCGCCATCTCCTGCTCGCCGCCGCCACGCGCCGCCTCGGCAAGCAGGTCCTCGACCGTCTGCAACGACTCGATCATGTCGTTGCGATTGCGCGCGAACGTGTCAGACCGGCGGTCGAGCTTGGTTTCGATAATTCCCATTGTTTCTCCCAGGCTGTCTTCCGAACAGCCTTGCTACGCCTTGAGCAGGGCGTCGTCCTTCTTCCAGGGCGCGATCTGGCCGGCATAGACGCCGGGGCCTTTACGGAAGTGTGCCGCTTCCTCCAGCGTTTCCACAAACGGCATGTCCCGCGGATAGAGTTCGCTGCCGCGCGGCCTCGGTCCCGACTTGGAGACGTGACCCCAGAGCGGGTGACCGACGACTTCTTCGGCGACCGCCACGGCTTCGATCAGTTTCTTCAGGTTGTAGCCGGTCTCGATTCCCATCTCGTGGCAGAGATCGACGAAGTCCTCCGTCGGCACATGGCCGGCCGCGCGGCCGTTGCCGCAATAGGGACATCCGCCCATGCCGCCGAGGCTGGTGTCGAACTCGCGTACGCCAAGCATCAGCCCTTCGTAATAGCTGGCGATGGTCGCGCCGCGCTGATTGTGCAGGTGAAGGTGAAAATCGGTGACGGTGGGCCAACGTTCCCTGATGGCCAGGATCGTCTGCCGCACCAGATGCGGCAGGTTCCAGCCCATGGCTTCGAGCAGCGCCACGCGCGTCACTGGAATGCCCGCGGCCTCCCACTTGCCGATCATCAGTTCGAGCAGGCCCATGCGCTGTTCGTGCGAGAACGGTCCCTCGAAATTCGAGCCGAACGGATTGCCGATCGACACCGACGCCTTCTCGGCGCCGGCGGCGCGCGCGGCCGCAATGGTCTCGTCGAGGGCGGCGATCTGCTGCGCCTGGCTGCGGTTGTAGTTGCGGCGTGCAAAGGAATCGCAGAGCTCGACATGGGTGGCGTAGCGGCCGCGATTGCGCCGCACGTCGATCTTGGGAAAGTAGCGGTCGGCCCGATCGAATCCGTGCTTGTTGAAGACGGCGGCGGTGTAGATCACGCCGGGCTTCGGCACGAAGCGCTCGGCGATCTCGTCGATGCACGCCATCTGCGGCGTCCACTTCGGATGGGCGAACGAGCCGATCGAGATCACCTTGGCGCCGGTTTCGCCGAGCGCATCGAGCAGCCGCAGTTTTGCCTCGACGGGAATGGCCGCGCTCTCGATCTGCAGGCCTTCGCGCATCGTATCGTCGGTGATGATCACGGATTTGGGCAGGGTGTTCATGGTCTTCGACCTCCTCCCGAGGGATCCCTTGTTATTGGTTCGACCCGTCCGGACGCTAGCCCATCCCGCGTCGGCAAGCCAACCGGTCCGGGGCGATCCCGAGGCTTCCCAGCCACGGCAATTCCGTAGCCCGGATGGCCGGATTTGTGTCTTGCGCTTTGACGCTGCGCGAAGAATGCTGTCGGCCAAATCGAGAAGAATTCGGGGAGGAATGCACGAATGTCCATGTCCGCCGCTCGGCCGGCCGAGGATGAACAGCCGGTCCAGGCCTACGACGTCGTCGTGGTCGGTGCCGGCTTTGCCGGCATGTATATCCTGCATCGGCTGCGCGGGGCCGGCCTGAGCGCG
>CAYUOL010000546.1:0-2754 GCA_964446345.1 uncultured Iamiaceae bacterium | reverse complement strand
TACCGGCTCGAACGCCCTGGCAATCTCGGCACCCACCCATGCAGCGAGATCGGCATCGAGCCGTACGAGGTCCTCGGCTGCGGACTGGGCACCGGTCGCCGTCAGCCGGACGAGGTCGTGGATGTCGGAGCCGATCTTGTGCGGAGAGTTGCCGTACGGCCGGCGGACCATCGACACGGTCTTGAGGGCGATCAGTGCTGCAACGGATGCGACCGGGACCGACCCCGTCGCTCCCACGTCCGCCGACGCGCTCGTCACGGTGACAGCACGGGCTTCGGCCGAGTTGAGCGCCGCTCGGCGCGCGAGCGCGAACATTCGCCGCTCGGTGTCACCCGGTAGCGGATCGTCTGCGAGGTCCATCACGTCGACGTCGACGATGCCGCCCGCGACCTCGATCTGCAGGTCGCCGCCGGCGATGACCGATGGGATCTCGTCGACTTGGAGTCGGTCGATCAACGCAGCCTGTGACTTCGCGATGGTGTCGGCGTCGGCGGTCGGGCGGGTGACCGAGCCGAGCCGGATGAAGACGGCGATGCCGCCGATGAGCACCCACGGCTGATCCGCCGGGAACCGGGCGAGCGCGGACACTGCCCGTGCGACGACGGAGTCGGCCTCGGCGACGATGATCGTGCCGTGTGCTGGATCACCAGACACGGTGAACCTCCTCCGGAAGATCCCGCGACCAGCGTTCGAGTGTCTCCCGACCGCGAGCCGGATCGTGGGCGAGATCGAGCGCGGCGACGACTGGCGTCGGGGCCGGCGCGGAACCCTTCGCCTTCGGTGCATGGAGCCGACGACGGCAGACGTAGGGCGCCGGCGCGACAGCGACGGTGCACGCGTGTTGCCCGAACTCAGCTGCGCCGAGCAGTGTTCGCGCGTTGCGGACGATCTGCTGGGTGGGCACGTAGAAGTCCGGCGGGGCGTCACCGGCGACGACGACAGGAGCTCCCCAAGCGGCGGCGGCCTGCGCATCGGCCAACACCCACCCGGCCTGATCCAGATCGTCGAATCGAACGCTCAGCCGATCGCTCGACGCTCCCGACCTCGGAGGAAGGGCCGCGAGCGGCAGGCGACTTGGGTGCCATTCTTCGAGGACCGCCTCGAAGAGATCGGGCACCAACGGCGTGTTGTCGTCGTCGACCAGGTGTGCAGAACGAAGCCTGGCGAGCTGTTTGGACACGGTGCCGGGCGCCCGGTCGAGCAGGTCGGCGGTGGACCTCACGCCTGATGCGGCGGACCCATCAAGGACAGCAAGCGCGACGTCGAGCATGGAGGCTGAGTCGATCCGCAAAGGTCTCTCAACCCGGTCGTCGCCGTCCCGCCGTACGCGAACCGCGGTGTCCACGAGCAGAGGGCGATGCCAGAGGCGCAACTGCCCGCGGCCGTCGTAGTAGCCGATGTCCTTGCGGCGCAGCTCTTCCTTGATCGCATCCGAGAGGCGTCTGGCCGCTACCACGCGGTACGCGTCCTTGGCCCGTCGACGGCCGACTCTGGCCACGTCTGCCATCGTCGGCGCCGCCTTGAGCTCGATCACGACCGGGACGTCTTCGATCTCGCCGTGCGCGTCCCAGCCATCGGGTGTGTGACCTTCCCGGTCGAGACGTGCCTCGAGCCCGACGTCGTCAAGCGCGTCGACGAGCCCTTGCCAGATGTCGTCCAAGGCCGACTGCATGCTCGGAGTGTAGCTGTGTTTCCTGTTTCTGCATGCGGAAACAGGAAACGACGCCAAACTCGACGCTCGTTCGTGCCGTGGGCGCCTTGGCCGCTTCTTCTTGCTTCGGTTGCTGGAGCGCTGCTGCGATCGGCCGGCCGATGCGGCAGCGGAGGCCTCCGGCGATTCGAGTCCGCTGCGTCGTCCGACTCGGCGATCGAACGCTCGAACGTGATGCGGTTCTGGTCGAGGTCGACGTTCTGCCAGCGGAGTGCGACAGTCGTCCCTCGCCGCGCACCGATCGTCGCCGCGATCTGGATGTACGTCGCGAAGCTCGGCCGTGCGAGGTCGACGACCTTGCGGACGTCGACCATCGGCGGGACGTTGAGCACCTACGGCTTCGTCTTCGGCGGGTCGGCCGACGACGCGGGGTTGCTGGCGACGAGCTTCTTGCGGATCGCCCAGTTGAACATCGCGTGGAGCTGGCTGTGGCAGCGACGGACGACGGACGGCGATAGCCCGGATTCGTCCTCGAGCTGGCGGTAGAAGTCGTCGAGGTCGATGCCGGTGACACCGTCGGCGAGGTGGTCGCCGATGGTCGGGAGGATGTAGCGGCGGAATTTGTCGCGGTGCGTCTTGGGCGACCAACCGATCCATTGGCCGGTGCGCTCGTTCTGCCTGGGGCGGTGGGCCGCCTCCCACCGGTCGGCGAGCTCGGTGACCGTCATGCCCGAAGGACGAGCCCGGGCCGGCGACTTCGGCGACGGCCGCTCCCCCGACTCGACGGCCGCCACCATCTCGGCCAGACGGGCGTCGGCGGCCTTCGCGCCGGCTCGGTTGTTCGGCGCCTTGACGGTCTCGTACAGGTCGATCCGCTTGCCCGTCGCGGGATCCCAGCCGGCGAACACCTTCAGCCGCCAGGCCCCGGACCGGAAGCGCTTCGTGCCCTTCATGGCCATCTATGGGGGCAGAGGTGGGGGCAAGAGGCGATGGATGACCCGGAGAACGCAGTCAGCCGGGGCGAACACCCCGGCTGACCTGCGATTTCTGGAGCGGACGACGAGATTCGAACTCGCGACCCTCACCTTGGCAAATAGAAATCG
>CAYUOL010000545.1:0-2761 GCA_964446345.1 uncultured Iamiaceae bacterium | reverse complement strand
TATTCCTACTACGCGCCGGTGGCCCCGCGCTGCGCGACCTGCGGCTACTGAAGTCTCAGTAACCTATCGCCGCCCCATCGCTGCGCGGATCGGAGCCGCCGCTCAACATGCGGTCTTCCGGTCCGATCGTGATTCCATGCGCGTGCCCGGCCTGCTCGTTCCACGCGCCCCAGCGATGTATGGAGTGGCCGCGCCGTTCCAGCGCATCGATGGTGTCGGCTGGAAACCGGCTTTCCAGATAGAGCGTGTCGCGCGCCTCGCCGAGACCGAAGCGGCCGGACAGGAAGCGCGGCAGCTCAAGCGCCTCCTGGATGTCGAGGCCGTAATCTATCATTGCGGTATAGAGCTGCAGCTGGATCTGCGGCTGGCCGTCTGCGCCCATGCAGCCGAGTACCGTGCACAGCCTGCCGTCGCGCTTCGCCATCGAGGCGATCAGCGTGTGCAGCGGCATTTTTCCGGGCGCAAGACAATTGGGATGGTCCGAGTCCAGCGAAAAATAGGCGCTGCGGTTCTGCAGCATCACGCCGGTGTTTCCCGCGGTCACGCACGATCCGAAGGCGCCATATAGACTCTGGATCAGCGACGCGGCATTGCCATGCCGGTCGACGGCGGCGATATAGACGGTATCCCCGCTCAGGCTGCCGTAAGATGGCACCTGATCCCAGCGTAACGCTGTAGCCGGATTGATCAGTCCAAGATGCCTCGCGGCGTATTCCCTGGAAATCAGCGTCTCGATCGGGATATTCGCGAAGGCGGGATCGGCGAGCAGGAGATCGCGGTCGTGGTAGGCGATCTGCTTGGCCTGCACGAGCAGATGCAGGCGGTCCGGGCCGAGCAAATCCTTCAGCCCGAACGATTCCACCAGGTTGAGCATCTCGATGACGGTAAAGCCCTGCGTCGGCGGCGGCGTGTTGAAGATCGTGAAACCGCGATAGCGGCCGACCAGCGGCTTACCCCATGCCGCGCCTTGCAGAGCCAGATCGGCCAGCTCGAACAATCCGCCCTGCTCCCGCGAGAAACGCGCCATCTCGGCGGCGACCGGCCCCTCATAGAAGCCCGCGCGTCCACACTCGGCGATCGCCTGCAGCGTATTGGCGAGGTTCGGGTTGGCGAGCGTGGTTCCCGGCCGTGGCATCGTGCCGCCGCGAAAGAACAGCGCCGCGGTTTCGCGGTGCTGCAGGAGATCGTCGCGCATCATCTCGATGAAGGCGGAAAGCCGCGCCGTCACCGGAAAACCGTCGCGTGCATATCCGATGGCCGCCTCGAGCACGCGCGGCAGCGGCAGGCGGCCGTGAACATCGTGCGCTGCGATCCAGCTTGCCACGCCTCCCGGCACCGTCAGTGTGGCCGGAACGATCCCCCGCAACGGGATTTCGCGCAGCCCCCGTTCCTCGAGAGCCGCCGCCGAAGCGCCGGCTGCAGCCCTGCCGCCGCCATTGAGATAGCTGATTTCGCCGCTGCCGCCGTCGTGGATCAGCCAGAAGGCATCGCCGCCAAGGCCCGTCATGTGGGGATAGACGACCGCCAGCACGGCGCTCGTCGCAATGGCGGCATCGATGGCGGAACCACCGGCGCGCAGGACATCGACGCCGGCGCTGGACGCCAGCGAATGCGGCGACGTCACCATGCCGTGAGTTGCCAGCGTCGCGGGCCGGCCGGTGTTGATTTCGAATGGCATCCCGATCCACGGCTCCTAGATCATGCGACTTTCCGCGCGGACGCCGTGATCGTGCCATCGCTCACCCAGGCATCGAAGATTTCGAGCGCCTGGTCCGAAAAGACCCGGTCGTTGATATGCGCGTTTACCTCGGTGATCCGGGTTGGAGACACGATGGATTTACGAGCCTCATCGAGGAATGCCGCGAGTCCCTCGGGGTCGTGCGTCGGTCCGCCTGCCCTGTCCCATTCCTCGAGGCCCTTCGTCGGCAACAGGAAATGCACGGGGCCCCTCGATTGCGATAGCCGCCTGCCGATCTCGCGCGCGGTCTCCCGCCGCTCGTCGGCGTTCAGCACCGAGGACTTGAGCAACCGGTTGTGGGCGTGGAACTGCCGGCCCGCAAATCGCGCCGGTAATTCCTGCGACCCCACGAAGTCGATGAGGTCCATGCATCCGGGAGCCACGATCTGCGGAATGCCGCTGCGGCCGGCATTGAGCAACCTGTCGGGCCCCGAATTCACGGCCGAGCCGAACATCCAGTTGCCGAGCTCCTGCGGGGCAAAATCCATCACGGCGGCAAAGCCGGCGGCGGCAGCGATGCTCTCGAAGGCCATGCCGCCCATGCCGGTGGCATGGAAAATCGCGACCTCAAATCCCCTCGTCTCGAGTTCAGGCTTCAGCCACTTCATGTAGGCCAGGCAGGAACTGCCGAAGCTGGTCATGCCGATGACCGGCCTCTCGGACTGCGCCGGTACGGCGGCGCGTGCCGCGCCGAGCACGGCGCCGGCCGCCTGGCTCAGCGAGGATTTGCAGATCGCATTGAGACCGTAGAGGCCTCCGGCCCACAGGATCATCTGGATATCGGCCGAAAGCCGGTCGGCAGGGATCAGCGGCGAAAAGGCGACGGTCGAGACGATGTATTTGGGCACGCCAATGGGAAGCGCGCGGGCGCAATCGAGCGCGAGGTCGGTGCCCATCGTGCCGCCCATGGCGATCATGCCGTCGATCCTGCCCTCGCGATGCAGCCCGGCCGTCAGCGTGGCGGCACCGCGGGCCATGATCTGCATCGCCTCGTTCTCATCGCCGGCGGCCACGGCAGCGTCG
>CAYUOL010000544.1:0-2762 GCA_964446345.1 uncultured Iamiaceae bacterium | reverse complement strand
CTAGCGCTGGTTGCCGGTGTGGCCCAGGCTGAAGCGCCCGGGTTGCGGCCAGACGGTCAGGCCGTGCGGGTTGACGCCCACGGGGATGCGGCGCATGAACCCGCCGTTGACCAGGTCGAACACGTAGACCTCGCGGTCGTAGCGGCCGCCCAACCACAGCTGCGTGCCGTCGGCGGTGACGTTGCCCATGTCCGGGCTGCCGCCGCCCGGGATGGGCCAATCGGTCTCGATCTGGCGGGTGTAGGGGTTGAGGACGCTGACCGAGCCTTGGCCGTGCGGCGGGCCACCGACGATGTTCGTGCCGCGGTTGATGACGTACATCCGCTTGCCGTCGCGGCTGGGGTAGAGCGAGTGCGTGCCGACGCCCGCCGGGATGAACCCGACCTGCGCGAACGAGGCGCCGTCGACGACGTAGAGCCCTGCGCTCTGCAGGTCCGCGACGAAGAACACCGTGCCGTCGGACGAGAGCCGGATGTCCTGGGGCTGTGCGTGGCCTTGGCGGGGGGTCCGCCCGCTCGGCGTCATGTCGATGGTGAAGCGCCCCACGACCCGGTGCTGCGCCAGGTCGAACTTGATCAACGAGCCGTCGAACTCGCACGTCGCGATGAAGTAGCTGAGGTCCGGGCTGTAGTCGAGGTGGTTGAGCCCGTAGCAGTTGGTCTGCACGGAGTCACGCAGCGCGAAGGTGTGCGGGTCGCGGAAGTCGAGGCGCTGGTGGCCCTCGTTGACGACGATGGCCTGGCTGCCGTCGGGCGTGAAGTACAGGTTGTAGGGGCTGTCGACGGGGATGGCCGCACCCGGTTGGCCGGTCGTCGGGTCGATCGGCGTCACCCGTTGGCCTTGGCCGGACACGGCGTAGAGGGTCGACATGTCCCACGACGGGACGACGTGCTGGCTCTCGGGGCCCGTGGTGAACGTGTCGATGACCTGGAAGGTGTGCGGGTCGATGACCGAGGTCGTGCCCGACACCTCGTGCGGCACGTACACCCGCTCGAGCGCTCCGGCGGTGGCGGGGTTGCGGTTCGCGTTGCCGATGTTCGCGTAGATGTTGACGTCGAAGCGGGGGGCCGGTGCGTTCGGGGAGAGCACGGTGCGCCGCGGCCCGGTCGCGCCGTTGGGCGCGGGCGCCGCCGCCGTGGGGGGCGGCGTCGCCTTCGGGGCCAGCGTGGTGGGCGGCCACGTCGGCGGGGCCGTGGTGGCCACGGAGGTGGTCGTGGTCGGCGGCGCCTCGGTCGTGGTGGTCGACTCGACCACGGTGCTCGTGCCGGCCGCGACCTCGGCCTCGGTCACCGGCGCGGTGGACGGCGGCGCCGTGCCCGTCGCCGTGACGGGGCCCGGGTCGTTGGAGCTGCACGCCACGATCAACGCCACCGCGGCGGCGAGGCCGGCGGTGCGGTGCACGATCCGGGTGCGGCGGAGAAGGCCGCGAGCGGCGGCGCTCCCGAGGGGAACCGCAGGGATCGAAGATCGGCGCGATGGAGGTGTCATGCAACGGTCCCGCTCAGCTCGTGGTCGTGGCGGCCAGCGTACGCGACAGGTGCCGGTCAGACCGACCTAGCCACCCCGGCCCCGAACCCGACGTCCCGACCAGAACGACGCCGTCTTCGCGTGCGCCGGGTTCAGTCGTGCGTCGTGGAGGTTGCGGTGGGGGTGGCGGTGGGGGTTGCGCCGTCGAGGCGCAGGGCGATCGAGAGGATGCCGGCGGCCTGGTGGACCGAGTTGAGCTGGTTCGGGCTCGGGTTGCCGGGTCGGCGTCGCCACACGATCAGCGCGGCCGGGCAGGTGTCGTCGCCCGGACCGACGACAGGTTCCACCCACACGGCGTGGAAGCCGGATGCCGTGGCGGCCGCGCGGGTGGTCGGCGAGACGGCCGCGAGATCTCCGCACAGGCGGCGTTGCCCCGAGCGGACGGCATCGGCCCACAGCGTGTCGTCGGTGAACAGGTCGTCGCCGAGGTCGTCCGCATCCTGGCCGGACGGGCGCACGATCCGGTACGACCCGCGGGGTGTGCGGACGGCGACGGCCGCCGCGGCGACGACTGGGTGCCCCCGCATGGCGCTGGCGACGCGCCGGATGATCTCGTCGAGGCCCTCGTTGTTGGCGAGGGCGGCGATGGCGTCGCCCAGGCCGGCCGCCGCGGTCTCCTCGGTCAGCAGGCACACGATTCCGCCGATCTCGGGATCGTCCAGGCGGTTCATCGCCCACAGGTCTGCCGTGCGCTCTCCGCTGGCGCTGGTGAACGTGACCCGTAGGGGACCCATGTACACGGTGGGGTAGTCGGTGGCCATGGCCACCGAAGCGGCGTAGGCCCAGGAGGTCTGGGCGTCGACGAAGGAGAGGACGGATTCCCCCACCATGTCGTCGGCGTGCCGACCGACCAGCGCCGCGGCCGTCTCGGTCGCGTACCTGATGGTGCCGACGCCGTCGATGACGAAGGCAGCGGCGGGCAGCGCGGCGAGCAGCCGCCCTCCGAAGCCCGGATCGGTCCAGGGCTCGGTCGCCTGCGCGGCGTGGACGTCCTCGCCCGGCTGGTCCACTGCTGTCGTCATCGCATCCATCCGATCCACCGTCGGTCAGCGTACGGTCAGGCCCTCAGCCGAGTCGCCGAACGGGCACCGCCGTGCCAAAACAGTCCGTTCGGCCCATGGCGGGCCCGCGTCCCCGGCCGGCCGCGGTCCCGGAGCCTGGCGTCGCCGCCTCACTCAGTCAGACCAACGGCAAGATCGAACGCTTCCACCGCATCCTGCTCGAGGAACGGGCCT
>CAYUOL010000543.1:0-2773 GCA_964446345.1 uncultured Iamiaceae bacterium | reverse complement strand
TTATGGTGTCAGAGTTAAACGGGCTGCAATCTCGCAAGAAGGAGTGCGAACCTGGGAAGAAAGCAGCTTGCGAATACGAGGCTGATGAGCACCAATCCAATGGCCGCCAAAATCGAAGTACTCGCCTTTGAACTGCCCGGTGTGGCAGCGGCCGCCGAGCCGCACTCGAGCCTCCAGAACAAGAACGCGATGACCAGCCTTGCGGAGAAGGCTGCCGGCATACAGTCCGGCGTAGCCTCCACCAATCACGATTGCCTGATAGCCAGTGCTCATGTGTTGGTTGTGGGGGCCTAGCAGAAAGAGAGACGAAAATCGAGGCAAGTTCGACTCGTGGAAGTGTGGAACTCCCTCCGCCTCAGTCAGTCCTCGCAGAACTCACCACTCACCCGCGCTGTGGTAGTCGCCTCCTCGACAAGCAGACGGAGTGTCCCCAAGTCAGCCAAATGCCATCAGGCCGGTCGGCAATGGTTACCAGCGTCGTGTATCGAGCTCATCACCTCATCAGACTGCAAAGCCCAAACTCCTTTTCTCTCTGTCCTCCTTCGATATGATTAGACAATTTTGAATCCAAAGCATATTCTTTGAGTAATGGAGTACAAGTCCTTCCATTTGTCGGCTTGGCAAGGGCCGACGATGGTGGACTTCATTTATTTAGAGCCCAAGATATAGAAACAGGAAATTTAGAAGGTCTCGGCCTCAACAGCGCGCTCGCCGCCAGCTTGCTCGGTCTCACCAGCCTCCTCTTCCTCAGCGGTGGCTTGCTCGTACTGCTGGTACTCGGAGACGAGATCGTTCATGTTGGATTCAGCCTCAGTGAATTCCATCTCCTCCATACCCTCGCCAGTGTACCAGAACAAGAAGGCCTTGCGGCGGAACATGGCAGTGAACTGGTCGGAGACACGCTTGAAGAGCTCCTGGATGGCAGTCGAGTTGCCGACGAAGGTGGCAGCCATCTTGAGGTTCTTGGGAGGAATGTCGCAGATGGAGGTCTTGATGTTGTTCGGGATCCACTCAACGAAGTAGGCAGAGTTCTTCTGGTTGATCTGCAGCATCTGCTCATCGACCTCCTTGCAAGAGATCTTGCCTCGGAACATGACGGAGGCAGTGAGGTAGCGGCCGTGGCGGGGGTCGCAGGCAGCCATCATGTTCTTGGCATCGAACATTTGCTGAGTCAGCTCGGCAACGGAGGCAGCCTTGTAGATCATGGAGGCACGAGAGGACAGGGGAGCGTAGCCGACAAGGAAGAAGTGGAGACGAGGGAAGGGAATCAGGTTGACCGCCAGCTTGCGGAGATCAGAGTTGAGCTGTCCAGGGAAGCGGAGGCAGCAGGTGATGCCAGACATGACAGAGCTGACCAGGTGGTTCAGATCACCGTAGGTGGGGGTGTTGAGCTTCAGAGTGCGGAAGCAGATGTCGTACAGGGCCTCATTGTCGATGCAGAAGACCTCATCGGCATTCTCGACCAGCTGGTGAACGGAGAGAGTGGCGTTGTAGGGCTCGACGACAGTGTCAGACACCTTGGGGGAGGGAACGACGGAGAATGTGCACATCATGCGATCAGGGAACTCCTCGCGGATGCGGGACATCAGGAGCGTGCCCAGACCGGATCCAGTACCACCACCGAGGGAGTGGCAGATCTGGAAGCCCTGAAGCTGGTCGCACTGCTCAGCCTCCTTGCGGACGACATCAAGGACCTGATCAACGAGCTCAGCACCCTCGGTGTAGTGACCCTTAGCCCAGTTGTTGCCAGCACCAGACTGGCCGAAGACGAAGTTGTCGGGCTTGAAGAGCTCACCAGAGGGACCAGCCTTGACGGCATCCATGACGCCGGGCTCGAGGTCCACGAGGACGGAGCGGGGGACGTACTTGCCGCCGGCAGCCTCGTTGAAGTAGACATTGACTCGCTCGAGTTGGAGGTCGGAGTCGCCGCGGTAGGCACCGGTCTTGTCAATGCCGTGTTCTTCGGAGATGACCTCCCAGAACTTGCCACCGATCTGGTTGCCGCATTGGCCAGCTTGGATGTGAACAATCTCACGCATTTCTGAAAACAGAGATGACAAGGCAGACTCCTCGAAAATTGACCAGAAAAAAAAACCAAGCGCCCACAATGAATTAAGTGACAGCAGATACAGACAGCCGGTCTCAGAGGAGACGAAAAAGAAGCGAAAAAAGAAGCGGAAAAAAAAAGGGGGAGGAGGGAGCAAACCTGACGGGGGGAAGTGGGAAGCGGGGGGTGTGCTGGTGTGCTGTGTGGTGAGGAGCGCGAACTGAAAGTGAAACAGACACGTTGCTGGATGGCGGGAACATACGGTCGCGCGGGAAAAACCGTTGCGATTTGAATTTCGCAGGATTGCCAAAAGTGCGACAGATCCCCCAGCGCTCATGAGCCGTGGACGGGAAAGTGCGACTATCACATGTTATTTCGTCACTGGGAAGGCGACTGTCGTCTGGCATAGCCGACCGTAGTCTATCAGTACACTACTGTGCTGTGCGGCATTCTCGCGAACAAAACGAACTTTCACGTCTTTCACCACTCGTCTTCCTCACTGCCCTCCCTCCAGTCATCCCCCACAGGAAACTCCCCAGCCATGCCCAGCTTATTCTCCGTGCTTCTATGCACTCTCGTGTTGTGTGCGTTCGCCCAGGCGAACTGTACGTCTCGTCTCTTTCTTCTGTTGTGTGGGGCGACCTTGCTCATTTGATTTCGCAGGCGGCGCTTATACCAACTGCTACTCTTGTAGCTCGATGAGCTGTAGTTGGTGCACTGTTGGAA
>CAYUOL010000542.1:0-2781 GCA_964446345.1 uncultured Iamiaceae bacterium | reverse complement strand
CCTTCGTGGTCCAATCCATAATCGTTGTGTTGAGCTCAGATCCGACGACGTCCGCCGTCAAGGCCAGCGCGTCCGAGGGCACCAGTGGTGAGGGTCACTCGACCGGTACCACGAAGGAAGCCACGACGACCGCAGGCGAGGGTGGCGCCGAGGCGCACACCACGGAAGCGGCGGCGCAGCCCGACAACCCCATCCTGCCCACCACCCCGGAGTTCATCTGGGGCGCGATCACCTTCACGATCCTCTGGGCGCTCATGAAGTTCGTGCTGCTGAAGCCGATCCAGAAGACGATGGCCGATCGCGCGGACAAGGTGCGCAGCGACATCGAGGCCGCCGACGGGGCGAAGGAAGGCGCGACGCACGCGATCGCCGAGTACGAGTCGGCCCTGGCCAGCGCGCGGGTCGAGGCGAGCCGGATCATCGACGACGCCCGGGCCCAGGCCGAGGCCGCACGCAAGGAGCGCATCGCCGGTGCGGAGGCCGAGGTGGCCGAGCTGCGCGCCGCCGCCGCCGCCGAGGTCGCTGCGGCGAAGGCCGCGGCCCTCGCCGAGATGCGCTCGAACGTCGTGACCATCGCCGTCCAAGCCGCAGAAGCGGTCGTCCAGAAGCCCCTCGACGTCGACGCGCAGCGTCCGATCGTCGAGGAGTACCTCAACCGGGTCGGCTCCCAGAACTAGGGAGCGGGAGACACACCATGCACACCTTGTTGCTCTTCGCATCGGAAGCCGGGGGCGAGCACGCCAACGGGTTCTTCTTCGGGGACGTCGCCGAGACCGTCATCGCCGCCGCGGCCTCGATCATCCTGTTCGCCCTCCTGTACTGGAAGGGCATGCCGGCGGCCAAGAAGATGGCGGCCGACCGCACCGCTCGACTCGCCAAGGAGATCGAGGACGCGGAGAAGGCCCGCACCGACGCCGAGGCGAAGTACGCGGACGTGCAGAACCGCATCGCCAACGCCGAGAACGAGCGCCAGCGGATCCTGGTCGAGGCCCGCCAGACGGCGGAGGCCCTCAAGCAGCAGATCGTGGCAAAGGCCGACGACGAGGCCGAGTCCCTCAAGGCCCGCGCCGCCGCCGACATCGAGTCGTCCAAGGCCCAGGCGGTCGCCGACCTGCAGGCCGAGGTCGGGTCGCTCGCGATGGGGGCGGCCGAGGCCGTCATCGCCGCCAACCTCGACGAGTCCACCCAGCGTCAGCTCATCGACGGCTACATCAACCAGGTAGGTGCCGCATGAGGCAACGTCCCGAGCTCTACGCCGACGCCTTCTACGCAGTGATCGTCGCCGAGGGCAACCTCAACGAGATCCAGGCCGAGCTGTTCGCGTTCGCCCAGGCGGTCGACGGCAACGACGAGCTGCGCACCACGCTCTCCGACCCGCACCTGCCGGCGCACCGTCGCCAGCAGATCGTCGAGGACCTCCTCGGGGGCCAGGCCTTCGACGCGACCATCGCCCTGGTCTCGTTGGTGGTGGCCGCCGGTCGGGCCCAGGACCTGCCCGCCATCGTCCGGCACCTCCAGGAGAAGACGGCGTCGTTCACCGATCGCTCCGTCGCCGAGGTGCGCACCGCCGTGCCGCTCTCCGACGAGGAGAAGCAGCGCTTGATCGAAGCCCTCAAGAAGGCCACCGGCCACGACGTCGACCTCGTCGTGATCATCGACCCGACCGTGCTCGGCGGCGTGGTCGCCCAGATCGGCGACACCGTCATCGACGGCTCGGTCCGCCACCGCCTCGGTCGCCTCAAGGAATCGTTCTAGGGCGGGCGCGACCGCCTCCAACGCGTACGCAATCGTTCCCCGGGAACCTCAGGAAGTCGAGAACCACACATGGCAGAGCTCACGATCAACACCAGCGACATCACCGCTGCCCTCCAGAAGAACCTCGCCGGCTTCCAGCCCGAGGTCGAGACCAAGCAGGTCGGCCGCATCCTCGAGGTCGGCGACGGCATCGCCCGCGTCTCGGGCCTCCCCGACGCGTCGGTCAACGAGCTGCTCGAGTTCGAGAACGGCTCGCTCGGTCTGGCGCTGAACCTCGACGAGGACTCGATCGGCGCGGTGATCCTGGCCGACGGTGAGCACGCCGCCGCGATCGAAGAGGGTGGCACCGTGCGCGCCACGGGCCGCATCCTCGACATGCCGGTCGGCGATGCGCTGCTCGGCCGCGTCGTCAACGCCCTCGGTGAGCCGGTCGACGGCAAGGGCCCGCTGCAGGGCGCGCAGACGCGCCGCATGGAGATCCAGGCGCCCGGCATCACGGGCCGCCAGCCCGTGGGCGAGCCGCTGCAGACCGGCATCAAGTCGATCGACGCCATGACCCCGATCGGGCGGGGCCAGCGCCAGCTCGTCATCGGCGACCGCAAGACCGGCAAGACCACGGTCTGCGTCGACACGATCCTCGCCCAGAAGGGCCAGGGCGTGAAGTGCATCTACGTCGCCGTCGGCCTCAAGGGCTCCACGGTGGCCCAGACGGTGAACACGCTCACCGAGGCCGGCGCCATGGACTACACGGTCGTGGTGGTCGCCCCGGCGTCCGACCCGGCACCGTTCAAGTACCTCGCCCCGTACGCCGGCTGCGCCATCGGCCAGCACTGGATGGACAACGGCGAGCACGCCCTCGTGGTGTACGACGACCTGTCCAAGCAGGCCGAGGCCTACCGCCAGATGTCGCTCCTGCTGCGTCGCCCGCCAGGTCGCGAGGCCTACCCCGGCGACGTGTTCTACCTGCACAGCCGCCTGCTCGAGCGCGCCGCCAAGCTGTCCGACGACCTCGGCGCCGGCTCGCTC
>CAYUOL010000541.1:0-2790 GCA_964446345.1 uncultured Iamiaceae bacterium | reverse complement strand
GCCCCACGGAGCGACCAGTGACGAGACGATCGGACGGAACCAGGTGCGAGCGCCGTTCCGGAGCGCAGCTCGCGGGACAGCTTGCCCGTCATCTGCTGCACGAACCGGTCAGCGCGGCGACGTCGAGATGGCGGGCAAGCCCGTCCGATCCCGAACGAAGTGAGGAGACGATCGGACCGAACCAGGTGCGAGCGTCGCAGGCGCCCGACGCAGTTCCGAGCGCAGCTCGCTACAGCTCGTCGGCCACCAGTTGCACGATGAGCTGATCGAGCGGCAGCACGCTGTAGCGGTCGGGGGCCACGTGCGGGGTGCTCGTGCCCGGCGACGCGCCATCGGCCCCGTAGGTGAGGAAGACGAAGCGCCCGAGGGTGTACTGCGCGAGCTGCCGGAAGATGTACGCGCCGGAGGGATCGAGCCCGCTGGCGCCGATCGGCATCACCTTGATGCCCGCGCCCGAGGCCGCCGCGAGGCTGGCGGCGTACGGCGTCGCGTCCGGGTAGTCGACGTGCGGCGGCGCGTCGGCCACCAGGAACACCAGCTTCACGGCGTCGGGCCCGCGCCAGTTGGCCCGGTTGATCGCGGCATCCAACCCGGCGTCGAGGTCCTCCGGCGTGTCGCCGCCGCCGTCGGCCTGCACCTGCGCGAGCGCCTGCGCGAACTGCGCTTCGTCGCCCGTGAAGTCGAACGTGCGGGTGACGAACGCATCGTGGCGGTCGCGGTACGCCGTCAGCGCGAAGTGCACGTCGGGGTGGCTCGGGAGCGCATCGATCTGCTGGGCCACGGAGGCGATGTTCGCCTTGAGGCGGGCGATCTCGTCGCCCATGCTGCCGGTCGCGTCGAGCAGGAAGAGCACGTCGAGCTGGGTGGGCGTCGCGGGGACGCGCTGGTCGAGCGCCACCTTGAACGACGGCTGGCCCGGGGTGATCGAGAGCGTCGCCGTCGCTGCGCCCTTCGTGATCGTCGCGGTGTAGGTCGGCAGGTTCTGCGACGTGGGATCCGGGATGCCGATCGGGTGGAAGAGCGCCCGACCGTCGGCGTACGTGCGCAGGCGGGCGACCTGGGCCCCGCGGGCGTCGCGCACGTCGATGTCGGCGCCGAGCACGGGCTGGTCGCCGGACGCGTCCACGACCTCGATGACCTGGCGCCCCTCGACGGGGATCTTCTCGTGCGGCAGACCGGTCGCCTCGAACGACTGGCGGTAGCGCAGGTACTCGTTCCACGACGCGTTGTCGTCGATGCTGCCGGCGGTGACCGGAAGCTGCCCGGTGGAGGCCGGCCCGCCGGTCGTGGGCAGCACGCCGTCCGCCGGCGGGCGGGCCGTGGTCGAGGCGGCGGCCGTGTCGACGGCGGCATCGAGCGAGCGAGCCTCCCCGGCCGCGGCGCCTCCACCGCTCCCGCGGTCCCAGGTGCACGTCCCCCCGGGGCAGTCCCAGCCGCCGACCGCGGGGCGCACGGCCTCGGTGCCGCGGGTGGCGTCCCCCGCGGCACGCGACTGGTTCCCCGTCGTGGTGGACGAGCTCGAGCAGCCGGCCACGGCAAGGGCCAGGGACGTCGCCACGGCGCCGGCGGCGACGATCCGTGCTCTGCGTCGGTGTTGTTGCACGCTCATGCGGGGACCTCGCTGCGCCAGGGCGGGACCATCATGGTCCGGCATCGGGCGTTGGACGTCGCGCCCGGGCTGCTGGTTCCCGCTCGGCGGGCCGCGACCTCGGAGCTCGGAGGTCGGACGGGCGTCTACGCCTCCGGCGGCGATGTCGCGCCGGACGCCGCCCCCGCGGACGTCGGGATCGACAGGCTGTGCGCCACGACGGGCCGGCGCAGCTTCCAGATGAACCCGTCGTAGAACACGTGCAGCCCGCCGAGCGTGAAGAACACGACGATGTAGGCGAACCGCGAGCCGGCCCGCTCGAGCACCGTCACGATGCCGATGATGATCGCGACGTAGATCCCGAGGAAGCCCAGCCGGCCGGTGCGCGCCCGCACGGCGCGCCCGATCAACGGCCCCCGCCCGGCGACGGAGCCCGCCGCGGGATCAGCGACCGGTGCGGCGCCGTAGCGCTTGCCGAGGCTCTGGTGCACGATCACGAAGTACTCGAGGGCGTGCGCCCCGACGTAGCCCATGATCCCGGCCAGCGGGTCGACCACGATGACCACGAACAGGGCCGCGGTCGACGCCAGGTAGACCCACTTCATCGGGTTGCGGGTCGGGCGGCGGCGCTCGTCCACGATCCACTTCACCCCGAGCACGACGACGGCGACCATCGCCGGCACCCACAGCACGAAGGCGATCGGCCGCAGCTGCACCAGCCAGTCGATGGCGAGCTGGTTGTTCTCGCCCAGCGGCAGGTTCGCTGCACGAGCCGGCGTCGACGGATCGGCGGCGACCCACAGCGCGGCGGCGATCAGCCAGGAGAACAGCAGCAGCTTCTCGACGAGCCCGTCGTCCTGGCCGGCCATGCGGCCGTAGATGCGCGTCACCCCGTAGCGCTGCATCAAGGTGTGCTCGGCGTTCCACAGGCCCCCCACGAGCGCCACGATCGCGAAGCTCACGTAGAACCCGACGCCCACCGCCACCATGAAGATGAAGGGGCTGACCGTGAAGATCGCGCGGCGCAGGCGGAACTGCTCGGGGTCGCCGTACACGAGCGCCATCGTCAGCGGCTGGTGCGCGAACGACAGCAGGAACACGGCGGAGATGAACACCGCGAGCAGCGTCAGGTCGTCCCGACCGCCCTCGAGGCCCTGCAGCACGCGGGCCCCGGCCACGAAGGGCACCCAGGCGAGCGCCAG
>CAYUOL010000540.1:0-2810 GCA_964446345.1 uncultured Iamiaceae bacterium | reverse complement strand
TTTCGGCCAAACTGCAGCAAGCCACCCACCTGCTCGTGGTCGGCACCGTGATCGGTCTCGATATCGAAGACGCAAGCCGCGCCTACATCCAGCTCTATGGCGGCGCGGCCGAAGTTTCGAGCCGCGTCGAATAACCAGGACGAAGGGGCTGGGAACCAGTCCCATCTGATGGCATGCTGGTCGGAGCCAAGGGCCCAGGGCCTGCGGAAGTGAACCCAGCCGACGTCCGGACGGTCGAAGGCTGGGTTTGCGGCCTTTCAGGCGGCAGCGAAATGAAGCAAGCGCGCCAAAGGTCTGGCGTCGAGAGACGACTTCGCGCTGCGAAGTGCGAGCGCCCCGTTCACTGCAGCGATGGTCGCAGCTCGCTCATGGTCGTAGTCGACGCCGGCCCAAGCGGCGACCTCGGACCAGTCCCACACCTTTCCCTTCCCCCGCGTCGAGGAAACCGCAGCCGGGAAGTCGCCAGCGCCGCGCTCGCCGTTCACGAGTTGGTACACCGACTGACGCGAGCGACCGAGGCGCTCGGCGATCTCGGGAACCGTCACGAAGTCGTCACTGTCGACGCGACGCACACGTAGACCCCCAACCGACTCAACGACTTCGATGGCCGACAAGACTGCGTCGAACAGGCTCTCGGCCTCGCGATCGAAGTCGCCATACGAGATGGCGGACGAGTGGGAGAACGTGGCGTCATCGCAGCCCGCCTCGAACAACGCGTCGATGTTCTCGTCGGTGCCGGCGTCGCCGTCAATCACCACGGTGAACGTGTAGGTGTCCATCAGCTCTCATCCTCGTCGCTCGGATCGTGCGGACAACGGTCGACGTTGCGCATGATCTGTCTCGCGTGGTTGCCGGGATTGCGCGGCGTCGACCAGATTGACATCGGTGGCGAGCAGTCGCCGGGGCAGGTCGCCACGCCCCAACGGTGTCCGCTGGCGGTGTCGGTGACGGTCCACGCGTGCACTTCTGCGTACTGCAAGGCGTCCTCGACCTCCTTCTTCGGGTGCCGATTTCTGGGCACGCCGTTACCTCCTCGAGTGTAGGGCCAGTGTTGACAAAAGTAAACGGAGGACCCGAAGGTCAAGGGAGCGAGCGCTTTGTTGCCTCAGGACTTGGCTCCGTCCGAATCCAGATGCGGAGCCATCCCTTCCCGTCGGCAGTGCGGATCTGGTCAACGCGAATGTCCCGGTCATCGATTCGACGGTCCGGGTCATTTGCAGCACGCCACCGGTTGATCCGTGCTCGACCTCCTTCCATCTCCTCATCGAGCACGAGAACCCACTCGGTTCCGTCCGGCTCGTGACAGCGCGTCATCGCTCGGCCGCCTTGCCGGCCTTGAAGATCGACGCCGCCACGAGGTCCGCCGCGTCGGCGTCCATGGACGGGGTGACGTGGCTGTAGGTGTCGGTGGTGACGGCGATCGTGGCGTGGCCCAGGCGGTCGCTCACGATCTTCCGATGGACGCCGGCCTGCAACGCGAGAGTCGCCCACGTGTGACGGAGGTTGTGCACACCGCGCAGCTCGGGCAGGCCGGCGGCCTTCACCTGCTTCTTGAAGCGGCGGCTGAACATGTCGGGGGGCTCGGGCTCGCCGTTGGGCTTGCAGAACACGAGGTTGTACGAGGCGTCCCACTGCTCGCCGAAGGCGAGGCGTTCCTCAGCCTGGCGGCGGCGATGCGCTCGCAGCACCTCGACCGTCCCTTCGTCCAACGCGATGGATCGCCGGCTGCGGTTCGTCTTCGTCGGTTCGATCACGAGGTGCGAGTCGATGTTCAGCAACGACTGCGCGATCGACAGGCGGCCTCGGTCGAGGTCGACGTCGGACCACCGCAGGCCGAACAGCTCGCCCCGACGCATGCCGGTGGTCGCCAGCACGACGTACGCCGCGTAGAGCCGATCGTCCTCGACCGAGCGCAGGAACGCCGAGAGCTCCTCGGCCGACCAGGTCGCCGCCTCCTTGCGATCGACGGCGGGTGAGCGCACGACGTGGGCGACGTTGCGCGGCACGAGCCCGAGGCGCTCGGCGTCGCTCAGCGCTCGGTGGAGCACGACGTGGACGTGCTTGACCGTCTTCGGCGAGAGCGGCCCGCCGCTCTTGCCGCCCTCCTTCTGGATGCGGGCGTAGCAGGACTCGACCTGCAGCGGCGTGAGCGCCTGGAGCTTCACGGCACCGATCTCCTTCACCAACCGCTTCACCGAGTTGATGTAGCCGTGCCACGTCGTCGCTCGGACCTGGGTGCGCATGTTCTCGATCCACTCGGCGAGGTACTCGCCCATGGTCACCCCGGTGGTCAACACGTAGGTGCCGGCTTCGACGGTGCCGAGCATCTCGCGCAGGGCCGACTCGGCTTCCTTCTTGGTGGCGAAGCCACCCTTCGTGCGCTGCCGCCGCTTGCCGCTGACCGGGTCGACGCCAGACATCGACGACGTAGTCCCAACGGCTCCCGCGCTTGGAAACGTGACCTCGCATGGCGGCCGAACCCAGCAGCTTCCGTTAGCAATCCGTTAGCAAGCGGGGTTTCGGAGCCCGAACGCTCAGAACGGTTTGACCTAAAGCCGCAGGTCAAAACAGGTGCCCGGGGTGGGATTCGAACCCACACGACCCGAAGGTCTGGGGGGTTTAAGCCCCCTGCGTCTGCCAGTTTCGCCACCCGGGCGGGGAACGCGGGCAACCTACCGGACGGCGTCGTGCGTCGAGCCGGGTTCTCGTCGGCGGGTTCTCGCCGTCGGGTTCTCGTTGCCGGGTTCTCGGCGCGGGTCATTGGCGCAGGGGGTGGTCGCCCCAGTGGGTGCGGTCGGTGGTCCAGACCC
>CAYUOL010000539.1:0-2816 GCA_964446345.1 uncultured Iamiaceae bacterium | reverse complement strand
CGGTTGTTGGCGTCGAGCGCCTCCATGACCTCCTTGAAATTGAGGCCATACTTGATCAGCCGGCGCGGGTCGATCTGCACTTGGTACTGCTTTTCCAATCCGCCCCAGGTCGTTACGTCGTCGACGCCGGGCGCCGTCCGCAGCAACAGCCGGACGGTCCAGTCCTGCAGCGTGCGTAGATCCATATTCGAGAGCTTCTGGTCGGCGGACTCGATCGTGTACCACAGCACTTGCCCCAACCCGGTCGAGTTGGGGCCGAGTTCCGGTTCGCCATAGCCAGCGGGAATGCGGGCCTTGGCGTCGGTTAGCCTCTCGTCGACCAGCCGCCGGGCAAAGTAAATGTCGGTCGAATCGTTGAAATAGACGCTGACGTAGGAGAGGCCGAACAGCGATACCGAGCGAACCTGCTCGACGCCCGGCAGCCCCGCCATGGTCGTCTCGATTGGCACGGTGAGCAGCGTCTCGACGTCCTCTGCGGCGAGGCCGGGCGACTCGGTGTAGACGTTGACCTGCACCGGTGTCACGTCGGGAAACGCGTCGACCGGCACCTGCTGGAAGGCACGCGCGCCAAGGAATACGACGATCGCGAATGCCACGATCACCAGGAGCTTGTAGCGGAGCGACAGCTCCACGATCGCAGTGAGCATCCTCGTGGCTCCTAGTGGGCGTCGCCGATTTGCGACTTCAGCATTTTCGCCTTAAGCGCATAGGCGCCAGCAACCACCACGTGGTCGCCCGCTTCGAGGCCCGACTTCACAACCACCATGCCGCCGTTGCGCTCGCCGATCTCGACCGGGCGCGGCTCAAAGCCGCTGCCACGCACCACGAAGGCCGTCATCTGGCCCTGCAGCAGCACCAGAGCGTTCTCCGGAAGCCGCAGCGCCGCCCGACGCGCGGCCCTTTCGATCTCGACGTTGGCGAACAGGCCCGGCTTCAGGCGGCCCTCGACATTGGCTACCTCGACTCTTGCCACCGCCGTGCGCGTATCCTTATCGAGGATGTTGCCGACGTAGGTTACCTTCCCGGCGTAGCGCTGGTCCGGGTAGGCGCCGACGGTCACGACCGCAGGCGCACCGACCATGACGTCACCTAAGTCGCGATCATAGAGATTGGTCTCGACCCAGACTGTCGACAGATCGGCAACGGTGAACAGCGCCTGATAGGCTTGCGCGTATTCACCTAGGACTGCCGTGCGTTCGACGACGGTGCCGGAAAGCGGGGCGTTGACGGCCAGAAAGGCGGCCGACGTTCCGGCCGGAGGGGTCGCGGTCACGCCCAGCGTCGTCAGCTTGGCTTCCACGGCGGCGAGCGCCGCCCGCGCACGCTCGTAGTCCGAACGGGCGCGCAAGAGTTCCTTTTGGGCAATCGAGCCGTCCTTGGAGAGCTTTTCGGAGCGATCGAGATTGATTCGAGCCAGCTCGAGCTCGGTCTGGCCCTGCTGATAGGCCGTGCGTACCTCGGCCAACTCGGGGCTTTCCAGCGTTGCAAGCAGCGCGCCGGTCTCCACCTGGGCTCCCAGGTCGACGTCGATCTTCACCAACCGGCCGGCGACTGGGGATGCAACACGCGCAAACCTGTTCCGATTGGCGCCCACCGTGCCGAATGCCGCAATTGTCTCGGCCCGCTCGACCGATTCAAGCAGTTCGACCTTAATGCCGGCACGGCGGATCTCATCGGTACTGACGTCCAGCACTTTTTCATCGTCCGAATGCCCCTCAGCTGACGCCGATTTCTCGGACGCGCGGATGGATGCCGTAACGGCAGGCGCAACGTGGACAGCGAGGATCGCGCCAAGGACGACCGTGACCGCCAAACCGGCCCACAGATAGGTTCTCTTGGGAATTCTAAGCATGCCTTGGTCCTCATCGATGAGGACGGGCGAACCACCGGGAAGCCCGTGCATTCGCCTGCCCGTCTGAGATCAGCGGAGACGCAATGAGATCGGCCTGCAGCGAGGCGCCGCGCTCATATGCGTCCGTCTCAGTCGACGAACGGCGGACCACGAGGTTCGAATGAAGTGGGAAAGATCGAGAGCGGCATGCCCGGGACACGGGCCCTCGACAACCGCACGAAGCCAATGACCGGCACCGGACCAAGATCGGTCGGTGACAATGCGGTGTCCGGGGGCGACGCCGCTAGCAGAGTGGGACACCCGAGGCGACCACAAACAGGGCAGGTGGCCTCTTGATCGTCATCCGGTGCCGCGGCGCAGGTCGCGCCGGTAATCTGGGAGAGACTTATGGCCGATTGCGGCGTCGCATTCGCATCATGCGCAAAGATCGCTATCAACCCGAGCAAGAAAGCCGCAGCAGCGACAAAGGCTACTCGGCCCACACGGACGGCACTCCGCCGAGCTTGTTGGCCGCTAGCCAAATGCTGCATGCCCCTGGATCTCCCGTAGGTTGACGGATGAAGTGTAGACCCTCCAGCGACTAGAGGTTCAAGGCCAAAGATGGCTACTTTCATTGCCCTCGGTGCGGGGCGGTCGCGCGCCTCGACGATCGCTGTTTCGCTCTATTGTCCGTCGCAGTGCCTCGTCGAAGGTGGCCAACGGCGAGGTCATTGTGGCTATCGCTCGCTCGACGATGCTCTGTCTGGCAATGCGTGTGATTGGCAAGACTCTCGATCACCCGGCAATTTGCCACACGGCCCCCTGAGCATTGCTGCACCATCCGCTTCAATTCGCCGCGCAGCGTCTGCAGAATAGCGATGCGCTGTTCGACCTGCTTCAGGTGATGACGCGCGATGGCGTCGGCATCGCTGCAGGGGTGCTCGGGATGTGCGGCGAGCGCGAGCAGGTCACGGATCTGGCCGAT
>CAYUOL010000538.1:0-2817 GCA_964446345.1 uncultured Iamiaceae bacterium | reverse complement strand
TGCGGGGCGCGTCGGAGGGAAGCGCGTCGGTGATGTCACCGCCGGGGCCGGGGCGCGGGCCCGGCGGCGGGGGCACGGGCGGTCGCGGCGGGGGCGGGGGCGTCGTCACGGGTTCACGCGTCCAGGTACCGCAGCACCGCCAGCACCCGACGGTGGTCGGTGTCGGCGGGCGGGAGGTCGAGCTTGGAGAAGATGGACGACACGTGCTTCTCGATCGCGCCGTCGCTCACGACGAGCTCGGCCGCGATGGCGCCGTTGGAGCGACCCTCGGCCATGAGCCGCAGCACCTCGGTCTCGCGGGGCGTCAGCGAGCTCAACGGCTGGCGGCGCCGGCTGTGCGCGAGCAGGTGCGAGACGACCTCCGGGTCGAGGGCCGTGCCGCCCTCGCCGACGCGGTGGACCGCCCCGATGAAGTCGCCCACATCGGCCACCCGGTCCTTCAGCAGGTAGCCCACGCCGGCGGTGTCGCCCGCGAGGAGCTCGGTGGCGTAGTGCTGCTCGACGTACTGCGAGAGCACGAGCACGGCGACCGCGGGGTGGCTCCGGCGCAGCGACAGCGCCGCCCGTATGCCCTCGTCCGTGTGGGTGGGCGGCATGCGCACGTCCATCACGATGATGTCGGGTGCCGAGCGGGCGACCGCGTCCTTCGCGAGCTCGGCGTCGCCCACTGCCTCGACGACCTGGTCGCCGGCGTCCTCGAGCAAGCGCGTGAGCCCCTCGCGGAGCAGCACGGAGTCTTCGGCGATCACGATGCGCATGGCAGCTCCGCTCGGATGGAGGTCGGCCCGCCGACGGGGCTCGACACGACGAGGATCCCGTCGACCGACGCCGCCCGGTCGGCGAGCCCGCTGAGGCCGGACCCGAGCAACGGGTGCGCCCCGCCGACGCCGTCGTCGACGACCTCGACGAAGAGGCGGGGGCCCTGACGGGTGATGTCGACCGAGACGTGGTCGGCGCGAGCGTGCTTGACCACGTTGGCGAGGCACTCGGAGACGATGAAGTACGCGATGCCCTCGATCGAAGCGGCGGGCCGGATGGGCACGTCGACGTGCACGTCGACAGGGATCGCGCACCGGCCGGCGAGCGCCGGGATCGCACCGGCGAGGCCGCGGTCCGACAGCGCCACGGGGTGGATGCCGCGGGCGAGGTCGCGGAGCTCGACGAGCGCGCGCTTGGCCTCGTTGTGCGCCTGGTCGATGAGCAGGCGCGCCCCCTCGGGGTCCGAGTCGAGCTTCTGCTTCGCCATGCCGAGGTCCATGGCGAGGGCCACGAGCCGTTGCTGCGCGCCGTCGTGCAGGTCGCGCTCGATGCGGCGCCGCTCGGCCTCGGCCACCTCGATCGCCCACGAGCGGGTGGTCTCGAGCTCGTCCACCCGTTCCTCGAGCTCTGCGGTCGGGCCCCGGCTGAGGAGGCTGCGGCCGATGAAGACGTCGAGGGCCGCCCAGCCGCGCACGATGAAGGGCGCGAGCAGCAGGCCCCCGATGCCGATGAGCGACGTCACCGCCACCTGCCACGGGGAGGAGATGTCGAAGGCCCCGAAGTGCGCGACCGCGCCGGGCAGCCGCCGGATGTAGACGGGGAGCAGCGCGAGCGCCAACGACCCGGACCACGCCGTCGTGACGAGCACGAGACCGATGCAGCCGAACGGGAAGAGCATCAGCATGTAGGCGAGCTCCTTCCAGGCCGACGCGCCGAAGAAGCGATCGCGCACCCGGGTCCAGAAGGACCCGACGAACGGGGGGTACGGATCGGGCAGGGCCACGTCGAGCAGCACCCCGAACCGGGCCCGCTCGAACATGCCGAGGATCCGCACGAACACGAGGGTCAGCCACAGGGCGGGCACCGCGAGCACGACCGTGCAGGCGAGACCGCCCGTGGTGACGAGCGCGACCACGAGGAACACGAAGATCGGGAGCCCGATGAAGAAGTCGAGGACGATGTGCATCGTCGCCTTCCACGTCGACGGCGCGACGACCCGACCGGGGATCCGGCCGGCGCGCTGGGCCCACGAGGGCGACCCGGCCGCGGTGGTGGTGGCGATCATCTCGGTCACCGTAGGGAACCACCTCCTCGGGCACCACCCGGCCCGCCGGTGAACCGGACCGGGGGGTAGCCCCACCCCCCGTCCGCCGGGTGGCGCCATGGAGAACGCGCGCCCGGTCCCGCAGGGTGGAGGAGTCGGTTGCGACATCCCCGTGCGCCCGGCTCGCCGATCCAAGGAGCTCCCATGGCCATGACCATGACCTCGTCCCCGACCCCTCCCACCAGCCCGCCGTTCCTCGCCGGCGCCCGCCCGGTCGCCGGCGCCGTCGCCGCGACCAAGGTGTACGGCAAGGACGACACCGAGGTGCGGGCGCTCGACGGTGTGACCGTCAGCTTCGCCCAGGGCCGCTTCACCGCCATCATGGGCCCGTCCGGCTCGGGCAAGTCGACGCTGATGCACTGCGTCGCCGGCCTCGATGCCCTGACCTCGGGCTCCGTGTTCATCGGTGACACCGACCTGAGCACGCTCTCCGACAAGCAGCTGACCAAGCTGCGGCGCGACCGCGTGGGCTTCATCTTCCAGGCGTTCAACCTCGTGCCCACGCTGACGGCCGCCGAGAACATCACGCTGCCGATGGACCTCGCGGGTCGCAAGGCCGACAAGCGCTGGCTCGACGGCGTCATCGACACCGTCGGCCTGCGCAACCGCCTCGGCCACCGACCGTCCGAGCTGTCGGGCGGCCAGCAGCAGCGCGTGGCCGTGGCGCGGGCGCTCGCATCGCGCCCGGAGATCATCTTCGCCGACGAGCCGACCGGCAACCTCGACTCGCGCGC
>CAYUOL010000537.1:0-2883 GCA_964446345.1 uncultured Iamiaceae bacterium | reverse complement strand
CGCGCCAGGTGCACCGCCCTGACCGCCGAACCCGCCGGCGCCGGGAGACCACGCCCCGGGAGCACCAGCCTGACCGCCGTAGCCGCCGTAGCCCCCTTGGCCGCCGTAGCCCCCCTGGCCGCCGTAGGCACCCTGGCCGCCAGAGCCCCCGGCGCCCGGGGACCAGCCCGTCGGAGCACCCGCGTAGCCGCCGGCGCCCGGGGCGCCCATGCCCGGTGCCGCGCCGCCCGGCGCCATCGCCGCGGCGGCCGGCATCGGCGCCGGCCCGAACGCGCCGTAGCCGGAGTACCCGCTGTAGGCGCCGCCACCGAACTGCCACGACGCGGCCGGGCCCCCGTGGCGCAACTGGTACGCGCTCGCCACGCACGCGAGGAACACCTCGGGGTTCACCATCGGCGGCGGCTGGTGCTTGAGCTCGATCGCGACCGGGTTGGCGAGGCGCACGGCCAGCGCCACGCGCGCCGGCGGCGTGAAGTCGAACACCCGCAGCAGGAACGAGCGGATCACCTGGTACTGCTCGCTCGTCACGACCGCCACGTCGAGCGAGCGCACGTACTCCTCCAGCCCGGGAGGCGGCGGGAAGGTCACCGCCCCCGTCTTGCTCGCCGCCTTGCGCTCGCGGATGACGATCGTGCCGCCGGCCATGTCGCCGAAGCGCTGGTTGGCACGGCTGGACGCGCACGAGAGCACGGCGATGAACGGCAGGGCGAAGACCTCGATGAGGCCGATGATCCCGCGCACGGCGGCGTGGCGGAACTTGATCGGCGCGCCCTCGCGCGTGATCACCCGCAGGCCGAACGCCGCCTTCCCGAGGGTCTTGCCGCGCCACAGCACCTCGATGAGCACGGGGTAGCCGACGAGGATCAGGAAGAACCCGAGCAGCAGCAGCACGACGGCCACCACGCTGTCGCCGACCGCTGTCGCGCCGAACGACACGACCATCAGCAGGGCGATCAGCGCGGCGAACATCACGAGCAGGTCGATCAGCTTCGCCACGCCGCGGGACCCGACGCCCGCGGTCTCGAACTCGAGCACGACGGCCTCGGGGGTGACGATCCCACTGGGGTGCTGCGTCGACGGTTGTTCCGGGGCCACGCCACTAGGGTACGACCACTGTGGACATCGACCGCTACATCGCGCGCAACGAGCCGACCTGGCAGCGACTGGCGGATCTCACGGCGAGGGCGCGCCGCAGCATGGCGTCGCTGTCCCCGGCCGAGGTCGAGGAGCTGGTGCAGCTCTACCAGCGCACCTCCGCGCACCTCTCCTACGTCCGCACCTACCTCCGCGAGCCCGTGCTCGTCAGCCGGCTCACGCAGCTCGTCGCCACCGCCAACGGGGTGCTCTACGGCAAGCGGGCCCGCACCTGGCGCGCCGTGGGCCGCTTCTTCGCGTTCACCTACCCCGCCGCCGTGTACCACTGCCGCCGTCCGATCTACGTGGCCGCCGCCGTGTTCTTCGTGCCGGCGCTGATCATCGGCGTGTACCTGTCGAGCAACCAGCGCGCCCTCGACGCGTCGGGTTCGAAGAAGGTGCGTGAGCACTACGTGCACGACCTCTTCGAGCCGTACTACTCCGATCAACCGTCGCCGGTCTTCTTCACCCAGGTGACCACCAACAACATCCGGGTCTCGTTCATCGCGTACGCGTTCGGGGCCGTGTCCGGGGGGCTCGGGGCGGTCT
The DNA here is from genome assembly GCA_964446345.1 of uncultured Iamiaceae bacterium. Classification (GTDB taxonomy): domain Bacteria; phylum Actinomycetota; class Acidimicrobiia; order Acidimicrobiales; family Acidimicrobilacustridaceae; genus CAYUOL01. Next base: position 1,200 of record CAYUOL010000537.1, on the reverse strand, counting down.
ACCTGCTCGTGATGAACGGCGCGCCGCTGGGCATCATCTCGGCATGGATGATCAGCGAGGGTGACTTCGCGCGCTTCCTCGGCTTCATCCTCCCCCACGGCGCGCTCGAGCTCAGTGCCATCGTCATCGCGGGAGGGGCAGGCATCGCGTTGGGGTGGACGATGATCGTGCCCGGCGACCGCACGCGCAGCGACGCGTTCCGGGAGGTCGGTCTGCGATCGGTGACGATCCTCATCGGGCTCATGACCATGTTCCTGGCCGCGGGCCTCATCGAAGGCTTCATCACCGGCAGCGGGTTGCCGACGCCGGTGCGCATCGGCATCGGCGTGCTCCTCTGGTTGGCCTACGTCGGCTACCTCGTGACGCAAGGCCGCATCGCGCACGCGCGCGGCCTCACCGGCCTGCTGACCGAGCCACCGCGCGACTGGTCGGACGAACCCGACCGGGGCATGAAGGACGCGCTCGTCGTGCCCGGCCGTCTCGCCTGAGCCACGACGCATCCCTCCCGGGGGCGCCCGCCGAAGCCGCGTTCGCGCGCAACGGCCCCCGCCTCGGGGGAGACGGGGGCCGTCGCTGACCGGGCCGACCCGGCCGGGTCTTCAGGCCACCTTGTGGAGGCCTCGGTGATCGCCGAGCGTCTCGTCGAGGGTGGCGTGGTCGTGCGTGAGGTACCCGAACACGGCTCGCCACGCCGAGGTCGTGCCCGCCACGATGAAGCCGGTCATGACCACACCGGTGAGGTGGTCACGGATCCCGATCCCGAAGCTCTCGAACATCGAGAAGTCCAGGAGCCACATCGCGCCGATGCTGAGCACGAAGGTCAGCAACGTCCGGACACCGGTGGTCTGAGGGAGGAGGTCGACGATGAAGTCGACGAGCTTCACGACGGCGAGCGCCATGAGGACCACGATGGCAAAGGTGTACATGGAGGTCTCCTTCTGCGTTGCACTGACCAGGGCGGGCGGTCCCGGGATGGGACGGGCTCTCGCACCTGCGCGCGTTGGACAGCCCGGTGAACGACCTCGGTTACCCGGCGACGGTTGCAGTTCGATGGCCCGGTCGCGACGGTTCGCGACCGTTGTTGCGAGCAGGTGAAGACCCGACCGCGAGCACGTGACGAACGCCGACGTCGGGCCCGCAGGGGTGCTAGTGCCGTAGCAGCCAACGTTTGCATGCCGCGTCCACCATCCGGGCCGCCTG
>CAYUOL010000536.1:0-2886 GCA_964446345.1 uncultured Iamiaceae bacterium | reverse complement strand
GGCAACCCGTACTCGGCAACCGTCTCCTCCGCCGTGCCGCCCGACGCGCAGCACAAGCTCGCCGTCGGCACCCAGGTCGCGATCCGGGTGCTGATGTCCGCCCGCGACGACGTGAAGGTCGACTGGCGGTCGCCCTGACCCCGTCCGTGCGCCGCGCGATCCCGGCCGACGTGGTCGCACTCGCCACGGTGCACGCGGTCACGACCGGGCATGCGTACGCCGGGATCTTCCCGCCCGACGCGCCGAAGCCGACGGTCGACGAGCTGGCGGTGCTCTGGCAGGAGCGGGTCGCCGCCGGTGACGAGAACCCGGCGCGGGCGGCGGTGCTGGTCGTCGACGACGACACGACCGATCCCGGGATCCCACCGATCATCGGCGTCGCGGCGTTCGAGGCGGTCGACCGCTCACCCTTCGACGGGCAGGCCGATGTGGTGCTGCTGCGATCGTTCTACGTGCTGCCGGACCACTGGGATCGCGGCCTCGGCCGAGCGCTCCACGAGGCGCTCGTGACCCAGGCCCGAGCGTGGGGTGCGTCCGCCATCGACGTGCCGGTGCTCGAGGGCAACAAGCGCGGGCGGGCCTGGTACCTGCGCCACCGCTACGAGCCGATCGGTGCCCGCCTGCCGGCCTTCGGTGATCTGGACCTCTGGGACGAAGGCCTCCGCCTGGCGGCGCCGTTCACCTAGCCAGTCCGGTCACCCGGGCTTCTCGAAGACCGCCACCTGGCTCTCGCTGTCGGGCAGGAACGGGGACCGGTCCCAGTCCGCCCAACGGTCTCGCACGCGCAACCCCGCCAGCTGCGCCATCAGATCGAGCTCGGACGGCCACACGTAGCGGTACGGCGCCGAGTGCTGGACCGTGCGGCCGTCGACGTCCATCCAGTGGTGGCACCACGAGATCTGGGTCAGCGGGTCGTCGAAGGTCTCGACGCCGACGTGGCCGTCCTCGAGGGTGAAGACCCGGGCCAGCTCGCCCGGCGGCAGGCGGCGCACCTGCGGGACGTGCAGCTCGATCACGAAGCACCCGCCGGGCACGAGGTGCGCAGCGGCGTTGCGGAAGACGGCGACCTGCTCGTCCTGGGTCGTGAGGTTCGTGATCGTGTTGTAGACGAGGTAGACGAGGGTGAACTCGCGATCGAGGCGCGTCGTCGCCATGTCGCCGACGGTCACCTCGACGGCGCCGGCGGCGGCCTTGCGGCGCAGCACCTCGACCATGTGCGGCGAGAGCTCGATGCCGTGCACCTCGGTCCCCCGAGCGCTGAGCGCCAGGCCGACGCGCCCCGTGCCGATCGCCAGCTCGAGCGCGGGGCCGCCCCCGGCCAGATCAGCCAGGAGGTCGACCGTCGGGTCGAGCACCTCCGGCGTGAACATGTGCGCCGAGGTCGCGTCGTACACCTCGGCGATCTCCGCGCCCCACATGACGGTCCCCATCCGGGCACCCTTGCACGCCCAGGACGTCGAGCAACCGGGATTACGGCCTGACGCCCCTCAGCGACTGCGCTCGGTCAACACGTCGGTGTTGTTCGTCCACTGATCGATCGCGCCGCGCCACCCGCGACCGTGCAACGTCGAGCTCGCCATCAGCGCGTCGGCGAACCGCCCTGCGTCGATGACGGGGAACGGCCGGTCGTGGAACGGACGAGGGGTCGGGTCGATCGTGTCGACCAGCGCGAGCCCGTTGACGGCTGCGGCCAACGACTGCGCGGCGGCGACGTACGCATGCTGCCGCTCCTGCCACGTCGAGCCGTGGAGCATCGAGGAGACCAGCGGGAGGAGCGACGCGGCGCACGACAGCTCCGCGAACGCCGTCCCGAGCCACTTGGGGTACGGCGCCCACACGCGCTCGACGAGGAAGGCGAGGTGCACGAGGTCGTCGGCCAACGAGCCTGCGAGGAGGCGGGAGCCCAGGTCGTCCCCGACGGCGCCTGCTCGCGGAGCGAGGTGCTCGTGCTGGGCCAGGCGCCGCCACTGACACGCGAGCACGTAGCGCCACACGTCGTCGGGGTACCACGCGACCGCAGCGCGAGCTGCCGCGATCTCGCCGCTCGGATCCGCGAACACCGCGCCGGCGGTGACACTGCGCAGCACCTGGGTCGGGGCCAGCAACCACTCATCGCTGGTGATCGAACGGCTGACCCGATCGACCCCGCAGGTCAGGCGGAACAGGTCGTCGACGGTGGTGACCTGCACTCGGTGACGCGCAACGGGGTCGAGCGTGGTCGGGTAGCGCATCGGGAGCCCGCGGAAGCGCTCAGGCAGCCGCCGCTCCAGCAGGTCCATGAGCACGGGGACGAACGGTCGCTCGGAGCGCGGGACGAACAGCTGCACCCGAGGGCCGAAGTCGTGGTCGCGGGACTGCTCGTCGTCGAAGCCGAGCACCTCCGAACCTGGCCCCAGCAGCGCGGCCCCGAGCGAGGCCGTGGAGACCGAGGCATCCAGGGATCGGGCGATGGGACGAACCACCTCCTCCCAGAGCTCGCCAGCGAGCTGGCGGCCATCGGTCGCTCCCGATTCGCTGCTCGTCATCGCGCCCCCATCGCTGAGACCTTAGATGTCACACCCCCTTCGTAACGTGACGACATGCACCAGCCAGCTCCCCGTCCCCGCATCGAGTTCTCCGAGCACCTGTCCGACACGCGCCGCCGCGAGGTGGCCACCATCGCCGCCGACCTCGTGCGGGCGTCGTCCCGCAACGACGAGTTCGCCGAGCTGTGGATGGCGGATGCGCTCAGCGCCGCGATGACCGACGCCGGGACGGCGGTGCTCGTGCTCGCCGAGCTGGGCGATCTCGTCTGCACGCTCGCCGCGACGGTGGCGCAGGGCGACGGCCGCGACACCGACGAGGTGATCGACCGGGTGGCGACGAGCTGGGTGCGCGCCACCGCCT
>CAYUOL010000535.1:0-2889 GCA_964446345.1 uncultured Iamiaceae bacterium | reverse complement strand
GGCGTCGGCGGCGCTCACCGTGACGGTGACGGTGCCCGAAGCGCCGACGGTGACCATCACGAGCCCGGACGCCCTGCCGCTCGGTGCGGCGGGCGACCACCTGGTCGACGTGGCGGTGGAGAGCTCGTCGGCGGGCGTGGTGCCGAACCCGGTCGTGCGCATCGACGTCGCCGGCGCGACCGTCACGAGCGTCGACGCGTTCATCGAGCCGTTCGACCCGAGCCGGGGCTGGACGTGCACCGCGAGCGCGGCGCCCTCGACCTCGGTGTCGTGCGCGCTCAACGGCACGTTGGCGGCCGGCGAGTCGTTCCCGGTCGCCCGCCTCACGATCGCGGTGCCGGACGACGTCGCCACCCGCTGCACCGACGGCGTCGCCAACAGCGGCCCGTGCGTCGTCGTCCAGGGGACCACCACCGAAGCCGGCGGGGTCACGCCCGCGAACATCCCTGCGCCGGGTGAAGCCCGCCTGCCCGTGCTGACCCGGCGCGTCGCGGCGACGCTCACCGTGACCCCGGCTCCGTTGACCACCGGGCAGCCCGCCGCGTACCAGGTCGTCGTCAGCAACCCGGGCACGAGCGCAGCGATCACCGACCCCGTCGTCGAGGTGCGGGCGTCGTTGCCGGACATGGCGCTCGTCGCGGGCACCGGCTCGACGTGGACCTGCACCGGCATCGGCAGCCCCGTCGCGCGGTGCACCTCGATCGGATCGCTCACCCCGGGCAGCGCGTTGCCCGCGCTCGTGGTCACGTTCACCACCGGCACCGGACAGGCCACCTGCCCCGGGGTGAGCGGCCCGTGCGTGCGCACCGAGGTGGTCGGCCAGCGCGGCGTCGCCGACCCGAACCCGTCCGAGGTGGTCGCCACGCTCGAGACCGCCGTGCTGGCGGCGCCCCCCGGTGACGCTCCGGACCTCACGGTGAAGCTGGGGAGCGCGCCTCCGGTGAAGGCCGCCACGAAGGAGCCCTTCGTCGCCTCGGTCACCAACGCCGGATCCGCCGCGACGACGGGAACGTCGTCGCTGACGATCGCCTTCCCCGCCGGCTTCCACCCCGAGTCGGCGACCGGTCAGGGGTGGTCGTGCGCGGCCGACGCGACCGCCCGCACCGTGACGTGCACGTTCGCCGGGCTCGTCGCGGCACGCGCCGCGTTCCCCGATGTGACGATGCTCGTGCTGCTCGACGAGGGTGCGCCGTCAGGATCCGCGACCGCCACGGTCGCGACCGCGAACGACGCGGTGAGCGCCAACGACACGTTCGCCTTGCCGATCGACGTGACCCCGGTGACCGGCGGACCCCTGGGGCGGGCGTCGCTCGGGCTCGACCTGCAGGGCCCCGAAGCCATCGCCCAGGGCCAGACCATCCACATCGCCGCCTTCGCGCAGAACAACGGGGATGTCGCGACCACTGCCGCGTCGACGATCACGCTGGCGCTGCCCGACGGCCTGCCCGCGGGGCAGCGGTTCTCCGCCAAGGCCGCCGGCCCCGGCTGGGCGTGCAAGACGACGCCGCTCAAGGGCACGACCGAGCTGCGCTGCACCAACCCGGATCCCGTGAAGGGCGACGGCGGGCGCACCCCCGCGCTGGGCATCGACCTGACGGCCGTCGCCGTCGCCTCGACCGGTGTCGTCGATCTGCCGTTCGAGGTGACCCCGGGTGGTCCGGCCCGCCGTCGCGTGCACCGGCTGCAGCTGCTGTCCCCGCTGCGCGCGGTGCTGACGACCACGGTCGATGCTCCCGCGCAGCTGCTCGCCGGCAAGAGCGCCGACGTCGATGTCGTCGTGGCCGACGACGGCAAGGGCCCCACGACCGCGCCGCTCGAGGTGGGGGTCGCGATCCCCGCGGGGCTGACGGTGACCGGCACGCGCGGGAAGAACTGGACGTGCTCCGGCTCGGCGCGGCTCGCGTGCACGAACGGCGTCCTGCTGCGCGCGGGCACGCCTGCGGAGAAGCTCACGATCACCCTCGCCGCGCCGCCCGACGCGGTCGAAGGCTCGGTGAAGGTGACCGCCACCGCCAAGGCGGAGGACCTCGGCGGCCCCCTGTCGTCCCAGGGGTCAGACACCATCGCGGTCGCGAACCCCGGTCGCACCACGCTGGCGATCGAGCGCTCGGCGAACGAGCTCAAGACCCCGCCCGACGGTCGCGCGTCGTACACCCTGGCCGTGGTCAACGACTCCGCGCGACCCGTCGGCGGCCCGTTCACGCTCACCGAGACCGGTCCCCTCGGCTCGACGTTCGACGCGAAGAGCGCCGACGGCTGGAGCTGCACCGGCGCCGCCGAGGTGCTGACCTGCACGCTGGCGGCGGGCTCGTTCGGACCAGGTGTCGCGAGCCCCCCGATCGCGATCAGCGTCGACCTCCCTGATCGCCTCGCCGGCACGACACAGGTCGTGCAGACGCAGGTGCGCGATGCGAAGGGCGGTGGCGCCGCGAGCACCGGCTCGTTCGTGATCGCTTCGGCCCCGCCGCCCGCGCCGCGCCTCGCACTGACCCTCGGCGGCCTGCCGACCACGCTCGAGCGCGGGCGCGACGCGACCGGTTTCCTCACGGTGAAGAACGACGGGTCCGCGACGCTGCCCGCGGGGGCGCTCGTCGGTGTCGTCATCCCCCAGGGCGTCGACGCGATGCGTGCGACCCCCGGGATCACGTCGCTCGCCGCGTGCAGCTCGCGCATCGACGGCCGCACCGTGGTCGTCTGCCGCCTGGCGCAACCCCTCGCGGTGGGCGCCACGCTCGGCACCGGTCTCGCCCTCGAGCTCCACGTGGCGTCCAGCGCGCCCGATGCGATGGTGCTCGAGATGGGGGAGGTGCGTGTCACGCCCGCCACCACCCCCGCTGGTGACCTCGCCGCCGCGCTGGACCTCCTCGCCGGTCAGGGGTCCGCCGCGCT
>CAYUOL010000534.1:0-2897 GCA_964446345.1 uncultured Iamiaceae bacterium | reverse complement strand
GGGGGAACGGCTTCAAAGGGGAGGTCGCACATGACGACAGACGCGCGAGCCAAAGCAGCGCCACGATCGGGTCAACCCACGATGGTGTTCGGGCGGTTCACCTTCTGGTTGATCATGGTCGGGCTCGTCACCATGCTCGCCGGCCTGCTGTTCGGCTACGACCAAGGGGTCATCTCCGGGGCCCTGCCGCTCATCACCAAGGACTTCGGCCTGACCTCGTTCATGTCCGAGGTCGTCACGAGCTGGGTCACTATCGGTGCGCTCTTCGGCGCTCTCGCCGCCGGCGCCTTCGCCGACCGGTTCGGGCGCAAGAACACCGGCCTGATCGCCGCGGCGCTGTTCATGTCCGGCGCCGCGATCGAAGCGTTCGCTCCGGGGACCGCCGTGCTGGTCGTCGGCCGCTTCGTGGTCGGGTTCGGTGTCGGCGTCGCGTCGGTGGCGGCGCCGCTCTACGCCGCGGAGATGGCGCCCAAGGAGACGCGGGGCCGCTTCGTGTCCACGTACCAGCTCGCGATCACCATCGGCATCTTCGTGGCCGACATCGTCGACGACGTGCTCACCGAGTCGGGCAACTGGCGCCTGATGCTCGGCGGTGCGGCCATCCCCGGTCTGCTGCTCCTGATCGTCATGTCGGTCATGACGGAGACCCCGCGTTGGCTCATGCGGGCCGGACGCCGGTCGGACGCGCGATCCGCGTTGGCGAGGATTCGCCGCGAGGACGAGATCGAGGACGCGCTCGACGAGATCCAGGCCGACCTCGACGAGGAGACCGAGCAGGCCTCGTGGCGTGAGGTGTTCAGCCGGTCGATGCGCCGCCCGCTCATGGTCGGCCTCGGCCTGGCCATCTTCCAGCAGATCACCGGCATCAACGCCGTCATCTACTACTCGAACGAGATCTTCAAGGAAGCCGGCTTCATCACGCCGGAGCAGCAGGCCAACGCCACCCTCTACGCGATCGGTCTCGTCAACGTGCTCGCCACGTTCATCGCCGTCGCGTACGTGGACCGCTTCGGGCGACGCCCGTTGCTGTTCGCCGGCCTGATCGGCATGGGCGTCAGCCTCACGACCGTCGGCTTCGCCTTCCTCGTGTTCGACGAGGACGCCACGTCGAACGGCACGACCCCGAGCACCGTCGGGATCATCACGTTGATCTCGCTGGTCGTCTTCATCGCGTCGTTCGCGTTCTCGCTCGGCCCCGTGGTGTGGACGATCATCGCCGAGATCTACCCGAACCGGTCACGAGGCCGCTGCGTCGCCATCGCCACCGCGATGAACTGGGGCGCGGCGTTCCTCGTCAGCCTGACCTTCCTCAGCCTCCTGGATGCGATCGGCGCGTCCGCCACCTTCTGGTTGTTCGCCTTCTTCTGTGCGGTCGCCTACGTCTGGATCCGGCGCTACGTGCCCGAGACGAAGGGGCGTTCGCTGGAGGAGATCCAGGAGATCTGGGCGCACGACGACCCGGTGGCGCACACCAACGCCGAACAGGAAGCCGCCCTCCGAGGCTGAACCCGACGTTCTGGTCGCGAACGTACGTCGTCTACGACGCTGTTCCGCGGCCGGAACGTCGTTGTTCGTCGGGGAAGTAGAGGGTGAGCCCGTCGATGACGTCGCGCCGAAGGCGGTCGATGGCGGCGCCGACGTAGTCCGCCGGGTGCAGGTCGTCGTTGCGGATCAGCGGCGTGAGGTCCATCGCCACGGTGACCGCCTCGGCGGCGTCCACCGCGCGCGGCTCGCGCAGCGTGGCGTTGGCGCGACGACGGCCCTGCTCGGCGAGGTCGTAGCGCTTGCCGCCCTCGATCTGGCTGGCGAAGCACGCGGCGAGCGCGTCGGCCAGCTCGTCGAGGCCGGTGGCGTCGAGGGACACCTTCTCGTCGTCCGACAACCAGTCGAGGTCGCGCCAGCCCTCGATGCCGACGAGGCGGTGCGGACGCTCGGCCGGCGGCAGCGCCCGGATCGCCTGGATGGCGGCCGACGCCACCGCGACATGGGTCACGTGCTTGTCCGCGAGGTTGTGCGTGTAGACGTTGAGCGGCCGCGTGGCCCGGAGGAGCTGGTGGAGCTGGCCGACGAGCGCCTCGAACCCCTGCGCGCTGCGCACCGCGGCGCTGGGGTGCCCGAGCTGCACCACCGCGCCGTACGCACCGATGGTGGCCGCGGCGCGCTGCTCGTCCGCGCGGACGGCGACCATCTCGGCATCGGTGAGCGAGGCGAAGCGTCCGGCGCGCGCGCTGCCGGCGCCGTCGGTGCAGGTGATCCCGGTGAACGACCGCTGCGGGTCGTCGCGGCAGTGCGCGATCGGCACGAGCATGAGCAGCTCGAGGTCGTCAGGGTGCGCGCCGATGCCGAGATCGGTCGTGCGGTCGAGGGCGGCGCCCACGTCGACCGCGTCGGGCACGTGGACGGCGCCCTCGGGGCCGCCGGGTCCGCGGAGGAGGCGACGTCGCCGGAGACCTGGGCGTCACGGGCGGCCGCGCGAGCGGCGTCGGCGGGGTCAGCGATGTCCGGCACGGAGCGCGACCGTACCGACCGGCCGCTACCTTCGCCGCATGAGCACACCTGCACCCCCGGCCTCCGTCGCCTCGTTGCCCGCGGCCCTCGAAGCCGCCCGCGCCGCCGGCGACGACGCGCTCACGACCCTGGAGTCGCTCGTGCGCATCCCCAGCATCAGCGCCGACCCCGAGGCGGCCGCCGACGTGCGCCGCAGCGCCGACGCGGTGGAGGAGGTGCTGCGGGCGAGCGGGCTCGAGAACGTGCGCCAGGCCGCGATCGACGGGTCCCACCCCTACGTGATCGGTGACTGGGTCCACCACGACCCCGCGGTCGCACCGACCGTGCTGCTCTACGCCCACCACGACGTGCAACCGCCGGGCGTCGTCGAGAACTGGCGGTCCGATCCG
>CAYUOL010000533.1:0-2941 GCA_964446345.1 uncultured Iamiaceae bacterium | reverse complement strand
GTCGTGTCGAGCCGGTCGACGGGCTGCCGGCCGGCGGAGGTCACGGGAGCGGTGCGGTGATCAGCCGTCGGGGACGGTGATCAGTCGTCGTAGACGATGACGCCACGGATGTTCTTGCCGTCGCGCATGTCCTGGTAGCCCTGGTTGATCTCGTCGAGCGTGTAGGTGTTGGTGATCATCTCGTCGAGCTTGAGCTTGCCGCTCTGGTAGAGGCCGAGCAGCTTCGGGATGTCGTAGCGGGGGTTGGCGGTGCCGAAGATCGAGCCGACCAGCTGCTTCTGCTGCATGGCGAGGTCGAACAGGTTGAGCTGCACGTCGTTCGCGTTCATGTTGGCGACCGAGGTGTAGGCGCAGCGCCCGCCCTTGCCGACCAGGCCCATGATGGCGCCCAGCTCCTCGCCCTTGCCCTCGCCGGTGGTGACGATCACCTTGTCGGCGTTGCGGCCCCAGGTGAGCTCGCCCAGCAGGCCGGCGGCCTCTTCGACGCTCGCGGCGCTGTGCGTCGCCCCGAAGATCTGCGACTGCTCGCGCTTGAACTCGACCGGGTCGACGGCGACCACGTAGCGGGCGCCCGCCATGGCCGCGCCCTGCACCGCGTTCATGCCGACGCCGCCGATGCCGACGACCACGACGGTGTCGCCCGGCTGCACGTCAGCGGCGTAGGTGGCCGTGCCCCAGCCGGTGGTGACGCCACAGGCGACGAGGGCGGCCTTGTCGAGCGGGATGTCCTCGGGGATCTTCACGAGCGACGCCTGGTTCAGCACGCTGTGGTGGGCGAAGGCGCCCAGGCAGCACATGAGCGCCAGGTCCTTGCCGTCCGTCGTGTGGTGGCGGAACGTGCCGTCGAGCTGCGTGCCGGCGAGCAGCCCGGCACCCAGGTCGCACAGGTTCGAGTGACCGGTGATGCACGACGGGCACTTGCCGCACGACGGCACGAACGACGTGACCACGTGGTCGCCGACGTTGAGGTCGTTCGCGTTGGGTCCCTTCTCGACCACGACACCGGCGCCCTCGTGGCCGCAGATGATCGGGTACTGCTGCCACCCCATGAGGTCGAGGATCTCGTCGGGCAGCTTCATGTCGCCGGTGACGAGGTGCTCGTCGGAGTGGCACATGCCGCACGCCTTGAACTCGACGAGGACCTCACCGTCCTTCGGGCTGTCGAGCTCGATCTCGTCGACGACGTAGTCGGTGTGCGGCTCGAACAGGATCGCGGCCTTGGTCTTCATGCTGTCCCCCTACATGGCCCGATCTCGCGACTCGGGCGTCATCAGAAACGTCGGTTCCCCCGACGGCGGCGTCACCTTAGCCCCGTGGTTTCGGTTCGAGGCACGTGCGCGGCGAGCGATGTTCGTCACACGGCACCGCTGCGCATCCCTGCCGACGTGGTCAACTTCTTGTTGACGAATGCCGATTCGTCAATTCATAGTTGACGCATGGCTGACTTCCCGGTTCCCCTCGACAACCTGATCACCTACGTCCGCACGTTGCACCCCGGCGGAGGGCCGCTCGGCAACCTCGCCGACGCGGTGCAGGTCGCCGCCCGGCTCGACGAGCAGTCCGACGCGCTCATCGGTCACTTCGTCGACCAGGCGCGGGCGTCGGGCGCGTCCTGGAGCGAGATCGGCGCCAGCATGGGGGTGTCGAAGCAGGCGGCGCAGAAGCGGTTCGTGCTGAAGGACGACGACTTCGACCTGGCCGGCGCCACGTTCGCCCGCTTCACGCCCCGCACGCGCAGCACGATCGCCGCCGCCGCGCTGCTCGCCGGCGACGAGCCGATCAGCGCCGCCCACCTCGCCGCCGCCCTCCCGAGCGAGCCGCAGGGGCTCGCCGCCGCGGCGATCCACCGCCTCGGCATCGAGGACGCGGCGCTCTACGCGGCGCTGGGGGTCGGCCCGGCGCAGGGCACCGGCGACCCCGATCCCGCGTCGCTGCGGGCGCTCGCGTTCGCCGACGACGCGCAGGTGGCGCTGCGCGGAGCCCTGAAGGCGGCGCTGCGGCTCGGCCACAACTACATCGGCACCGAGCACCTGCTCCTCGGCGTGCTGGCGCTCGACGGGCCCACCGCCGCGACGCTGCGCGGCATCGGGCTCACGCTCGAGCTCGCGGACAGCGCCGTGGCCATCGAGATCGCCCAGGTCCTGTTGGAGAAGCAGCAGGCGGCAGGCTGAGCGAGGCGTCGCCTCAGGTCGCCGTCATGCCGCCGTCGACGGGGACGATCGCACCGGTGACGCCCGAGGCCGACGCCGAGCAGAGCCAGGTCACCGCGGAGGCGATCTCGGCGGGCTCGAGCAGCCGGCCGAGCGCCTGGTGGCGGGTGAAGATCTCGGCCGAGTCGAGCGCGTAGACCTCGGCGCTCGCGTCGAGCATGGCGGTGCGGGTGGACCCGGGGCACACGGCGTTCGCGGTGATGCCGTAGGGGCCGAGCTCGACGGCGAGGGCCTTCACGAGCCCGGTGACGCCGTGCTTGGCGGCGGTGTACGCGCCCAGCAGCGGCAGGCCGTCGAGCGACGCCGCCGACGCGATCACGACCACGCGCCCCCGCCGCGGCTCGGGGCGGGCGAGCAGCGCGGGCACCGCGGCGCGCACGATGCGCCACGCACCGGTGAGGTTGATGTCGATCATCGCCTGCCACTCGTCGTCGCCGGTCTCCCAGACCGGACGTCCGCCGGCGATCGCGCCCGCCGCGGCGACGACCGCGTCGAGGCGTCCGGCGCGCTCGACGGTCTCGGCGACCGCGGCATCCATCGCGGCCTGGTCGCGCACGTCCGCCGTGATGCCGATCGCCTCCGGGCCGCACGCCGCCACGGCGTCGCCGACTCCGCTGGCGTCAGGGGTGCTCCGTCGATGGTGGCGGTCAAGATGCCGTCCTCACCCACTGTGAGAACGACGGTCGGGATGGTGACGGCCAGCCGGGCGCCGGGCCGGAAGACGGCGGTCG
>CAYUOL010000532.1:0-2955 GCA_964446345.1 uncultured Iamiaceae bacterium | reverse complement strand
CCGACCGAGCCACCCTAGTGGAGCGACGTCGGCCGCCGTTCATGCTCGACGCCGCACGGTCAGGGGGTGATGACCTGCACGAGGCTCGCGCTCCCCGGCAGGAACGACGCGTCACCCGAGTACGTGACGGTGATCGTGTGGCTGCCCACGGGCAACGTGGTCAGGGTGAGGTTGTAGGAGCCGAACCACCACGTGCCGGTGCCGAGCACTTTCGTGCCCTCCATGAACGTCACCGTCCCGGTCGGCGAGGTCCACGGACCCCCCGTCACGGTCGCCGCCAACGTCACCGCGCTGCCGACCCGCGCCGAGGCGGCCGAGGTGCTGATGCCGACGGTCGTCGTGATGCGCAGCACCTTCTGCGTGATGGTCGCGGTGCTCGGGCCCCAGGTGGCGTCGCCCGCGAAGGTCGCGCTGATCGTGTGATCGCCGGCCGGCAGGTTCGGCAGCACCAGGTTGTACTTGCCGAAGAACACGCTGGCGGTGCCGAGCACCGTCGATCCCTCGCGGAAGGTCACGACACCCGGTGGCGTGCCCCCGCCCGGCGCGACGACCGAGAGCGTCGCCGACACCGTGGCGGGCTGGTTGAGGGTCGAGGGGTTGGCGCTCGACGCGAGGGCGAGGGTCGTGGACGCCTTCACCACGGTGAGCGTCAAGCTCGCGGTGCTGGGCTCGAAGGCATCGTCACCGGAGAACGAGGCGGTGATCGTGTGCGTCCCCGCGGCCAACACGGGCAACGAGACGCTGTACGAGCCGAAGAACTTCGTCGCGGTCCCGAGGTCGGTGGTGCCCTCCCGGAACGTGACCGTGCCGGCCGGCGAGCGGGTGTCGGGGGCGCCCGAGGGATCGGGCGTCGTGGGCGCCGGCACCACCGAAGCGGTGACGACGACGGCTTGCCCGCCGGTGGAGGGGTTCGTGGGCGTCGACACCGTCGTGCGCGTCGGCACCAGGGGCCGGGGCCCGGGGCCGCTCGTCGCCGAGGGCATCGTGATCCCCGCCGTCACGACGTGCAGCTGACCGACCCCGAGGTCCGGCGTCTGACCGTTGCGGTCGTAGTACACGACGCTCAGGTGGGTGGCGTCGCTGAGGGCGGCCGAGATCATGCTGCCGTAGCAGACGTGTCCGGTCGTCCCGCCACAGCCGAGGTACGGGATCGTCGCGGGGACCGACCAGGGGCCCTGCGGGCTGCGGGCGACACGGAAGAGCGGTGTGCCGTTGTACCCCGGCCAGGCCTGCGAGCCGAGGACCCACAGGTTCGCCTGGGCGATGTAGGTCACCTTGAACATGCCAGCGGGCATGCGCGCCGGAGACGCCACGTCGGCGAGGCTCATGTACGCCGCCGCCGCCGGCGTCGTCGCCGTCCACCCGGTCCCCGACCAGTACCGGTACTTCGTGGCGTCGGCGGCATCGAGGGGCGCCACCCGCGCGACCTTGCATCCGAGCAGGTCCGCCGCGCCGGGGTTCGTGCCGTTGGCGTCGCAGCGGTACACGTAGATGTTGCCGTCGGGACCCAGCTCGGGCTGCTGCAGGCCGAGGGGCGTGCCGTACAGGTCCTCCGTGAGGATGCGGACGTGATCGGACCACGGGTGGACCATGTCGTTCGCCATGGCCGGCGTGTAGTCGAGCTGCGCGAGGCCGATGGATGTCGGCACGAGGGTCATGTCCGGCTGCAGGCAGTACGCCTGGAACCAGATGAGCACCTTGTCCCACCCGGCCTGCGGGATCGCGACCATGCCTGCGTTCCAGAACACACGGGCCGAGCCCGGCGTGGTGCACGGTCCGTTCGACGAAGGCTTGATCAGCTGGAACGGGACGCCGGTCGGGCTGAGGGGCTGGCGCTGCACCAGCGGGTTGGCCGGCGACGACACCGACACCACGTTGTTCACGAGGAAGGGGATGCCGTTGCTGTCGACGCCGCCGACGTCGCTGGCGGCCCACAGGAGGTTGCCGTCCGACGGGAGGCGGATCTGGTTGCCGCCGTCGCCGCCGTGCTTCGCCGCGGGCGATGCCGGATCCGCCGTGAGCGGGCGGTAGCTGGTCGGGGGCGCGGTGACGACCAGCGGCCCGGGCTCGGTGCTCGTCGGCGTCGGCGAACCGGCCACGTGGGCGATGCTCGTCGTGGCCGCCCGGAACGTGGTGTCGCCGGTGTAGGTAACCGTGACGACGTGGTCGCCCGCCTCCAACGCCGGCAGCGTCACCGTGGCGACGCCGTTGGCCAGCGTCGCGGTGCCCGCGTTGGTGACACCGGCCATGATCGTGACCGATCCCGTCGCAACCGGACCACCCGCCGCCTTCGGGAGCACGGCCGCGGTGAAGGTGACGGGCTGGCCCGGCACCGACGGGCTCTGCGACGCGGTGACCGTCAGGGTCGAGGCGATGCGCACGACCAGGGTCGTCGTCGCGGTGCTGGCGGCGTTGGCCCCGTCGCCGGCGTAGCGCAGCGCGAGGACGTGGTCTCCGGCGCCGAGGCCGGTGAGGGAGGCGACCGCGCGACCCTGCGCGAGGGCCGCCGTCGCCAGGACCGTGGTGCCCTCGGTGATCGTGACGGAACCGGTGGGGGTCGCGCCGCCGGCGACGACCGACCGGACGCTGGCGGTCACCGTCACGGTCTGCGTCGTGGTGGACGGAGCCGGGGAGGCGGCGACGTCGATCGCCGTCGTGACGCGCACGCGCTGGGTCAACGAAGCCGAGCTCGGACCGAAGGTCGTGTCCCCGGCGAAGACCGCGGTGAGGACGTGGTCGCCGGCGGGGAGCTCGGGCAGGCGCATCGAGTACGTGCCGAACCACCAGGCGCCCACCCCGAGGACGGTCGTGCCCTCCTTGAACGTGACGACCCCGCTCGGGCCGCCGGCGGCGGAGGCGCTCGCCGTGACGGTCGCCGTCAACGTCGCGGGCTGGCCGGTCACCATCGGGTCGAGCGAGGTGGTGACGGTCGTGGTGGTCGGGCGGACGACGATC
>CAYUOL010000531.1:0-2958 GCA_964446345.1 uncultured Iamiaceae bacterium | reverse complement strand
GGCAGCCGCGCATGACCATCAGGAGGCTGGTGCCGAACGTGGCGGCGCCAGGACGGCGACGCATCCCGCCACGCTGCGTCCTCGAAGGTCGCCGTTCCGGCACGAGGAGCGGCGAACCACTGCGTCCGTGCCTGGCGGGCGCCTCGCCGCGCTGGCGTCCACCCCGTTCGACACCAGGCTCCTACGCCGAGGGGTTCTCGGGCACCCGCGCGCCGTGCAACGAGGCGCCGGCCTCGATGGTGACCTGATCACCGATGACGGTCAGGTCGTCGAGCACCGCGCCATCGCCGATCGACGACCCGGTGCCGACGATCGAGCCCACGATCCGCGCCCGGGCCCCGACGCGGGCGCCCGGCAGGATCGCCGATCGCTCGATCGACGCCCCGGCTTCGATCACGGCGCCCTGCATCACCACCGACTCGGTGACCGCGGCGTCGCCGGCGACCGTGGCCGAGGGGGACACGGCGACCTCGCGGCCGCGCACCCCGTTGACGAGGTCGAGCTGCACCTGCAGGTACGTGGCGGGCGTGCCCGCGTCGACCCAGTACTCGTCGGACTGGAGCGCGAAGAGCGTGCCGTCGGCGACCATGGCCGGGAACGTCTCGCGCTCGATCGACACCTTGCGGCCGTCGGGGATGCGGGCGATGACGGACGGCTCGAGCACGTAGGTGCCCGCGTTGATCCAGTTGGACGGTGCCTCGTCGGCCGGCGGCTTCTCGATGAAGGCCTCGACGCGGCCGTCGGCATCGATCGGCACGACGCCGTAGCGGGACGGGTCGTCGACGGGCGTGAGCGAGATCGTGCCCTCCGCCCCCTGCTTGTCGTGGAACGCCCACAGCGCACCGACGTCGACGTCGGTGAGGACGTCGCCGTTGACGACGATGAAGCGGTCGTCGATCCCGGCGTCGAGGGCCGCGAAGCGCACGGCGCCCGCGGTGTCGAGCGGCTCGGGCTCGACGGCGTAGTGCAGCGCCACCCCCGCGCACGTGCCGTCGGGGTAGGCCTGCATGAAGGCGTCGGGCTTGTAGCCGAGCGACAGCACGGCGTCGGTCACGCCGTTGGCCCCGAGACCGGCCACGACCCGCTCGATCATCGGACGATCCACGACCGGCAGCATCTGCTTCGGGACGCCCAGGGTGAGGGGGCGGAGGCGGGTGCCGAACCCGCCGACGAGGACGACCGCCTTCACTTCGCGGCCGAGGTCGGGGCGGCGGCGGCAGTCGTGGGCGTCGCGGCGGTCGTCGGCGTTGCCGCGGCAGTCGTGGGCGCGCCGGGCGCCGTGGTCACCGGCGCACCGCTGGCGTCGGTCACCGGCGGGACCCCGGCAACGGGGGTCGCCGTCGCACCGGAGGGGTCCGTCTGGCCCGGGATCGTGACGCCCGGCGGCACCGTCACCGGGGTCTGCGTGTTCGGCTGATCGACGTCGGTCAGCTTGTCGAGCTCGGGGACGCTGTCGGGCTTCGGCGGGACGACATCGGAGCCCTCGGGGAGGATGGCGATCGTGTACGCATCGCGGTCGCCCCGGAAGTGGATGTCGTTGAAGCCGGACTCGAACACCTCGGTGGGCTTGCTCGGGTCGTCGACGTTCCAGCGCCAGATCGACACCTTCGCGGGCTTGTCGCCGCACTTGAAGTCGCCGTTCTTGTAGACGGTGCCGTCGGGCAGCGTCACGCTGTCGTCGGTGAACTTGAGGCCGACCTGCTCCGCGAACACCTTGAGCTTGGCCTTGTTGCCCGACGCCGCACTGGTGAAGGGGTGGATGTGCATCACGCCCTCGCCGTGGGTGTGGATGCCGTTGGTGTCGGGCTTGTTGGGCACGTCGACGAGCGGGCTGTTGAACTTGTCGCACACGTAGATGCCGTACGCCGCGTGCCAGTGGTCCTTGTTCAGGACCGGTGCCACGTCGGCGGCCGCCGAGTTCGAGCGCGACGTGCGACCGAACACCACGAGCAGCGATCCGAGCACGATCACGGCGAAGACGGCGGCCGGGAAGGCCAGCTTCGGTCGTTCTCGCTTGGATGTCTTGCCACCGGCGCGGGCAGCGCGGGCGACCTTCTTGGCGGAAGATGCTTTACCCATATCGGGCGCCCACGCTACTCGGGCCCGGTCGCGATGGGTAACCGCCCCCGGCGCGCCGTCCTCCTCCCCCGCCGCCGGGCGGACCGTGGCGCCGCGCCCTGCGGCGGGCACGCCACCGAGGGTCAGCGACCCCGGCGCAGCTCGTCGAAGAGGGCCTCGTACGCCTCGGCCACCGCCGCCGGCGAGGCCCACCCCTCCACGAACGCCCGACCCGCCGCGCCCATGCGGTCGCGCGCGTCCGCGTCGTCGAGCAGCCGGCGGATGGCCTTGGTGAACGACTCGGCGTCGTCGGGCGGGACCGAGACGCCGGCCCCCGCCCGTTCGATGGTCCGCGCCACCTCGGTGCCCGGGTCGACGCTGGCCACGATCGGACGGCCCGCCGCGAGGATCGAGTAGAGCTTCGAGGGCACGCTCGACCAGGCCAGGCCGCGCTTGAGCGGCACCACGTGGAGGTCGCCGGCGGCGAGCACCTCGGGCAGCCGGTCCTTCGGCTGCATATCGACGAAGTGGAGGTTGTCCAACCCCGCCCCCCGCCGCATGAGGTCGAGGCGCGCCGAACCTCCGCCGTTGATCACGAACGCGACGTCCGGCTCGGTGGCCAGCGCGGCCGCGGCGTCGAGCACGAGGTCGAGCGACTGCGACAACCCGACGTTGCCCGCGTACATCACCACCCGCTTGCCCGTGAGGCCGTGCTCGGCGCGGTACGCGTTGTCGGCCGGGCGGGGCCGGATGGCCCGGGTGTCCACGAAGTTCGGGATCACGCGCACCTTGGCCGCCTCGTGGGCCGCCGCGGCCCCCGAAAGGCCCCGCGTGATCTTGGCGCGCACGTTGTCGGCCAGCTCGTCGGACAGGACGGTCACCGCATCGGAGCGCCGGTAG
>CAYUOL010000530.1:0-3028 GCA_964446345.1 uncultured Iamiaceae bacterium | reverse complement strand
ATCCGAGCGCCTACCGGCCCAAGACCGAGTCCGACGCCTGGCCGCTGGGCGATCCGGTGCTGCGGCTGAAGCAGCACCTGATCCGCCAGGGTGCGTGGTCGGAAGAGCGCCACGCGCAGGCGGAGGCGGAGATCCTGTCCTCGGTCATCGCCGTCCAGAAGGAGGCCGAGACGCACGGCACGCTGCACACCGGCCCGCACCCCTCCGCGCGCGACATGTTCGAGGGCGTCTACGAGGAGATGCCGCCACACCTGCGCCGCCAGCGCCAGCAGGCGGGGGTGTGAGCCGGGTGCGCGTCCCAGTACATGATGTAGTTGGCCAATAAACAACCTTGAATTGCTTTTCTATGCTCCCTTCCACCTGCTAAGCTTGCTCCAAGAATTTTGTCTCCTCCCTTGGGCATGCAAGACTCTGCGTTATCCACGGATGTGCCGTCATTGAGAGTTCGACATAGTTTTAGACTTAACATGTTATGGTAGATTCGACGTCATGAAGATCAGTGCGCTCTTTGCTGGAATCGGTGGGCTCGAGCTCGGCCTCAATCGTGCTGGGCACGAGTCGTTGATGACGTGTGAAATCTGGGATCCAGCAGTTTCTGTTCTGAACCAGCGCTTCGGGAGCATTCCTAACGAGCGTGATGTGGCAAGCCTGAGATATTTACCTAGTTCGACGGAGCTGCTGACTGCGGGCTTTCCCTGCCAAGACCTCTCTCAAGCAGGACTGACGGCAGGCATCGGAGGTAAGCGCTCCGGGCTCGTCGACCATGTGTTCCGGCTTCTCGACAAGCAGCGGGTCAAGACTATCGTCCTGGAAAATGTCTCTTTCATGCTCACCCTCGATCGAGGTGCGGCAATGCATCGGCTAACCAGGGCTTTTGAAGAGCGCGACTACCGGTGGGCCTATAGGACCGTGAATTCTCTAGCATTCCTACCGCAACGCAGGGAACGCGTTTACTTTGTCGCGAGCTGTGGCGATTTGGAACCAGAAAATGTCTTGTTTGGTGACGATGTCGTTCCTCCGAGAGCTGAAACTAAGCTTGAAACTCATGCCCATGGCTTCTACTGGACCGAAGGCACACGAGGTCTGGGTTGGGCTACTGACGCTATTCCCACGCTCAAGAACGGATCGACTATTGGGATCCCCTCTCCTCCGGCAATCCTTATGCCAACGGGCCAAATCATCAAACCTGACATTCGAGATGCGGAGCGTCTTCAGGGCTTTCCAGAAGGATGGACGAAATCCGCACCTGAGCGCTTGAGGTGGTCGTTGATCGGAAATGCCGTCACGGTGCCTGTTGCGCAATGGCTCGGCGGTCGACTACTCAAACCGAGTGTCCATGATAAGCAACGCGATCAATCGTGGGATGCAAGTATAAAGCGATTTCCGCGATCTGCGCGATTTGATGGTTCGAGGCGGTATATCGTAGATATCGGGGGCTTTCCCGTATGGAAGCGTCGTCCTCATCTTCATCAGTTTCTCAAGTATTCTGGCACTTCTCTGTCGATCCGCGCAACGTCGGGATTCTTGTCGCGAGCCGAGGCATCATCACTCCGCTTTGCGCCGGGATTTCTTTCAGCCGTTCGGTCACATTTGGAAACGATGCGTGCGGCTTCTGCTTCTCATCCGTCCGTCGCATCGGCTGCTGCACTAATTGCGGCCGAATAGGCAATGCCAAGACACCGACTGAGGACGGACCCGAAGCGAAGCGAATTAATGCGTCGCGTTCGCCAACGAGGCACTCGACCGGAGCTCATTGTTGCCGAGATTGCGCGCAAAACAGGTCTTCATTATCGGCTCAATGTAAAATCACTTCCAGGGTCACCGGATTTGGCGAATAAACGCAATCGATGGGCGATATTCACTAACGGGTGTTTCTGGCACAATCATACCAGTTGCCGACTCGCAACCATGCCACGGCGAAATGCGAGTTTTTGGAAGACGAAGTTTGCGGCGAATCGCTCCCGAGACACTCGCAAGATAAAAGAGCTTCGTTCCTTGGGGTTTCGAGTTCTCGTGGTGTGGCAATGCCAGACAGCGCATCCTTTGGCACTCGAGACACGGCTTTCAAAGTTGAGAGAATCGCGTTCCATAGAGGCCACTTAGACGATCGATCATAGTCGTGTAGTTATAAGTGTCTTGCGGCTGAGGCGCTGGCGCGGTCGAAATCAGTTTTACGGGAGATCCATCGTTCATGCAATCGATGACCACGATGCTAAGCGCGTCGTAACCTTCGGTCCCCATCTTCGAACGCCGAGGAAGCTGCTTTAGTTTATCCATCGTAATGTTGACTGATTTTGGCTGACTGTGAGTGCTCCATTGCGGGTCGGAAATTCTATTCTTCTTGTTCAAGTCTGGACTGAGGAATTTGGTTGCAGCGTTGATCATGACAAAGCCTGCTGCAATCGCCTGATCGTGCGAACCATGGACAGTTTGATGGCTGGAGTTCAATTCGTCGTAGAGGCGTGGCAATGCGCGTTGATGCGCTGTCATGCAGGCCTTCGCCTCCAATGCGATCAGGACGGTGCCTACAGGCTGTTCTAGAAGCGGCGGCAAACCTTTAAGCTCCTCGCGTTCAGCCGCACTGAGGTCGACCTGATAGTGATCGGCAAGGGTCGCCAGCGTTCTCTTGGGTGGCGCACTGTGCGTCGAGGGGATGCTAATCACCAAGTCGAGATCTTTTTTTCGATCGTTGCGGAAATCTCGCATCTCGTGATTGATGCCGAATCCCACCCGCCCCGCAGCGACGTGGTCACGAAACAACTTCGACGTTCTAAGAAGATCAAAGACAATGGCCCAGCATGCGACCTTGGAGTGATGATCACTTCGGCTATGGTAGTTCCACTTATTGTCGTGCCTGTCAGTCACAGTGAGCCGCGACATCGATCGAACAAGTATATCGGTACCTGATATCATACTATGGTCTTCGTACAGCTAGTGCTTCTTGTCATTCGCTCCCCCGTGCGCTTGCCACACTAGGGCCTGTCCTCAATTGAGCCAATCGACAGCGGCGGCGAGGTGGATAGCGGCG
>CAYUOL010000529.1:0-3036 GCA_964446345.1 uncultured Iamiaceae bacterium | reverse complement strand
TGGTGAACTGGCCGAAGATCGTCGAGCCGATGCCGACGATCACGGCGAGAACGAGCACCTTCACGCCGCTGGAGAACACGTTGCCCAGCACCTTCTCGGCGAGGAAGGCAGTGCGGCCGAACAGGCCGAAGGGGACCAGGACGAAACCGGCCAAGGTCGTCAGCTTGAACTCGATCAGGCCGACGAAGAGCTGGATCGCCATGATGAAGAAGCTGATGACGACAATCAGCCAGGCGATCAGCAGGATCACGATCTGGATGAAGTTGTCGAAGAAGCTGGTGAAGCCCATCAGGCCGGAGATCGAACTGAGGATCGGCTTGCCGGCATCGATGCCGACCTGAGCCAGCCGTCCGGGCTGAAGGAGCTGGGCGGCGCTGATGGTGTTGCCGCCGGCCAGCAGGCCGAGGCCGGCGAAGGAGTTGTAGACGATCGAGGCGAGGTTGTTGTAGTTGCCGAGGATGAAGGCGAAGACGCCGACATAGAGGGTCTTGCGGATCAGGCGGGCGAGCACCTCCTCGTCGGGCGAGAACGCCCAGAACAGGCCGGCCAGGGTGACGTCGATCGCGATCAGCACGCCGGCCAGCCATTGGACGTCGCCCTGGATTAGGCCGAAGCCCGAATCGACGTACTGGGTGAAGATGCCCAGGAAGCGATCGATAACGCCCGTACCGCCCATGGCGTGCCGGCTCCGTGTCAGCGGAACATGCGCGCGGTCTGGGGCTGGTAGCCCGGCCCGTAATCGAGGAAGCGCTGCAGCTGCTCGCGGGCCTGCGCCTGGCCTGCCACGGCGCGGGCGCTTTCCAGGCTCTGGGCGCGCGCGATCGAGGTCATCACGGCGGTCAGGTCGGCGAGCTGGTTGGTCTGGAGCGCAACGAGCTGGTTGCCGGACTGGGCCGCCTGCAGCGCGCCCGTCGCGGACTGGCTCGATGACACCAGGCTATCGATCTCCGCGCGCGTGCGCTCGAGATTCCCAACCACTCCGGCCTGCACGCGCATCGCGTCCTGGAAGCCGGCCAGCGAGTTCTGCCAACGGGCCTGGGCGTCGGCGAGCAGCTGCGGCGAAGACGTCGAGGAGCTGAAGCTCTGCGGATAGCTGCGGCTGAAAGTCTGGTCGATCGAGGTGACGTCGTAGGCGATGCGCTGCGCCTGGCCGAGCAGCTGCTGCGTCTGTCCGATCGATTGTTGAAGCTGCGCCAATGACGAATACGGCAGGCTGGTGAGATTGCGGGCCTGGTTGAGGAGGGACATCGCCTCGTTCTGCAGGCTCTGGATGCCGTTGTTGACCTGCTGCAGCGTGCGCGCCGCCGTCAGCACGTTCTGGCTGTAGTTGCTGGGATCGAACACGGTCATCTGCGCCCGCGCCGGAGCGCTGGTCGCGAAACTGGCCGCGATCAAGCCGCTGGCCAGCAGGGTGCGAAGACGGTCAACGGTCATCGGAAGTCTCCTTGGTCGTTATGAGAAGGTTGGCCGCCCAGTCGAGTCCCTTGTGGCGCAGCCAGGCCGCAGCGAAGCCGTCGGGACAGTCCTGGGCGAGCGTGCCGGCGATGGCGGCCTGGTCGGTCTTGGAAGAGGCGGCGGTGAAGGCCAGCGCCACATCCGACAAGCCGAGTTCGAACAGGCGGTTGCCGCGGCGTGACTGACAGTAGTAGTCGCGCTTGGGCGTCGCGCGGCTCAGGATCTCGATCTGCCGGTCGTTCAGCCCGAAGCGCCGGTAGATCGCGGCGATCTGCGGCTCGAGCGCCCGCTCGTTGGGAAGGAACAGGCGGGTCGGGCAGCTCTCGATGATGGCCGGCGCGATCGCGCTGCCATCGATATCGGCCAGCGACTGTGTGGCAAACAGGACGGACGCATTCTTCTTGCGCAGCGTCTTCAGCCATTCGCGGAGCTGGCCGGCAAAACCTTGATCGTCGAGAGCGAGCCAGCCTTCGTCGACGATGACCAGGGTGGGACGGCCGTCGAAGCGATCCTCGATGCGATGGAAGAGGTAGGAAAGGACGGCGGGTGCTGCGCCACTGCCGATCAGCCCTTCGGTCTCGAAGGCCTGCACCTCGGCACCACCCAGGTGCTCGGTCTCGGCGTCGAGCAGACGGCCCCATGGACCGCCGACGGTATAGGGCTGCAGGGCCTGCTTCAGTGCGCCGGACTGCAATAGCACCGAAAGGCCAGTCAGCGTCCGCTCCGTCACTGGCGCGGAGGCGAGCGAAGTGAGAGCAGACCATAGATGCTCCTTCAAGTCCGGCGTGACGGTGACAGACTCGCAGGCGAACAGCGTCGCGATCCATTCGGCCGCCCACGCACGCTCGCCGGCATCATCGATACGGGCGAGCGGCTGCAGGGCGACCGCCGATCCGTCGTCGCCGGCGAGCGCGCCGCCGAGGTCGTGCCAGTCGCCGCCCATGGCGAGGGCGGCCGCCCGGATCGATCCGCCGAAGTCGAAGGCGAAGACCTGCGCCTGCGGATAGCGCCGGAACTGCAGCGCCATCAGCGCCAGCAGCACGCTCTTGCCAGCGCCGGTTGGACCCACCACCAGCGCATGGCCGACGTCGCCGACATGAAGGGAGAAGCGGAAGGGAGTGGTCCCTTCCGTTCGGGCAAAGAACAGTGGTGGGCCATCAAGATGCTCGTCCCGTTCCGGTCCGGCCCACACTGCAGAGAACGGCATCATGTGGGCGAGGTTGAGGGTCGAGATCGGTGGCTGGCGCACATTGGCGTAGACATGCCCCGGCAGGCTGCCGAGCCAGGCTTCGATCGCGTTCAGGGTCTCGCGCATGCAGGTGAAGTCACGGCCCTGGATGGTCTTCTCGACCAGCGCAAGCCGCTCGGCGGCGATGGCCGGATCGTCGTCCCATACCGTCACCGTCGCGGTGACATAGGCCTGGGCCACGGCATCCGAGCCCAGCTCCTGGAGCGCCTGGTCGGCGTCGAGCGCCTTGTTGGCGGCATCGGAGTCGAGCAGTACCGACGCCTCGTTGGTCATCACCTCCTTGAGGATCGCCATGATCGATTTGCGCTTTGCGAACCACTGCCTGCGGATTC
>CAYUOL010000528.1:0-3061 GCA_964446345.1 uncultured Iamiaceae bacterium | reverse complement strand
GCGGGGTCACCGCGACGGCGGTGCGGCGCGATGCGTGTGCGCACCGAGGTGCTGGGCCAGACCGCCCAGCCCACGGCTCGCCGGCGGCGGTCGGCCTACGCCCGGCGGGCGAGGTAGATGATCGCGAGGACCACCAGGATGAAGACGAGGGTTCCGAGTCCGATGTACACGATGAGCCTCCTGGGAGCGGGGTGCGCAGGGTCGCCCTTCCATTCCCACGGTCGGCAGCCGTCATGTCACCCCCGGGGAGAGGACCCCGGCGGTGGGATCGAGTCGCGCAGCGCCGCGCCCATCCGTGCGAGGTCGTCGTCGTCGATGACGAGCGGCGGGCACATGGCCAACGTCGACGTGCCGATCGGCCGCACGATCACCCCGCGCTCGAGCATGTCGTCCCGCACGGCCAGCGGGGACACGCCGTCGTGGAGGTCGACCGCCCAGATGCCGGCCATGCCCCGCACCTCGGCGACGAGCCCGTCGTCGCGCAGCGCGGCGAGCTCCGTCGCGAAGAACGGGCCGATCGTGTCGACGGCGCGGCGGGCGAGGTCCTCGGCCTCGATGATGTCGATGTTGACGAGCGCGGCGCGACACGCCGTGGGGTGGCCCGAGTAGGTGTGCCCGGTGCGCAGGACGAACTCCGGGTCGGCTTCGAGCGGCCCCCGCACGGCCGGGCCGACCAGCACCCCGCCGAGGGGCAGGTACCCCGACGTCACGCCCTCCGCAAAGGTGATCAGGTCGGCCCGCACGTCGAAGACGTCGGCCCCCCACCACGCGCCGAGCCGGCCGAACCCGCACACCACCTCGTCGAGGATCAGCAGCGCGCCGTGCTCGTCGCACAGCGCGCGCAGGCCCTGCAGGTAGCCCGGCTCGGGCGTGCGCACCCCACCCGCGGCGATGACGGGCTCGGCGATCACCGCCGCGATCTGCGACCCGGCGCGATCGAAGAGCTCGCGCGCCGCCGTGAGCTCGTCGTGCTCGATGCCCTGGGGGTGCGTTCCCCCGAGCAGGGGCCCCCAGCCTTCGGCGTTGGCCGGGAGGCCCATCACCGAGAGCCCGCCGTAGGTGACACCGTGGTAGGCGTGGCGGCGGCCGACCACGAGGTGGCGGTCGGGCTCGCCCTGCCGTGCGAAGGCCAGGCGGGCCAGCTTGATCGCGCTGTCGACGGCCTCGGAGCCGGAGTCCGTGAAGAAGACCCGCGCGTCGGCGATGGGGGAGAGCGCGACGAGGCGCGCCGCGAGGGCGTCGGCCGGTTCGTTCGTGAAGCGCTCGAAGCAGTGGAACGTGTCGAGCGCGCCGAGCTGGTCGGCGACGGCCTCGGTGATCTCTGCGCGCCCGTGACCCACCTGGCAGTACCAGAGGCTCGCGAGCCCGTCCACGTAGCGCCGGCCCGCCGCATCGAACACGGCGGCGCCCTCGCCGCGGGTGATCGAGAGGAAGGTCGCGGCGTCGGCTCCCGGGCGCGCGAACGGATGGAGGAACGGCGGCAACGGCATGGCCGCAAGGTAACGCGCCGGCGCGCGCGTGGCCCCGCATGTGGCACGCTGTGGGCCCGATGCGTGTCGGGGGAGCAAGGCGGAAGAAGGTAGGGCGACCCCCTTTGCGACCGACGGCGCGCGGAGGACTCGGAGAGGATCCATCCAGCGCAACCAGCAGCGACGACGCCGCGCTCCTGGCAACCCGCTCGATGGGTGCACGTGGGCGCAGTTCGTCGGTCGCAACGCTGGTCGGGAGCACCCGGGCGGCGAACAGGGAAGAGTCGGAGGAAGCTCGAGCGTGACCTCGTGGAACCGGCGGTTGAACCAAGCTGCGGCACGACCCACCGTCGCCGCCGGGCACGCGTCGCGCTCCGAGATCCTGGCCGAGGCGATCGCGGTCGGGGTGATCGAAGACGATCAGAACGCGTTGATGGCCATGGCCAACATCGCTCGTGATCGTCCCGGGTTCCGCAAGACCCTCGAGGTCCGCGCCAGCGTCGAAGACGAGCTCCTGCTCCTCGAGTTCGAGATCGTCTACGGGGAGGGCGGGCCCCTCGTGCAGCTCCTCGATCCCGACCAGGCCACGGGAGAGGGCGGCGGCGACCCCGCCGGAGAGGGCGAGACCGATGTGGTGAGCATCCTCACCGACACGCTCGTGGAGACCCCTGACCTCGTTGCCATCTTCGCGTCCGTCGGCCACGAGGCCCTCTGGGCGAACGACGCCTTCGTGACGGTCATCCCGATCCGCGAGTCCGACAAGATCTGGTTCGTCGAGCTGCTCGACGAGTGGTCGAAGGGCCACTACGAGGTCAAGGTGCTGCCGGCCCTGGTGAAGTTCGGTCGGTGGCGCGGCGTCCTCACGTTCCTCACCGGTGAGGACGAGTCGATGCCCGTGTCCGCGGTGATCGTGGCTCATCGCGACCGGCGGGGCGAGATCGAAGCCGTCTCGCTGGTGGCGCGTGACCTCTCCGAGATCAAGGGCCTCGACAGCGGCGCGCTCGTCACCGATTCGCGCTTCGAGGCCCTGGTCGAGAACGCCGCCGACATCATCGCCGTGCTCACGGCCGATGGTCGCGTGGAGTACGCCAGCCCGGCGGCGACGCGCATCCTGGCGCCGGCCGACGGTGGTCTCACCGGCACGCAGCTCATCGACCTGATCCATCCCGACGATCGGCCCGACGACCTGCTCAGCCTCGCCCGCCCCGACGAGCAGGGCATCGGGGCGCCGGTCGAGCTGCGCATGCAGGCCTCGGGCGGCGGCTGGCGCCACCTCGAGGTGGTCGTGACCGACCTCACCGAGAACCCGGCGATCAACGGCATCGTGCTCAACGCCCGCGACGTCACCGAGCGGGTGGCCGCGGTGAGCGCGCTGGCCTCGAAGGCGCTCACCGACCAGCTCACCGACCTGCCCGGGCGGGTGCGGCTGCTCGACCGGCTCGGCACGGCGCTCGCGGCCGACAACGGCACCTCGGTCGTCGTGCTGCTGATCGACCTCGATCGCGTGCGCAACGTGAACTAGCTGCTGGGGCGCGTGGCGGGGGACGACCTCATCAAGCAGATGGCCAAGCGCCTCGAGCAGCAGCGCGAGG
>CAYUOL010000527.1:0-3091 GCA_964446345.1 uncultured Iamiaceae bacterium | reverse complement strand
AGATCGAGAAGTCGAAGGTCAGGCCCTCGTCGTCGGCCAAGCGGGCGACACGATCCTGCGCCGCCTGCGCCTGGTCGATCGTCATCTCGTACTTCTGTGCCAGGCGCTCCACGTCCGGGCCCGGGCGCCGGGCCGGCGCCGAGGGATCGAGCTCGAACGCCCGCCACTGCACCTCGACCTCGTCCCGGTGGGCGAAGCGGCTCAGCGCTTCCTCGAACCGGCGCTTGCCGATGTAGCACCACGGGCACACGACGTCCGACCAGATCTCGACCTTCATGCCAGCTCCTCGTCCGCTGTTCCTCGTGCCTGCCTGCGGCTCGGGCGGTCGACCCCGGCAGGTGGTCTCCGGGATGACCTCGCCCCTACCCCAAGGCGCGCCGTCGTCCCACTATTCCGAATTTGAAGCAGGGGAGGACGCCGCCGGGGCCCGCCACCGGCGACGACCCCCGGGAGCGGAGCCCGTCGCCGGATCGCCGCGGTACCGTCGCGCCGTGGAGGAAGACGCCGGGCTGCCCGAGGTGACGATCCCGTTCAACCACCCCTCGATCGAGGGGAAGGAGCTCAGCTACCTCGAAGCCGCGGTCCGCGGCGGGCACAGCTCGGCCAAGGGCCCGTTCAGCGCCGACGTGGTCACGTTGCTCCGCGACGAGCTCGACGCCGCCGACGTGCTGCTCACGACGTCGTGCACCTCGGCGCTCGAGCTCTCGGCGATGCTGCTGCAGCTGCAGCCGGGCGACGCGGTCGTCGTGCCGTCGTTCACCTTCGTCACCACCGCGCTCGCGTTCGCCCGGGAGGGGGCGCGGCTCGTGTTCGCCGACATCGAGCCCGACACGCTCGGCATCGATCCGCAGAGCGTGGCCGAACGCCTCGACCCCGCGGTCCGCGCCGTGGTGCCCGTGCACTACGCGGGCGTCGGCTGCGATCTCGCAGGCCTGGGAGCGGTGCTCGAGGACGCCGCCTCGCGCGGGCCGGTGGTCGACGTGATCGAGGACAACGCCCACGGCCTGTTCGGGCGGATGCAGGGCAAGCCGCTGGGCTCGTTCGGGCGCATGTCCACCCTCAGCTTCCACGAGACGAAGAACTTCACGTGTGGAGAGGGCGGCGCCTTGGCCCTCAACCGGGCCTCCGACGTCGACCGCGCGCACGTGCTCTACGACAAGGGCACCAACCGGCGGGCGTTCCAGCACGGCCAGGTCGACAAGTACAGCTGGGTCGATCGTGGCTCCTCGTTCGGCCTGGCCGACATCCTCGCCGCGTACCTGCTCGGCCAGCTCGAGGCCCGCGAGTCCATCCTGGCCAAGCGGCGGGCCGTGTACGACCGCTACCACGCCCTGCTGGCGCCGGAAGCCGAACGCCTCGCGTTCCGCCTGCCGCTGGTGCCGCCGGACCGCGAGCAGGCGTACCACATGTTCTACGTGCTGCTCGCCGACACGGCGACGCGCGACCGGGCGCTGACCGGGCTGCGACGGGCCGGGATCCTCGGGACGTTCCACTACGTGCCGCTGCACTCCTCGGTGATGGGTCGAGAGCTCTGCCCCGACGGGCCACCCTGCCCCGTCACGGATGACATCAGCGGCCGCCTGCTGCGCCTGCCCTTCTACAACGACCTCGCGTCGACCGACATCGACCGCGTGGTCACGGTGCTGCTCGAGACCCTGGATCGCTGACCCTGGAACGCTGACGCTGGAACGCTGACGGTGCGGCGTCGACACCGCAGCGCTCGACCGAAGAGGAGGTCCGTCGAGCGGAGGGCGAGGGGGGCGAGGGGGGCGCGTGCGGCGCGGCCGATCAGGCGGGGGCGAACGTGCTGACGAACGCCTGGTACTCGCCGGCGGCCGTCGCGGCCGCGGCACTGGCCGGCTTCGCCGCCATCGGCATCGCCTCGTAGACGACGAACGCCTTGGTGCCCGACGCAACGATCGTCGCGATGCCGTAGTAGCCGTTGGCCGTCTGCACCTCGACGAGGCTCGCCGGCCGGCCCGCCACCGTCGTCGGCGTGCTCGAGAGCACGGTCGTGCCGTTGCCGAACGCCGCCTGTGCGGCCGCGATCGTGGCCGCCGGCGTGGCGGGGTTCGCGCCCGGCACCTCGAGGGCCTCGACCACGAAGGCACGGTCGCCGACGGTGGCGTACGTGCGCGTGCCCTCGAAGCTCGACGGGACGCCCGGCCCCTGCAGCTTCACCGGCGAGATCTGGGCCGTGGCGGGGAAGGTGATCGCGTACGAGCCGTCGACCGCCTTGTAGGCCAGGGGCACCGGGGCCACGGTGGTCGGCGGGACCTGCCCGGGCGCCATCGTCGTCGCCGTGCGGAAGTCGAAGGCCCCGAGCGTGGTCGGGCGCTTGGAGTCGGCCTGCGCCTCGCTGCGCGCCCGAGCGGACGCGTCGGACGTCGTCGAGTAGTTGGTGAACGCCACGTAGACGACGAGGAGGGCCGCGGCGAGGGCCATGGTGATGGCGACGATCTGCAACGCGCCCGGGCCCTTCTTCTTCGCCGGCGAGGCGGCGTAGGTGACCGTGCCGCCGTAGGAGGGGATCGCCCCGGGAACGATCGGCGGGATGAGCACCGTCTCGGGCTCGTCGG
Source organism: uncultured Iamiaceae bacterium (assembly GCA_964446345.1). GTDB lineage: Bacteria > Actinomycetota > Acidimicrobiia > Acidimicrobiales > Acidimicrobilacustridaceae > CAYUOL01. The sequence continues at coordinate 512 of CAYUOL010000527.1, read as the reverse complement.
CGGCGGGCTCGCTCGTCTTCGCCTTGCCGCGCTTGGCCGGCTTGGCCGGCTTCGCCGTGATCGGCGGCGGGGCCGCGGCCTCGCCGATCGGCAGCGGCGGCAGCGGGTCGTACACGGCCGGCGGCGCTTCGGGCGCGGCGGACGGGGGCGGGGGGCGGGTGTCGGAGGGGGTCGTCGACACGATGGCCGCGGCGCGCGCGGCGATGCGGCGCCCGCCTCGCGGCTCGGACACGAGCGGCTCGTCCGAGTTGTCGTAGGGCAGGTCGAAGTAGGGGTGGCTCTCGTCGGCGGGCGTGGTCGGCTCGACCGCCGGTGCGGCGGAGGCCAGCGGTGCGGCGGGCGCCGGTGAGGGGGCGGAGCCAGACCGCGCGGCGGGAGCCGGGGGTGCGACCGGAGCCGGGGGTGCGACCGGAGCCGGTGCCGCCGCGGGCGTCGCTGCAGCAGCCGCGGGCGCGGGCGTCGCCGGTGCAGCCGCGGGCGCGGGCGTCGCCGGTGCAGCCGCGGGCGCGGGC
>CAYUOL010000526.1:0-3094 GCA_964446345.1 uncultured Iamiaceae bacterium | reverse complement strand
CCCAGGGATGTCTGCGCCCCTGCCACCCCTCTCCGTCCTCGATCTCGCGCCTGTCGCCAAGGGCTCGACGCCCGCCGATGCGCTCGACCACGCGCTCGACCTGGCCCGCCACGCCGAGCGCCTCGGGTTCCTTCGGTACTGGGTGGCCGAGCACCACAACATGCCGGGCATCGCCAGCTCGTCGCCGGCCGTGCTGCTCGCCCACGTCGGCGCCGGAACCGACACGATCCGCATCGGGTCGGGCGGCGTGATGTTGCCGAACCACACGCCGCTCGTGATCGCGGAGCAGTTCGGGATGCTCGAGGCGCTGCACCCCGGTCGCGTCGATCTCGGCATTGGTCGGGCGCCGGGCACCGACCCGATGACCGCCCGCGCGCTGCGCCGCTCGGTCGACGGGTTGTCGGTCGACGAGTTCCCGCAGCACGTCGTGCAGCTCCAGGGCTTCTTCAACGGCACGTTCGCCGACGACCACCCGTACCGCGCGATCACCGCCGTGCCGGCCCTCGGCTACCCACCCGATCTCTGGTTGCTCGGATCGAGCGACTACAGCGCCCATCTGGCTGGTCTGCTCGGGCTGCCGTTCTCCTTCGCCCACCACTTCAGCGCGGCGAACACGCTGCCCGCTCTGGCGCAGTACCGGAAGTCGTTCCGTCCCTCCGACCGCCTCGATCGACCGCACACGATGGTCGCCGTGTCGGTCCTGTGCGCACCCACCGGGGAGGAGGCGCGCTGGCTGGCGGGCCCGTCCGCCCTCTCGTTCGTGCTGCTGCGCAGCGGTCGACCCGGCCCGGTGCCGACGCCGCAGGAGGCCGCCGACTACCCGTACACGCCGACCGACCGGGCGATCGTCGCCGACCGCATCGCGTCGAGCGTCATCGGTGACCCCGCGCAGGTGACCGAGCAGCTCGATGCCCTCGTCGAGCGCACGGGTGCCGACGAGCTCATGGTCGTGACCATGGCGCACGGTCACGACGACCGCCTCCGCAGCTACGAGCTGCTCGCCGACGCGTGGGCGGCGCGACGTGCCGCTCGGACCGACGCGGCGCCCGTGAGCTGACGCCGGCACGCGACCGACGTCGGCGCGCCGGTCCACGGCGGGTGACGACACGAACAGGGACATGACGGCGGATCACCGCTCCGTCGTCGAGCGGCTGCGCGACGAGAACAGGTGGCGCCGGCCCAACGCGACGGGCGGCGTGGGAAGCTACGCCCGTGCAGGTCGAGGCCGGTGGGAGCGAGGGCGGGGGGCCGTGGCGTCCGCCGAGCGCGGCACCGGGGTGGTACCCCGATCCGGTCGATCCGTCCACGGTGCGGTGGTGGACGGGCGAAGCCTGGTCCGGGGCACCGGATGCACCTGGCCCACCCGCGGTCGGCTCGCCGCCGGGCCGCGCCCGGAAACGGCGCCGCCGCCGGTGGATCACCGGCCTCGGCGTGAGCATCGCCGTGTTCGTCGTCGGCTTCGTGCTCTTCATCGGCGGAGTCGTGCGCATCGATCAGAGCACCGGTCACTTCGGGCGGATCACGGTCCCGGGGGAGAGCTACGGCCTTCCGGACGTCGGCACATACGTGATAACCGACGGCAACTACGCCGCGGGCATGCACCAGAACCCCGTGTTCACCGTGACAGGACCCGGAGGAGAGGACGTGCCGGTCGAGCTCGTGCCGAGCCACCGCTACGGCCACGAAGACAACGCGTTGGCCATCTTCCACGTCACCACCCGCGGGCGGCATCGCCTCGAGGTGACTATCCCCGAAGGCGCCGATCAGGACATGCCCACCACCGTGACGGTCGACCGGTCGATGGACGGCACCGGCGACCCCCTGACGTCCGCCTACATCGCTGTAGGCGCCGGCTTCCTCCTGGTGGCCGCCAGCTTCCTGGTGGGCGTCGTGGCGACGGTCAAGGTCGTTCGCCTCTCGACCCCGTAACGAGGCGCGAGGATGCCGGGATGACGAGCTCCGATGGGGACGCCGCCCTGAAGGCCGAGCTGCTCAGCTACCTCCAGGGCGCGCGCGAGACGTTGGTGTGGAAGCTCGACGGCCTCGCCGAGCACGACATCCGACGGCCTCTGACTCCAACCGGTACGAACCTGCTCGGGCTGGTGAAGCACAGCACGGCGACGCACCTCGGGTACTTCGGCGAGGTCTTCGGGCGCGCCAGCGAAGCCGCCGGCGTGCCCCTCGTGAGCGGTGCGGCGCAGTTCTGGGCGACGCCGGAGGAGTCCCGCGAGGACGTCGTCGCCGCGTACCGCGCCGCGTGGTTCTTCGCCGATGCGACCATCACGGAGCTCCCGCTGGACGCCACCGGCACGGTGTGGTGGTGGGGCGACGACGCGGTCACCCTCCACCACGTGATGGTGCACGTCACGGCGGACACGCAGCGGCACGCGGGCCACGCGGACATCCTCCGCGAGCTGATCGACGGCGCCGTCGGCATGTTGCCGGGCGTCGACAACCTCCACATCCGCGACCGCGACGAGCAGCAGCGCTTCGTCCAGGAGGTGCAGGCGGCGGCCGACCACTTCCGCTGACGCCGGCGAGAAGCGGGTCAGAGCGTGGGCACCACCTTGAGGATCGATCCGGGGTTCGCGTCCTGCGCGATGTACAGGTTGCCGTCGGGGCCCTGGACCGCGACGCGCAGGCGGCCTTGGTCCTCGACGCGGATCCACTCGCTGCGCTGCGCCTCCGCGGCGGACCACTTCATGATCCGCAGCTCGGTGCCCTTGAGCACCGCGATCGCGAGCGCGTCGTTCCACGATCCCCACTGGCTGCCGCTGAGGAAGGTCGCCCCCGAGGGCGCGATCGTCGGGCACCCGGAGCTCCACACGGCATCGATGGCGGAGGGGAACTTGGTCTTGTCGGTCATCGGCTGGGACTCGTCGTAGCCGGGCACGGGATCCCACCCGTAGTTGGCCCCGGGCACCAGCTTGTTGACCTCGTCGTCGCAGCCGGTGCCGTGCTCCACCTCGAACGCGGCGCCGTCCGACGGCCGGAACGACACGCCCTGCGGGTTGCGGTGACCGTACGTGTAGATCTGGGGCAGGAAGGGCGGCCCGGCGTTGCCCGGCGCACCCGCGCCGTCGGTGGTGATGCG
>CAYUOL010000525.1:0-3132 GCA_964446345.1 uncultured Iamiaceae bacterium | reverse complement strand
GACGGGCAGTTCCCTCCCGACGGGCAGGCGCCACCGGCCAATTGACCCGGGGCGCTCGAGGCGCAGAGCCCCGACCTCGCGCCGCGGCCCCTCGCCGTTCGATGATCAGGTCGTCCGTTCACAGCTGATCCACAAGTGGTTGCCAGGTTCTCCTCGACCTGGTGGACCACCATTGGGACGTGGCCGAGCCGAACCGCACCGTGCTCGTGGTGGACGACGACGACAACATCTCGTTCCTCGTGTCGTCCGCGCTGCGGCTCGAGGGCTTCCGCACCGTGATCGCCGCAACCGGGCGCGAAGCGTTGCAGGTCGTGGCCGACGGGTCGATCGATCTCGTCGTGCTCGACGTCATGCTGCCCGATCTCGACGGCTTCGACGTGCTCCACCACCTGCGGCGTGACGGCTACGACCAGCCGGTGATCTTCCTGACGGCCCGGGATGCGCAGGACGATCGCATCCGCGGGCTGACCGGCGGCGGCGACGACTACGTGGTGAAGCCGTTCGCGATCGAGGAGCTGATCGCCCGCGTGTGGGTGGTCCTGCGCCGCGCCGGTCACCACGACGCGGGCAACGTGCTGCGCTACGCCGACCTGGAGATGGACGAGGACCAGCACCACGTGCGCCGCGGCGACGAAGACGTGCACCTCACGCTGACCGAGTACAAGTTGCTCCGGTACCTGTTGCTGAACGCCGAACGCGTCTTGACCAAGGCCCAGATCCTCGACCACGTGTGGGACTACGACTTCGACGGCGGCTCGACCATCGTCGAGACGTTCATCAGCTACCTCCGCCGCAAGATCGACGCCGGACGTCCGCCCCTCATCCAGACGGTGCGCGGCGTCGGCTACTGCCTCCGGGAGGGCTCCGCCCGCACCACGGGGTCGCACGAGCCTGCGTCGCGTGTGTCGTGAGCGGGTGAGCTCGACGTGAGCCTCCGATCTCGGTTCCTGGTCGCCGCCGCGATGCTGCTGGTGGCGCTGGCCGCGACAGGCACCTTCATCGTGGTCAACCAGCGGCGCGTGCTGATCGAGCAGGTCGACGCCGAGCTGCGCGCGTCCCAGGGCCCCGTCACGCGCCTCGCCTTCTTCCCCGGGCGCGATCGCTTCCCGGAAGGTCCCCGCAGCGGCACCGGCGCCGCCCCGCCGATCCCATCGGGGACCGTGCCCTCGGCGCCGCCGGACGGGGCCACGCCCCCGACGACCTCGTTCACGCTCACGCCGGGCGGGGGCTCCACCCCGAGCGCCGCGCCGCCGGGCACCTTCCCCGTCCGACCCGAGAACGGCGGGTTCGGGGGGCAGGGGGGCGATGCGAACGCCCAGACCGGAGCGCTGTCCAACCTGTGGGTGGGGGAGGTGCTCGCCGACGGGACGGTGCGCCGGTGGGTGGTTCCGGGCCTCGGGCCCTCGACCGAACCCACCATCGACGTCGCGGTGGCGCGCGAGGCGTCGGTGAGCCGCATCACGTTCCAAGCGGTGTCCACCGACGGCTCGCAGCAGTACCGGCTGCTCGCCCAACCGATCGGAGGCTCGGGGCGCATCGCGGTCACCGGGCTCACGTTGGCCAAGGCCGACCAGGCGACCCACGAGCTCGTCGTCACCCTCGCCCTCGTGTACGCCGGCGTCGTCGCCCTGATGGCCCTGCTCGGGTTCTGGGTGTGGCGGCTCGGGCTGACCCCGATCAACAAGATGACCGAGGCCGCCGACGCGATCCGGGCAGGGGAGCGCGACCGTCGCGTCGAGCAGTACCCCCCGAAGACCGAGGCCGGACGCATGGCCTCGGCGTTGAACACGATGCTCGACGAGCGCCAGGCGGTGGAGGACGGGCTGCGGCGCTTCGTCGGCGACGCATCGCACGAGCTGCGCACCCCGCTGACCTCGATCCACGGGTACGTCGACCTGTACCAGCGCGGTGGCCTGCCCGATCGGGAGTCGCTCGACGACGCCATGCGACGCATCTCGCACGAGTCCACACGCATGATCGGTCTCGTCGACGACCTGTTGCTGCTCGCGCGCCTCGATCAGCACCGTCCGCTCGAGGCGGGGGTGGTGGACGCGGCGGAGGTGCTGCGCGATGCCGCCAGCGATGCGTCCGTGGTCGCGCCGGCCCGGACGATCACCGTCCAGACCGAGGACCCGCTCGTGCTGCGCGGTGACGACCACGGGGTCCGCCAGGTGGTCGCGGCGGTGGTGACGAACGCGATCGTCCACACCCCGGGCGAGGCATCGATCGAGCTCCGCGGCACGCATGCACCCGACGGAGGCGTGGTCATCGAGATCGCCGACGACGGGCCGGGCATGCCGCCCGAGGTCGCCGCCCACGCGTTCGAGCGCTTCTTCCGGGGCGACCCGTCGCGGTCACGGCACCGGGGCGGCTCCGGGCTCGGGCTGGCGATCGTCCAGTCGGTCGTGACGCACCACGGCGGCCACGTCGAGCTGGTGACGGCGCCCGGCACCGGGACGACGGTCCGCTTGACCTTCCCGCCGCTGGTCGACCCGCCCGTCACCGATCCGCCCGCGGCGGACGCTCCCGTCGTCGAGCTCCCCGCCTACCCGATCACCGAGTGAGCATCGCCACCCCGGCCCGACACGGGCGTTGCGTCGCCTACTTGTCGAAGGAGATCGTCGTGGACGAGCCGGCGGCGGCGCTCCCGGTGCCCGCGGCGCCGCTGTCGACGCGGAAGGCGCCGCGCATCGAGGGGTGGATCCGGCAGAAGTACGTGTAGGTGCCGGCGGGGATGTCGGTCGGCAGCGTCCAGTCGAGGCGACCGGCGGTCGGCGGGCCGACGGCGCCGAGCTCACCCGAGTCGAACTGCACGTCGGCGTCGGCCAGCGGGTACGCGACGCCCGTCTTGCCGGTGCACGGCGCCTTGCACGCCGTGACGGTGTGCCACACGCCGAACGGCTTGATCGGGGCGTCCTTGTTGACGAACGTGAGGGTCTCACCCGGCTTGATCGCCGGCACGTTGTCGTAGATGCCGCTGATGTCGCCGGGCCCGTAGGCGAAGTCGGCGATGGTGACGGTGCCGTCGGTCGGCCCGCTCGGCAGCTTCGTGGCATCGACGAACTTGTCGCCCGGGCCGCCGCCGTGGTTGTCGTTCTCGGGCAGATGGCCGTGCGTCAGCACGCCCCGCTG
>CAYUOL010000524.1:0-3138 GCA_964446345.1 uncultured Iamiaceae bacterium | reverse complement strand
CGGCAATGAGGCGGCGATGGCAGCGCCACCATACCGCTTCCGAGCACATGATCGCACAGCGCCTTTCGCGTCCTTCCGCGATCAGGCGTTCGAGGCCGGCGTGGAATTGCTCCGACAGCGCGTAGTCGGCGTAGTTGTGAAAGCTCCTGTTTTCCCAGAACGCGTTGACGTCGGACGGCAGGCTTCGGGTCTTTCCGCGTAGGCCGCCGAGCGCCGCAACATGATCGTAGGACATCTGAAAGGCCGCCAGGGCGTCCGGCAATGTATCCTTGTTGAACTGCGGATTCGTCCGCGACATCGGCATCTTCCTGACGTCGACGACGCGCTCGACGCGCGGCGCTTGCAGGAGATCGACGAACTCCTCGAGAGTCCGGGTGGAATGGCCGATGGTGAAGAAGGGCAGCGACATGTGTCGTGTTCACGTGCGGTCGAGCGCGCTGCCCTTGTGAGCGGCGACATGGTCCGTCTTGTCGCTTTTGATCTCGTACTGTGGATCGTCCTCAGAGGCGTGATGGGTATGCCCCTTGTAATCGAAATCGCGCGTGTGGACCTTGATGATCTTCCCGGAGACGCGGCCCGCCTCGGAATTCCAGCTCACGTGGTCGCCAACCTTGAATTTCTTCGTCGTCGCCAAGGGGTCCTCCCTTTCCTACGTCATCCTATCACTCCCACTCGATTGTTCTAAGTGGTGGTAACGCGTTGAATTATCGCCACAAATTTCTTCTGCACACGACGAAGGACCGTCTCCCGATCCGTCAGAAATTCGTGCTCTTGATTTCAAACACGAATTTCGACGAACCGCCATTCGCTCGATTTCAGCGACTATCGGTATCGATTGATCGACTTTTTGCAACTTGCAATGAAACCGGCAGTCCCATCTTGAACAGGTTAGGCTGCAAAGCGGCGAACAAGGTCGTCAATCAATGTCCGATCTGGCCAAAGCTGACGCAGTCGCTCGATCACACGATCTGGGGTAGGTTGGACCGTCGGGTTCTGTCCATGGTCGCAGCGATGTCGATTTTGCCGATATTCACCCTAGGGCTATCCATTTTGGCGATGGCAGTCTCGTACTACGCCGCGACGAGGGCGTACCGCTCGGGCCTCAGGCCCTTTCTGATCTTCTACAATAGCGAATTCGATCCGGAGGAAGAAACCTCGTGGACGCTGCAAAACGCGGGAGGCGGTCCCGCAATCAATGTCGTCGTTGCAGGAGATAACGGCTCTGAGATCACCGAGGCGTCGGAAGCAGTCGTCATACCAAGCATCCCCAAAGGCCACTCGACGCGTGTCGGTTTCCTTTCGGTGAGGAATACCCTAGCAGCAACATATTCAGACGTTCTCGGCAAGGAGTACACCACCATCTGCTCAAATAATCGCACGACGATGCACAATTCGAACAAGTTTCCGTACCTTAAGGGTACTCCGATCTTCTTCCAACTACGCAAACGGGGAATCTCACTGGGCAAGAGCGGAGTGGTCAAATCGTCGGCTGCACCTGCGCCTGAAGACCGCGTGTCAGATGAGGGTGAAAGCAAGTCCTAAACTCGCGCTGGCCTCATTTCATTCGGTTCGATCTGGGCATTTTCGGCACGAACAGTCCTTGCCGTGGGAGCTCAATTTCTACTCCTGGCGCCAGTTTGACCTTGGCCGGTATTTCCCTCCACTCGAATTCGTTTTCGTAGTCGTCCTTTAGCCATCGGCGCAGGTCCCGAAGATCGCGCAACCGGATGAGTTTGCTATTTTGCTCTGCGAACCACTGAGCATCGGGGGAGAAAGTTGTGTTCGTAACAATCAGTCCGATATGGAATGGCAATCCGCCAGATGTGAGCGAACCGTGAAAGTCACGGACGCCGCCGACTGACGTTGACCTGGCAGTGCGGTGGTGCTTCACCTGAACCGCGACGAGGAACGGAACACCAGCCCGCGGATACGCAATGATGTCGATGCCGCCATCTTTGCGATAGACTCCACCAACCAATTGTACCGCTAAGCCCCACTGCTCCAATCGGTCCGCAATAAGATATTGAAACTTCTCGGGGGTGAGGCTGCTTATGCGCGCAGGATCTTCATCCAGCCAACTTAGATATCGCGGAGTGAAATCGTCGAGTGCGACGATATACGGCTCCTCACTTCCCCATTTCCGATTTGCTATCTGCTCAATCTGACTGAGCAGATAGAGCTGCATCGGAGACGAAATCTTGTAGTGCGGATTATCGACCTCGTGGAAACGGAGCGGCGCAATGTCACCCGTCTTCAGTCGATATTCTTGAAGCGCTCTGGTTTTGGTGATGTAGCGGTATGCGTCGCTCCGTGCAGTTTGGCAGGGGCGGCAAAGTGGAATGTCCAAGATCGGATGAAGTCTGGTGGTGGGCTTGAGGCAGTGTGTGCAGGGATGTTTCTCTCTCGTGGTCCTAGGCATTTGCCTGCCCCCTCCTCACGTAGTGACGGCGAAATTGACGCATGTGCTTAGCGACCGAGTCGACTAGAGGATCGATGCGTCGAAAAAGACCGTCACATGTCCACCATCGTCTGACGGTCTTTTCTAAACCCCGGAAATGGCGTCCCACAAATGCCGTCGAAAAGACCGTCAAATGGGCCGGCTCTCCTTGGCCTAACGAGCGTCAATTCTGCTGAAAATCAGCGGTTTAATGAAATCAGCCTGTGAATTGACAATGAGGGGCAAATGATCAACGAGCTATCCCGTAACCCTCTATTTTTCTTACGCTATTCCCCTCTCGTGCCCTCCAGAGTATCCCGCACCCTTCACTCCCACTCTATTATTAATGAGCGGGATAACCCTTTGAAATCATGGCATTAAAAATATTTTTTGCCGCAATATACCGTCAGCCGTCCCGCTAAAACGGCTGGCTTTTGATATTGCTGGACTTTTCCCGGAAACCCCGAAAAACCGTACTTTCGGGAACTATCGTCAAGCGAGGAATGCAGGAAACAATCCGACTCGGTCCGTGCATCCCGCCGATTTCACGACGTAGCTCTATCATCAATGCCATCGATTGTCACCGGACCTGGCGCCTGAAGCGGAAGTGAGAACACGACTATGCGTATCGTAATCGGCCTGACGTTGCTGGCGGCGCTGACCACGGCGACAGCGGCCAAGGCCGATCCCTGCAAGGCCAT
>CAYUOL010000523.1:0-3174 GCA_964446345.1 uncultured Iamiaceae bacterium | reverse complement strand
GGCCCCTGCGCTTCGACGATCAGGTCGGCAGGCTCCGGAGGATCCACTCGCTCATCGTGTTGTTCCGCATCGCGTCGAGATCGATGAAGGCGCCGACGTCGGTGATCATGCGCGTGATGTTGGCGTTCATCTTCTCGGCATCACCGTCGCCGCAGTAGAAGAGCATCGGGTCCACGATGTGCTCACCGCTGGGCCAGGCCTCTTCGACGATCCCGCCGTAGTCCGGCGCGTCCGGGGTGACAGGACGGGCGACCGCGTTGCGCACGTAGCGCATGCGCGGTTGCACCTCGGCGGACATCGGCGAGATCGTGCCCTGCCAGAAGTCGATCCAGTCGGCGTAGGCCATGCCGCGCTTGACGGGGAAGAAGCTGCACGTGAACACCGCCGGCGACCGCTGCCCGTCCGGCCAGTCCCGTGGTCCGCTGAACGCCGTGTCGCCGTAGTCGTGGTAGAGCGACTCCGTCACCACGTAGCCGTCGATGTGCGCCGCCACGGATCGCAGCACCTCTTCGTACGGCGCCCGGTCGTCGCAGCGCTTGAGCCAGATGGACACGATGGCCGAGACCTGGGCTTCTCCTTCCGTCGCGGGCAGCGGCGGAGGGACCTGCGCGTCCTCGTCATCGATCGTCATGCTCAAGGCGAGGGCCCCGAGGGCCAGGAGGCGATCACCGACGTCGTCGATCATCGTCGCCTTGGTCGCCGCCGGCGTGGTGCCCTCGGGCAGCCAGACCAGGTACATCAGCTTCTCCACAGATCCCCCTCGGTGCCCGACCGGCTGGTTCTCACCGGGGGCTGGGTTCGATCCTACCGAGACCCGGCGCGAGAACTGACGACCCGTCAGGTTCCGCGCGTAGAGTGCGTCCATGAAGTGGACCGTCCCGTTCCCGCTGTTCCCCGCCGATCACCTCCTCCCGATGGCGCGAGCCGCCGAGGCCGCGGGCTTCGACACGATCGCCATGCCCGACTCGGTCTTCTACCCGGAGCAGGTCTCCGCCGAGTACCCCTACTCCGCGGACGGCGGGCGGTTCTGGGCACCCGAGACACCCTTCGTGGACCCGTTCGTCGGCATCTCGGCGATGATCGGCGTCACCGAGCGCATCCGCTTCGTGACCAACGTGGTGAAGCTCCCCATCCGCGATCCGTTGCTGGTGGCCAAGCAGCTCTCGTCCATGGCCACGCTGTCCGGCAACCGCATGTCCATCGGTGTCGGGTTGAGCTGGATCCCCGAAGAGTTCGCATGGACGCACACCGAGATGCGGACACGCGGCAAGCGGGCGGACGAGATGATCGAGATCATCAAGCTGATCTGCGCCGGCAACGGCCCCGAGTGGGTCGAGTACCACGGCCGCCACTACGACTTCGACCGGCTCATGATGTCGCCGGCGCCCGATGCCCCACTGCCGGTGTACGTGGGTGGCCTGTCCGAGCCTGGTTTCAAGCGCGCCGCGCGCCTTGCCGACGGATGGATCTCGGTGCAGAACACGGAGGCCGAGATCACCGGCGCGATCGACTCGCTCCGCCGGTACCGCTCCGAGTACGGCCGAGCCCACGAACCGTTCGAGATCAACGCGCTCTGCATCGACGTCTTCGACCTCGACGGCTTCCGCCGCCTCGCAGACGCGGGTGTCACCGAGCTCCAGGTCGTGCCCTGGTACTTCACCGGCAAGGACCCGGAGGACCTGCAGAACCGGATCGACTCGCTCGCATGGTGGGCCGACGAGTACATCGCCAAGTTCTGACGGACCGCGGAGACGTCTTGCCGACATGACCGATGACCTGACTGCACCCATCAAGGCCCTGGCCGAGCCCGACGTCGCGTCCTGGGACGGCGAGGCCGATGTGGTGGTCGTCGGCTTGGGCTGCGCCGGCGTGTGTGCCGCGATCGAGGCGTCCGAGGCGGGCGCCGAGGTGCTCGCGCTGGAGCGAGCCAGCGCGACCGGCGGCACCTCCGCGCTGTCCGGCGGCATCATCTACCTCGGCGGCGGGACGCCGATCCAGAAGGCGTGCGGGTACGAAGACGACCCCGACACGATGGCGACGTTCTTGCTCGCAGCCTGCGGGCCCGGCGCGGACGAGGCCAAGGTGCGCGCGTACTGCGAGGGTTCCGTCGCCCACTACAACTGGCTGGTCGAGCACGGTGTGCCGTTCAAGGCCGAGTTCCACAAGGAGCCCAACCGGGAGCCCGTGACCGACGCCGGGCTGATCTTCTCCGGGGGCGAGGACACCTGGCCGTTCCGCGAGCTCGCCCGCCCTGCGCCCCGCGGCCACCACCCGCAGTTCCCCGACACCGCCGGTGGTTTCCTCATGGAGTGCCTCACGAGTGCGCTCGGACAGACGACTGCGCAGGTCGAGAACGACATGCGGGCCGACCGCCTCATCGTCGACGACGCCGGCGCAGTCGTGGGCGTCGTCGCCCGGAACGCGAACCGCGATCGGCACCTCCGCGCCCGACGCGGCGTCGTCCTCACGGGCGGCGGGTTCATCTACAACGAAGCGATGGTGCGCCAGCACTGCCCGGACGCGCTGCGCGCCAACCCGGCCTGGCGCGTCGGCACCGACAACGACGACGGTCGCGTCATCCGCATCGCCCAGGGGGCAGGGGCGGCCGTGACTCGCATGGGCGAGTTCGAGTGCGCGCTCCCGTTCCGGCCACCGAACCGCCTGGCCCGCGGCGTGCTGGTCAACGCCGCGGGCCAGCGCTTCATCAACGAAGACACCTACACGGGTCGCATCGGTCACGAAGCACTCGTTGCCCAGGGTGGCGAGGTGTACCTCATCGTCGACGAGCACATCTTCTCGGTGAACTACGTCGGCATGCGCATCACCTGGGCCGCCGAGACGGTCGAGGAGCTCGCCGACGACATCGGCCTCCCGCCGGCCGCACTCGCCGCCACCATCGCGGAGTACAACGAGCACGCGGCTGCGGGCGAGGATCCGCGCTTCCACAAGAACCCGGAGTGGTGCGTTCCCCTCCGCGCAGCCTTCGGAGCCGTCGACCTCCGCGCCGCCGCGGACGCGATCTACGCGACGTTCACGCTCGGCGGGCTCGACACCGACGCCCACGGTCGGGTGCGCGCCGCCGATCGCGAAGGCGGCTTCATCCCCGGCCTCTACGCCGCGGGGCAAACCACTGCCGGCATCGCCGCCCATGGCTACGTCAGCGGCATCTCCCTC
>CAYUOL010000522.1:0-3176 GCA_964446345.1 uncultured Iamiaceae bacterium | reverse complement strand
CGGCGGTGGCACGTTCCGGTTCTACGGCACGTCCGCAGCCGCGCCCCACGCCGCGGCGGTCGCCGCGCTGATGCTCGAGGCCAGGCCCTGTGCCACCCCGGCCCAGATCATCGCCGCGCAGAAGAGCACGGCAGCAGCGGTGGGGACCGAAGCCGTCGACACGGTCGGCTCGGGCCTCATCAACGCCGATCTCGCCATCGGGGCGTTGGCCCCGTGCCCACCGATCGTGCCGGCGGTGTCCCCCATCAACGTCAGCGAGGGCAACGTCGTCACGGTCGACTTCCCGACCGCGACGAGCCAACCGAGCGGCCACACGCTCACCTACAGCCTGACCCAGAACTCGGGCCCGGCCGTCAGCTACATCCAGACGTCGAGCCCGATGCAGCGCAAGTTCATCGCTCCTCTGACGACGACGCTCCCGGCGACCGCGCTGCAGTTCAACCTCACGGTGAACGACACGACCAACGGCACCTCCACCACGGTGCCGGTCAACGTGACCGACAACAACGTCACGCCCGTCGCCGTGCCGTCCGCTCCGAAGATCGTCACCGCCGGCACAACGGTCGTGCTGCAGGGCGCGTCGAACGACGCCATCCAGCCCGACACCGCCCCGTCGGGCACCAGCGGCCGGCAGTACAGCTGGTCCCAGACCGGAGGCCCGGCCACCACCCTGACCCCGGGCGTCGGCGCCGGGTTCCGCATCGCCAGCTTCACGCCGGCGACGCCCGGCACCTACACGTTCCAGCTCGTGGTCACCGACCACGGCGGCACGGGCGCTGCTTCGGCACCCGTGTCGGTGAGCGTCGAGGTCCGCGCCCCGGCCGCGGCCGGCACCCTCAGCGGTGTCGTGAAGGACGAGAGCGGCGCACCGATCAGCGGGGCGGCCGTGCAGGTCTACGCGAACACCCCGTCCGGCGCGCCGGTGGCGAGCGTCGTCACGAACGGCGGCGGCGCCTGGAGCGTCAGCGGGCTCACCGCGGGCGTGGGCTACTTCGTGAACTTCTCGAAGAGCGGCTTCACGACGCGCTGGGAGTTCGACGGCTTCAACACGGCGTTCCTGCGGGCGGTCAACACGCCGAACGCGATCGTCGACGCCGTGCTCACCACCACGCCCCGCACGATCACGGGCAACGTGACCAACTCGTCCGCCGGTGCGGTCAGCGGCGTGGCGGTGCGCCTCGTCGACGAGAGCGGCGTGCTCGACTCGACGACGACCAACGGCAGCGGCGGCTACTCGTTCTCGGGGCTCACCCCGAAGAGCACCTACCGGATCCAGCTCGCGCCGAGCGACCCCACCTTCGCCACGGCGTGGGTCACCAGTGACGGGCGGGGCGCCACCACCGGCGCCTCGGGCCAGTCGATCCTGCTGATCGACACCACCGGGGGCAACGCGGTAGCGGCCACCACGGTCGTGTTCAACAAGGTGACCGAGGTGCGCACGTTCACCGCGACCGTGAAGACCGCGGGCAACGTGCCGATCACGGGCGCCGAGGTGCGGCTGTACAACCCGGGCTGGGTCGCGTCGCAGCGCACCAACGCCGCCGGGGTCTACGTGATCACGGGCCTGCGTCCCGGCAACACGTACCAAGCGTGGGTCTGGACGAAGTGCGCCGGCTGCACCTCCGGGGCCTTCACCAGCCAGTGGGCCGTCGGCATCCCGGGCGAGCAGTACGACCAGACCGGCAAGCTCGCCGGCACGGTCGACATCACGAACAACCAGGCGCTGGTCTTCACGCTGACGTAAGGGTCACGCCCTTCGCCCTGTCCTGCCCGCCGCGCCGGCCCCCTGGGTCGGCGCGGTGGCGCGTCACGACCCGGTTCGCGCCGGCGCTCGGCACCGGGGGTCGGAGCGCGGAGCGGCACCCGTACGATGACGGGATGCACATGTACGGGATGATGGGGAGCGACCCGGCGAAGATCGCCGGCGCGAAGCTCGGCGAAGGGGTCGTGCGGCGCGTCCTGCGGGAGTTCGCCCGCCCGTTCAAGTGGATGCTCATCGGCTTCCTCGCCGTCATCGTCTTCGAGGCGATCCTCGACCTCGGGCCGCCGCTGTTCTTCCGCCAGATCATCGACCAGGCGATCCCCGACAAGGACGTCGCCCAGCTCAACAAGCTGGCGCTGCTGGTGGTCTTCGTGGCCGTCACGAGCGCCGCCGCCTCGTTCATCGAGCGGTTCTTCTCGTCGAAGATCGGCGAGGGGCTCATCTTCGACCTCCGCCGCCGGCTCTTCGACCACGTGCAGCGCCTGCCCGTCTCGTTCTTCACGCGCACGCAGACCGGGGCGCTCATCAGCCGCCTGAACAGCGACGTGCTCGGCGCCCAGCGCGCGTTGACCGCGACGCTCGGCTCGGTGGTCTCGAACGTGATCGTGCTCGGCACGACGCTCGTCGCCATGTTCCTGCTCGACTGGCGCCTCACGCTCATCGCGCTGGTGCTGCTGCCCCTCTTCATCATCCCGGCCAAGCGCGTCGGGCGCCGCATGCAGAAGCTCACGCGCGACGGCATGAACGTCGACGCCGAGATGAACGCCCGCATGACCGAGCGGTTCAACGTGAGCGGCGCCATGCTCGTGAAGCTGTTCGGCAACCACGACCGTGAGCGCGACGAGTTCGCCGACCGCGCCGGCCAGGTCCGCGACATCGGGGTGAAGACCGCGATGTACGGGCGCACCTTCTTCATCGCCCTGGGCCTCGTCGGCGCGCTCGGCACCGCCGCCGTCTACTGGCTCGGCGGCCTCTCGGTGATCAACGGGGTCATCACCATCGGCACGCTCGTGGCGATGGCGGCGTTCGTGACGCGCATCTACCAGCCGCTGACCGCGCTGACCAACGCCCGGGTCGACATCATGACGGCGTTCGTGTCCTTCGATCGCGTCTTCGAGGTGCTCGACGCACCGAACCCGATCGAGGATCGCCCTGGCGCCATCGACCTGATCGATCCGGTCGGTCGTGTGGAGCTCGACCAGGTCTGGTTCCGGTACCCGGCCGCCAGCGACGCCTTCATCGCGTCGCTGGAGAACCCGGCCGCGGCGGCCAACCAGGCGGTCGCCGACGCCGCCGGCGACGGCGAGGAGGGCGACGGAGACCCCGGAGAGGTCGGCGCCATCGACGCCATCGACGCCATCGACGCGCTGCACGCCCTCGACGAGATCACGGCGCCGGATCCGGTCGACCCGGA
>CAYUOL010000521.1:0-3178 GCA_964446345.1 uncultured Iamiaceae bacterium | reverse complement strand
CCGAGAAACAGCCCGCCGATCGAGACATTGCCGGTGGCGCCGTAAACCACCGCCATGATGCTGGGCGGGATCAGGTTCGCCATGGTCGAGGCCGAGGCGATCAGCGCGGCGATGAAAGCGAGGTCGTAGCCTTCCCGCTTCATTTCCGGCGCGAGCGTCCGCGACAGCACGGCGACATCGGCGGCGGACGAGCCGGATATTCCGGCGAAGAACATGCTGAAGATCGTCACCACCTGCGCAAGACCGCCGCGAAGATGGCCAACCATCGTCTGCGACAGCGCGATCATGCGTCCGGTGACGTTGGCCGAGGTCATGAGGTCGCCGACCAGCAGGAAGAACGGCACCGCCAGCAGCGCCTCGGTGTCCATGCCGTTGAAGAGCTGCGCCATCATCGAGGCGAGGCTGACCGGAGTGAAGGCGGTGACCGCCAGCACGGAGGCGATCAGCGCAAACGCCACCGGCACACCCATGTAGCCGAAGAACAGGAACAGAAATCCCATCGTGAAAATCAGTACGCCGTTGGCGGTCACAGCGACGTCCTCTTCTCGTCTTCGCGCGACGCGTCGCCGAAGCCGTTATTCCAGCCGTTGACCATTTGTTCGACGGTAAAGACCAGCACCAGAAGGCCGCAGAGCGGGATCGCCGCATAGAGGCTCGACAAGGGTGTCATCGACGGCATGCGCAGGCTCTTGAAGCCGTCGAGAAAATTCAGATAGCCGAAATAGATCATGCAGACGGCGACGCCAAGGACGACGGTCCGGTTGAAAATCTCGAAGAACAGCCGCCTGTTTCCGGTCATCGATTCCGCAAGCACGGCGAGATAGAGATGATCGTTGCGGCGCGTCGCCGCGCCCACGCCGATGAAGATGCCGTAGATGAAGAAGGTCATCGTCGCCTCCTGGAGCCAGAGCCAGGGATGGCCGATGGTCCGGGTGACGACGTCGCACATCACGAGAATGGAGAAGCCGGCGATTGCCACGCCGCACAGGATCATCAGAACCTGTTCGAGCCAGTCCAGCGCACGCCATTTCAGGTGCCGCTGCTCGTCGAGGACGAGGCTGTTGAATCCGCTCATTGCCGACCTGGAATCCGGAATCGAAGGAGGGCGGAGGCGAATTCGCCGCCGCCCCGCCAGCGCGAGAGTCTATTTGACGTTGCGCACCAGTCCGAGGACCTTGACGGCGTGCGGTCCGAGGTCGGAGGCGAGCTTGTCCTGGATCGGCTTGCTGATCTCGGCAAAGCCGGTCTTGTCGACGTTCTTGACGACCTTGACGCCGATCTTCTCGAGCTTGGCCAGCGCCGCGTGCTCGAGCTTGAAGGCCGCCGTGGGCTCGTTCTGACTGACTTCGTCGGCGGCGGCCTGGACCCACTTCTTCTGCTCGTCGGTGAGGCTGCTCCAGACCTTGTCGCTGACGAACAGGGCGGCGTTGTTCGCCTCATGCTCGGTGATCGAGAGCACCGGCGCCGGTTCGTAGTGCTTGTTGACGAGGTAGTTGTTGATGCCGTTCTCGGCCATGTCGACCACGCCGGTCTGCAGCGAGGTATAGACCTCGCCGAACGGCATGTGCACCACCTGGGCGCCGTAGGCGGGGAACAGGGTGTCTTCGGTCACGGTGGCCTGCACCCGCATCTTCATGCCCTTGAGGTCGGCCACTTTCTGCACCGGCTTCTTGCCGTAGATGTTCCGCAGGCCCTGCGACCCGAGGCCCAGCATGTGGGCGCCCTTCATCTTGGCCGCATAGAGCTCCTTCATCGCCGCGATCACCTGGGGATCGGCGAGCACCTTGATGGCATGAGCCTCGTCGCGGAAGATGAAGTGGATCGAGAAGACGCCGGATTCCGGCTGCGCCGTCGAGGCGTTGGCGGTCGACAGGATCACGAAATCGATGTCGCCGGTCTGGACCTTCTGCAGGGTCTGCGCCTCGGTGCCGAGTTGCGCGCCCGGATACTGATTGATCGAAAGCGTGCCCTTGCTCAGCTCGCCAAGCTTCTTGTTGAACATGTCGGCGCCGATGCCGTAGCCGCTGTTCTTGGGCTGGTCGTAGGCGAACGAGAATTCGCGCTTCTGGGCCGATGCCGCCGTCGACACCATGGCGATGGCGGCGCCAAGCAGAATTCCGCGTGCAACCACCAAATACCGTGAAACGGACATTGAACTCCTCCCCTGCTTCGCCGCTGTCGCGGACTGATTGTCGTGGGCTGCCCGGAGCCGGCCAGCGGTGGCATTATGACCGAACCGGCTTTGGTCACAAGATAGTATTTCAGATTGTATACTATCTGGCGCAATGGCACATTGCCGGCCATGGCGACCGCCAAGACCATCAGGAAGCCGCCGCCGCGCGGCCAGATCGGAAAGACTGCCGGGACTTCGATCGCCCCTGCCGCGCCCCATGAGCGCGAACCTGTCGCGCATGTGATCGCCAGAAAGCTCGAGGAAGACGTCGTGCTCGGACGGCGTCACCCGCGCGAGCGGCTGGTCGAGCAGGACCTGTGCACGGCGTTCGATACCCACCGCGGCGACATCCGCCTGGCACTGTTCGAACTGGAGAAGCGGGGCATCGTCGAGCGCATTCCCAACCGCGGCGCGATCGTGCGCGATCTCAAGCCGCGAGAGGTCAGTGAAATCTACAGCGTCCGCGAGGAGCTCGAGGTCATGGCGATCCGGATCCTGCCGTTTCCCGTGGCCCCGGCCGACCTTGCCCAACTGGAGGACGTGCAGCGCGGACACAGCAAGGCCGTCGATTCCGGCGACCTGCTGGCGGTGTATCAGAGCAACGTTCAGTTCCACCGCGCGCTGTTCGGACTGTGCGGCAACGCCTGCCTGATCGAGACCATCGAGAATCTCGCGCAGAAGGTTTCCGGCATCCGCTCCTATGCCTATGCCGACCCCGGCGCGCTCACCGATGCACGCAGGGACCACATCGCGATGATCGAGGCCCTTCGGCATGGGCGGCGCGAGGAATTGATCAAGCTGACCCGGCGCCATCTCAAGCCGGCGGAACAGGCCTATGTCCGCGCCTACCGGCAGCGTTTCGGCGAGAGCGGCGCGATCGGCTGATCCGGCCTGAAGCAATTTCCGCAGAGGCGTTGCCCGCAGCCGCCCAATCGGCTAAATGGAGGCCTCCGCACCCGTAGCTCAGCTGGATAGAGCGTTGCCCTCCGAAGGCAAAGGTCACAC
>CAYUOL010000520.1:0-3189 GCA_964446345.1 uncultured Iamiaceae bacterium | reverse complement strand
TGGCCACCACCGCGGCCGCCGCGGACCAGCGGCTCGATCCCCTTTTCGTCGCGCCGCTGACGCTCGTCACGATCGCGGCGTTCGAGTCGGTCGTGCCGCTGTCGGCCGCCGCGCGGCGCCTGCCCTCGCTGCGCGCAGCGTCGAACCGCGTGCTCGAGCTCGTGCGCCACCAGCCGGAGGTCGTCGACCCGCCGAGCCCGCAGCACCACCCGGCGCGGCGGCCCGAGATCGTGCTGGACCACGTCGACATCGATCGCGGTGCCGATCACCACCGCGCGGTCGCCGACCTCGACCTGCGCCTCGCACCCGGTGAGCGCCTCGTCGTCAGCGGGCCGTCCGGCGCCGGCAAGACCACGGTGCTCGAGCTCATCGTCCGGTTCCTCGAGCGCCGCAGCGGCGACGCGCGCCTCGACGGCATCGAGCTGCGCGACCTCGCTCAGGACGACGTGCGCGCCGAGGTGCTGCTCGTCGATCAGGACCCGCACGTGTTCAACTCGAACGTGCGCGAAAACGTGGCGCTCGCGCGTCCGGGCGCGGGTGACGACCAGATCCTGGAGGCGCTCGACCGCGCGCACCTCGGAGCGTGGGTGCGCAGCCTCCCCGACGGGCTCGACACGCGGGTCGGCGAAGGGGGCCGCACGCTCTCGGGCGGACAGCGCCAGCGGCTCGCCATGGCCCGCGCGTTCCTCGCCGACCCATCGGTGCTGCTGCTCGACGAACCGACCGCCCACCTCGACCAGGCCAACGCCAGGGCCCTGCTCGAGGACCTGTGGGCCGACGCCGGCGACCGATCGGTGCTGCTGGTCTCCCACGGCGATCCGGGGCCGTTCGCCGCGGGCCGCGCGCTGCGCCTCGAACCGCCGGCGGCGCCGACGCCGACGCCCTGACCACGCACACAGGATCCACAAGAACGGGCGACGATTCTGCGCCAACTCCCAGGTTCTGCACGAGATCCACCAAGGTGCCCGGGCGAAGGTGGGCCCATGCAGCACCGCCCAGCTCCCCGCTCGACGAGGATCCGCACGCGATCGACGCCGCTGCGCTCGTCCCGCGGGGTGCACGACCTGCGGGGCACCGCGGCGCCGGAGCCGGGTCCGACGGTCGCGACCGCCCGCCTGTCGCGTCGGAGCCCCTTCACGATCGGGGCGATGTTCGTCGGCGCCGTGGTGGCCGAGGTCGTCGCGCTGCACGCCGATCAGGTGCTCGGCGCCGGCACGGTGCTCGTGCTCGTGCCGTTCGTCCTGGTCGTCCTCGGCGCCTGGTACCTCCGACGTGACGAGGGCGTGGCACTGGCCGTCGCCACGGTGGCGGTCGGGCATGCCTTCTGGTTGGGCTCGGGCGAGACCTTCTGGAGCGGCCTCGCGCTGTTCGACCTCGCGAGCCGCGCCGCGATCGTCACCGCGCTCGTGGCGGCCACCGGTCTGCACCGGCGCCGCTCGCACGCCGTGACCCGATCGGCACACACGGACAGCCTGACCGGCACCCTCTCGCGGTTCGGCTTCTTCGAGCGCCTGCCGCTGTCGGAGGACCGCATCCACCTGTCGACCGGGGGCTCCGTGCTCTACCTGGACCTCGACGGGCTGAAGGCGGTCAACGACCGCCGGGGCCACAAGGCAGGCGACGAGCTCATCAGCGCCTTCGCCCGAGCGGCGGTCACGGGACTTCGCGCCGAGGACCTGATCGGCCGCTTCGGTGGCGACGAGTTCGTGCTGTTCCTCCCCGGCACCGACGACTTCGCCGCCTGGCACCACGCGGAGTCGCTCCTCGAACGACTGCGCCAGGTCACGCCACGACCGATCGCGGCGAGCATCGGCATCGCTGCCGCACCGGCCGGCGCCACCCTCGACCGCGTCATCCAGCACGCCGACGAGGCCATGTACGAGGCCAAGCGCAACGGTGGCGACCAGGCCTGCCTGTTCCACTTCGAACGAGCGCCGCGCACGTTGCGCGCCCCGCTCGCGCCGCAGGACCGCGACACGAGCGACGACCGGAGCGTCGACCCGAGCGACGACGTCATCGTCGACCTCGGCAACGACCGCCGCGTCGACGTCTGATCCGCGCGGCCACGTCGTCGCCGCCCCGCCGCACCTCCCCGCCGGTGCGTCGGGGCGGCGGCCGGCGTCGCCGGGCGGCTCCCCGCGCACGGCATGAGCGCCCGCCGTCCTTCCCAGTGAGTTCCCAGGGACCTCGGAGCCCGCTCGGACTCGGCCCCCGGACACTGCGGAGGTCCGCCCCCCAAGGAGCCCGCCGATGTCCATCCAGACCACCGACCTGCCCCGGCCTGTCGATCCCCCGCCTCACGACTCGTCGCCACCGACGCCGGCGACACCGCCGGCCTCGCGCGCCGACGACGCGCCCCGCCCTCGTGGTCGCGGCGTGCGTCGCCTGCTGCACCCGTTCGTGGTGCTGCCGCTCGTCGCCGTCATCGCGGTGGCGGGCTGGTTCTTCGGGTTGAAGAACCGTTCCATGACCGCGACGACGACCACGGTGACGACGCAGCAGGTCGTGGCCGCCAGTGCGGGCACGATGAGCCAGACCGTCACCGCCGAGGGCATGGTGGCGGCCGAGGCGACGGACAGCCTGAGCTTCGCGGCGTCGGGCACCGTCACCGCCGTGAACGTCGCGGCGGGCGACACGGTGAAGGCCGGTCAGGTGCTCGCCACGCTCGATTCGGCCGAGCTCCAGGCGGCGGTCACCAAGGCGCAGGCGACCGCGACGGATGCCCAGACGAAGGTCACCGACGACGTCACGAACGGCGCGAGATCCACGCAGACCGCGTCCGACTACCAGAGCCTGCTCGACGCGAACGATGCGTTGGCGACCGCGCAGAGCGCCCTCGCCGGTGCCGACCTCGTCGCCACGATCGACGGCACCGTCTCGACCGTGAACCTCACGGTCGGCGACAAGTTGGGGTCCGGTGGATCGAGCGCGACCACCGCCACCGGCACGGGGAGCGGCTCGGGCGGATCGTCCTCGACCCTCGGCTCGGGCTCGACCAGCGGTGCCGGCGCCGGCGGCGCGACGGGTGCCACGGCGGGCGGCTCGAGCACGTCCGGTTCGGACGCGCAGATCACCGTGGTGTCCACCGGGAAGTACACCGTCGAGCTCTCCGTCGACAGCGCCGACGTGACCGACATCGCAGTCGGTCAGTCCGTGGCGCTCACCGCCACGACCTCCACGAGCTCGAGC
>CAYUOL010000519.1:0-3190 GCA_964446345.1 uncultured Iamiaceae bacterium | reverse complement strand
CCGACGACGACCACCACGACCACGGCACCGACCACCACCACGACGGCGCCCACCACGACCACCACCGCGCCGACCACCACCACGACGGCGCCCACCACCACGACCACGGCACCGACCACCACCACCACGGAGCCCACGACCACCACGACCGAACCGACCACGACGACGACCGAGCCGACGACGACGACCACCACCACGCCGACGTCCTCCTCGACCACGACGACGGCGAAGCCCGCCGAGCCGACGGGCACGGTGACCCCCAGCACGATCGAGCAGGGCGGGTCGTTCACGATCAACTCGACCGGTTGGAAGGCGGGCAGCAACGTCGAGGCGACGCTGAACTCGACGCCGGTCACCCTGGGCACGCTCGTCGCCGACGCGACGGGCACCGTCAACGGCACGTTCAACGTGCCCGCCGGCTTCGAGCTCGGGGCGCACACGGTGAGCCTCTCGGGCACCAGCGCCGCGGGCATCGCCGGCACGCTGTCGGCGTCGATCACCGTCATCGCCCAGACGACCACCACGAGCTCCACCGTCGCTCCGGTGACCACGGCGTTCACGACCACCACGACGGGCTCCCTGCCCGTCACGGGTGCCGACAGCATGAAGCTGGTCGGGGTCGCAGTGCTGCTGCTCGGCACCGGCGGGGCGCTCCTCGTCGTCCGCCGTCGCCGCAGCGAGAGCTGAGCATCCTGACGTCGTTCGGGGGCCGGTCGCACGACCGGCCCCCGAGCCGTTTTCGAGCGGCTCCTCGGGCCGACCTTTTGGGGTGAGGGACAGGGCGGGGCTACGGTCGACCTCGCCATGACCGACACCCCGTCCGATCCGATGACCGCACCCGATGACGCGCCGGATGACGCGCCGGATGCACCCGGGACGGCCGCGACGAAGGCGCTGTCCGACTCCGACATCCGCGACGCGCTCCCCGAGGACCTCGACGCCGCCGGCTACGTCGGCCCGTACCTCTTCCCGAACAACAACCGCCGGCGCATCCCCGCGATCATCTACTGGGTCATCGCGGCCATCTGCGTCGCGCTGTACCTCGCGACCCGGGGGAACAACCCGGTGCTCGTCAACGGTGGGTACCTCTGGGCGGCCGCCGGGCTGACCGCCGTCGGCATCTACAGCTTCGTCACCGGGTGGAACCTCGACGTCGACGAGCGCGACGCCCTCGTGATCGCCACGAAGAAGGTCGGCTTCCCCGTCGGCCACGCGTCGGCACAGATGGGGTGGCGCAGCCTGTTGAGCCGGCCGACCTGGCGCATCCTCCTCTACAGCGCCGAGGACCCGCCCGAGAAGCGCGGCCTGGTGCTCGTCGACGGCGTCGACGGCTCGGTCGTCGAGTGGTTCGTCGAGGACAACCCCGAGGACTGGTCGAAGCTCGACTGACGGTGCGGCGCACCCGCGTCAGTCGCGGGGCCAGGCCTCGCGCAGCTTGCGCCACGTGAGGCCGAGCGGTTCGGGGAGCACGCGGGCGTCGGCGATCGAGGTCATGAAGTTGGTGTCGCCGATCCAGCGCGGCAGCACGTGGGCGTGGATGTGGTCGGGGACGCCGGCGCCGCCCGCGGTGCCCAGGTTCATCCCGATGTTGATGCCGTCGCACCGGTAGGCCACCTCGAGGGCGGTGGCGGTCGAGCGCACCATGGCCCAGAGCTCGGCGTGCTCGCCGTCGGTGAGGTCGGTGAGCGCCGCCCGCGCGACGTTGGGCAGCACCAGCACGTGGCCGCTGGCGTAGGGATACGCGTTGAGCAGGGCGCTGCACAGCTCGCCCCGGTGGATGACGAAGGCCTCGTCGTCGGGCAGGGTGAGCACCCGCTCGAAGAGCGAGCCGTCGCCCGTGGGCACCGGGCGCGGCGCGTTGGCCCCCCCGGCGCCGCCGTCAGCGCCGAACGACTCGATGTACGAGGATCGCCACCCCGCCCACAGGTGGTCGAGCCCGGGCCGGGCCGCCGCGTCGTCAGCCATCGGCGGGCGCCTCGCGCGACGGTGCGGGCGCGCTCACGCGTGCGTCGCGACTTCGGTGCGCAGCCGCTCGATGAAGCTGGCGATCGGCACGTCGCGCTCGACCTGGTTGCCGCGCGGGTTGACCCCGGCGGTGCGCGCCTCGACGTCGCTGTCGCCCACCACCAGGACGTACGGGAGCTTCTCGAGCTTCGCCTTGCGGATGCGCCCGCCGAGCGGCTCGTCGGCATCGACGACGTCGACGCGGAAGCCCGCCGCCACCAGCTCCGCCGCCACCTCGGCGGCGTAGGCATCGTGGTCGTCGCGCACCGGCAGCACGCGGACCTGCACCGGCGCCAGCCACGCGGGGAACGCGCCGGCGTAGTGCTCGAGCAGCACGGCGAAGAAGCGCTCGATCGATCCGAACAGCGCCCGGTGGATCATGATCGGGCGGTGGCGCTCGTTGTCGGCGCCCACATACTCGAGGCCGAAGCGCTGCGGCAGCTGGAAGTCCATCTGGATCGTGGACATCTGCCACGTGCGGCCGATCGCGTCGCGCGCCTGCACCGAGATCTTGGGCCCGTAGAACGCTCCGCCCCCCTCGTCCATGACGAGCTCGAGGTCCATGCTCTCGGCGACCTCGCGCAGCACGGCGGTGGCCTCGTCCCACTCCTCGTCGGTGCCGACCGCCTTGACCTCGGGCTTCGTCGACAGCTCGAGGTAGAAGTCGTCGAGGCCGTAGTCGCGCAGCAGATCGAGCACGAACAGCAGCAAGGAGCGCAGCTCCTCGGGCGCCTGCTCCTTCGTCGTGAAGATGTGGGCGTCGTCCTGCGTCATGCCCCGCACGCGCGTGAGGCCGTGCACGACGCCGGACTTCTCGTACCGGTACACCGACCCGAACTCGAACATCCGCAGCGGCAGCTCGCGGTACGAACGCATGCGGCTGCGGTAGATGAGGATGTGGAACGGGCAGTTCATCGGCTTCAGGTAGTACTGCGTGCCGCCGTCGAGCTCCATCGGCGGGTACATGCCGTCGGCGTACCAGTCGAGGTGCCCGCTCTCCTCGAACAGGTTCGACTTGGTGATGTGCGGCGTGTTGACGAACTCGTAGCCCGCGGCCTCGTGCCGCTCGCGGGAGTAGTCCTCCATGATCTTGCGGACCAACCCGCCCTTGGGGTGGAACACCGCGAGGCCCGAGCCGATCTCGTCGGGGAACGAGAAGAGGTCGAGCTCGACGCCGAGCTTGCGG
>CAYUOL010000518.1:0-3213 GCA_964446345.1 uncultured Iamiaceae bacterium | reverse complement strand
GCTGTTCGAGCCGGCGCACCGTCTCGGGCTTCAGCCCGCCATAGGCCAGCTCCTGGATCCTGTACGCCAGCCGGCTTTCCAGGAAGCGGCGATTGTAGGGCGGGGGCGGCGTGTCGAACAGTGCTCGCCATTGCTCCTTCAGCTTGGGCGTCGGCATCGCCTTCAGGGCGGCGACGCGGGCCAATACGGTGTCCTGTTCCTTCATGCCGTTCTCCGTTTCGGGGCGTCGGCATGAGCGCTCTGGTCGGGCAGGAAGTCGACGGTACTGTCTCCACGGTCCGCAGATAGTCGACTGGACTTTCGTGACTGGAGACGCATGAGGCCAAACGCCAGGAGTTCGCCGAGTTCCGCGATGCGCTCCTCAGTTGTCATTTGGTCAGGGTGAAGAGGATTCACGATCGCTCGCACCGAAATTGGGGTTGCGATCAATCTAGTTGGAAATTCTTCCGTCCGATCATGTTGGCTCCATCGAGCGGGTCCGTGCGGGTGTGTGCGGTGTTATGCGGAGCGGCGTCACTTATCCGAAGGGGGCTGCCGCATCGCCGACAACGACGGTCGATGCTTCGCCTGTCGTTCGATTGCTTCATCCAGCGAATGTTCGGACTGAGCCAACAGCCCCTCGTCGATCTCTCCGCGGACGAGTGCGAAGCGGAGCAGGAGGCGGAAGCTCGTGATGACGTCGCCCAGACAATAGTTCGCAATGTCATCGAGGCGGCGTGCATCCGCGAAGGCTTCAACCTCGGAGCCGTCGATGCCGTCCAGCTTGGCCGGAACACCGAGCAGGGCGGCCATTTCGTTCAGGCTTGGCCGGGCGGAGGCGCCGAAGCCAGAAAGCATGTCGCAGAGATCGATGTGATCGCGGCCGAAGCGATACCAGTAATCGCGGCGTCCACCATGGAACAGGCCTGGCACGGATAAACCGAGCGCGAGTGCACGGTAGCGCAGCACCGGCAAATCAAAGCCACCACCGTTGAAGCTTACGAGCACGGGACCTGAGCCGCCATCGTCCACCGGCAGGCCGGCCATGAAGTCCCCAATCAACTTGGGTTCGTCCTTTTCCCCCACATGCCGGGCACCGATGCTGGTGACGTGGAAGGGCCTATCGTGGTCGCGCTCAGCGAACACCGCACCGATGCAGACGATGCGGTGGAAGAGCGGCTTCAGGAATAGCTCGCGCGGAGTCTGGTCAGGACGGGCATAGCGCTGGCCGATGGCGTTGCGAACCTCTTGGTTCGGCACCTCCGCGCCGAGGTTCAGGAGCCGCCGCGCGATGTCGAGATCAGGGACGGTTTCGAGATCGAACACAACGTAGCTGGTCACGGCGACCTCGAGCTTGCGGGAAAAGATTCGACAGACGGACGACAAGAACATAAAGAGAACATCGAGATGCGGCAAGCCAGCGACTTGGCGGGTTTGCATCAAGCACAAAGCCTTGGAGGATCCTGTGGCTTTCGGTCGATATATCCGCCGGGTGCGCGAACAGCGTGCGTTGACGGTCACGGAGGTGGCGAAGCGATTGGACATCTCGATCGCCTACCTGTCCCGGATCGAACGTGAACGGGAGAAGCCGCCGCCGGACCGTTTGATGACGGCGCTGGCGTGAGCCCTCGACCTGCCGACCGACGACGTGTTCGCGGCGGCCCGGCGCTTACCGCCGGATCTACGGGCGCGCACCGAGGATGTGATCGCTGTCTATCGGCAACAGGCGGTTGGGAGGGCACGGTGACCCTGGAAATCACCTACCCCTATGTCGGTGCGGGCAGAGAGCCGCTGCCGATGAAAGCGCAAGAGATCTGGAGCGTGGCCCACCAGGTGCGTCGTCAGCTGACGCCCCGGCCGAATGTCCCGCTCCTGGACCTCGAACGCGTCACACGCGCGACCAAGGCCATGCGCGTGAACGGCATGGCTGTCTCGATGCACTGGGACCTGCAACGGACCATTCACGATGGGCACGGCCGCGAGGCGCTGGGGGTGACGGAGGCCGATCCGGCAGTCCCCGGCGTCGTGCTGATCAGCGTGAACGCCGAGCTGATCGCCGATCGGGACTATCTCAAGCGATCCACCGTGGCCCATGAGTTTGGCCATGCGGTGTTCGATGGTCCGTCCATGCTGCATCAGGCGGGCAAGCCTGCTTTCTCGATGGTGACACCCGACGAGAGCCATCTCGAGACAGCGGCCCGCGGGCAAACGCCTCAGCCCGCGCTCGTTTACGGCGCCGGCCAATTCCGGCCGACCGGGGCAGGGAGCTTCTCCTATACCGGGGACTCGTTGGGCTCCGGTTCGCCGATGCAATCGAATGCCGAGGCGATCGCAACCGACCTTACCAAGGCCTTCCGGAGCGCTGGTCTCACGGTGGTCTCGTCCGCCTTGATCGGCGGCAATATCGCCTCGGGCACCGATCATGTGCTCAACGGCACCCAATGGCAGGACCGGGCCTATACCCAGACCGGTCTCATCCTGCCCGGCGGCGGCTACGAGACGCTGACCTACAACGATTCGTCGAGGAACGTCTCCCAGGCGAGCGAGTACCTGTTGGCTCAGACGTTCCGGGCGAACGTGCTGCGGGGTGGTGTGAGCGGAGCCGGGGAAGGCTTGAAAGCGGGTGTCGACAAGATCAACCCCACGACAGCCAAGGATCTCGACAACGTCATCGCCATGGGGACCGCCTACGACAAGCTCGGCAAGACGATCAACCCGGCGAAGGATGCGATCGACAAGATCAGTGCCTCGTTCGATAGCCTGAAGGACTACGCGACCGAGGCGGGTCTCTCGCTCGATCCCATCGATGAGGAGCTGAAGAAGCAGAGCATGCGTTCGGCACAGGACTTCATCGACGCCATGGTCGATCCGCTCGCGGTGAGCCTTCGTGCGCTCGAGGACGAGCGCGAGCAGGCCTTGGAATCGGCGAAGTACATCCGCGATCAGTACAAAGACATCTACGTCGATATGGACAAGATCGCGACGTACTACACCGACAAGGAGGCCAAGCTCCGCGACGACTTCTATTCGGGAGGTATCACCAGCCTCCAGACCATGATCGATCGGCTGACCTACGGCGATCTCGCGAATGCCTCGCCTATTTTGCAGCTCAGTGGCGCCAAGGCGGCCTACGAGGCCGGGTTGGCCAAGGCGCAGACGGGTGACGTCTCGGCCATCAGCGACCTGTCGCCCCTGGCCGCCGACTATGCCAAGGCACAGCAGCTCTATTCGGGA
>CAYUOL010000517.1:0-3222 GCA_964446345.1 uncultured Iamiaceae bacterium | reverse complement strand
TGGCCTATGCTGCTTCGGATCAGGGGTCGGCGCCATGCGCCGACCGCACGCGGGAGCACCGGGCGGTTCAGCGATGAGGTCCACGAGCAGGTCCACGCGGGCGCTGGTGATCGGCGCCGCCGTCGCGGTCATCGTGCTGCTGAACGCGGCGTGCGAACCGGTGAAGCTCGGCGGGCCGGGTGCCGCGGTCGGCAACGCCGTCGACCCCGTCGCCTGTCCCCAGCACCAGCCGGTGCCGCAGGCGCCCTGCGGGCCCCAGCCGCTGGTCTGGGCGGCGATGAGCGGGCCCTACGAGAACTACGAGAACGGCGACCCGTACTCGACCAAGTGCGCACCAGGGGGCGGGTCGGGAACCTCCTGCGTCCAGGGCAACCCGTCCTACCGCACGAGTGGGTACAGCTACGTCGTCGATGTGGCTGCGACCGACGTGGGTCGGCCCCTGACGGTCCAGGCCTACGACCTCGGTTCGTTCCCGCGGCGCGTGGGACTGGGATCTGCGTCAGCGATCGACGGCTACGACGTGTCGGATGTCGGCGCCACACAGGGGTCCGCCACGATCAGCTCGGCGTCCGGTGCGTTTCGGTCGGGATCGGCCGGGCTGCCCGTCTTCGGCTCGTTCTGCCCGGGCACTTGCAGGATCGTGTCGGTGATCGACGCATCCACCGCGACGATGAGCACCGCAGCCAGTCAGACGGGGGAGTTCAACGCGCAGATCGGCTACGACTGCAACACGGCGAAGACACCGTTCACTTCGGCCTCCTCTTCGAGCATCTTCTCGGGGAGCTGCCAGACGGGCGACAGCGGCACTGGGCAGAACCTCGACATCGAGGTGTTCGACACCGACGGGTCCGCCGGTCCGTCATACGCGTCGCCGTTGCCGGGGTGCCATTTCAGCCGTCGGGCGGCGGAGATGGCTGCTGCCGTGACGACGTACAAGAACGCCTGGGTGACGTTGTGCTCCTTCACGCCGACCGCCACCGGCGCGTACACCGTGCGCGTGCGCAACAGCGGCATCGCCGGAATGGTCGACTCCGGCACCGGGTACGACTCGTACGCGCTGAAGGTCGCGGGTGGTATCGGTTCGAGCTTGCGCCCCGTCGAAGACCACTCGATCTACGTGAACGCCGTCAGTTCGACGTCGGTGTTCTACGTGGCCGATGTGCCTGCCGGGAACGCCGGCAGGACGTTGGTCGTCGATGTGTACGACGCCGGCGATGGGACGGGTGTGTCTCAAGCGGTGATGCAACTGCGCGCACCGCCCGGGGGCACCTCGTCGACACCCGCCTGGACCGGTGTGGTGGTTCCAGCCGCCGGCATCGCCAGCAGCTGTCGCTACAACCCCACGCCGAGTGTGTCGCTCGGCGCCGAGACGACGGCGGACGCGGCGAGCTGCGCGGTCGTGACGCACGTCCCCGACAACAACATCTACAACGGCAAGTGGCTCCGCTTCGAGGTCGCGCTCGATCCGGCGTACACGTGTTCAACCGACTGCCGGTGGACGATGCGGTACAACTGGGGCACGGGTGGGGTGCCGACCGACCGCATCGTCTTCAGCGCGAAGGTGGTCTGAGCGGTCGACGGTCGCCGCGCTACTTCTTGTTGACGCGGCGGCGGTCCTGCTCCTTGAGGATGCGCTTGCGGACCCGCACGGACTCGGGGGTGACCTCGACGAGCTCGTCGGCGGCGATGAACTCGATCGCCGTCTCGATCGTGAGCACGCGGGGCGGGGTCAGCTTGATCGCCTCGTCGGCGGAGTGGGTGCGGATGTTGGTCTTCTGCTTCTCGCGCACCACGTTGACGTTCATGTCGTCGGGCTTGGCGTTCTCACCGACGATCATGCCCTCGTACACCTTGACCCCCGGGCCGACGAACAGCTCGCCGCGCTGCTGGAGGTTGTCGAGGGCGTACCCGGTGGTGACGCCGTCGCGGTCGGCCATCATGGCGCCGCCCTTGCGGGTCGGCAGGTCGCCCACCCACTGGATCCACCCGGCGTTGTGCTGGTGCATGAGCGCCGTGCCGCGGGTGGCCGTGAGCAGCTGCGAGCGGAAGCCGATGAGCCCGCGCGAGGGCGCCTCGATCGAGATGATCGTGCGGCCGGTGTCGCCCGGGCGCATGTCGGTGACCGAGCCCTTGCGGGGGGCCAGCGCCTGCGTGACAGCACCCACGTACTCGTCGTCCACGTCGACGACGACGCGCTCGAGGGGCTCGTGCTTCTTCCCGTCGATCTCGCGCACGATCACCTCGGGCCGGCTGACCTGCAGCTCGTAGCCCTCGCGGCGCATCGTCTCGATGAGCACGGCCAGCTGGAGCTCGCCCCGGCCGGCCACCTCGATGACGTCGGGGGAATCGGTCTCGGCGAGGCGGATGGCCACGTTGCCGAGCACCTCCTTCTCGAGGCGCTCGCGCAGGTGGCGCGACGTGAGGTAGGAGCCTTCCTTGCCCGCGAGCGGGGAGGTGTTGACGCCGAAGGTCATCGACAGCACGGGCTCGTCGACCTCGAGGCGCGGCAGCGGCTTCGGGGTGGCCGGGTCGGCGACGGTGTCACCGATCTCGACGTCGGGGAACCCGGCGACGACGAAGAGGTCGCCGGCGCGGCGCTCGCCGACCTCTTCGCGGTCGACGCCACGGAAGCCCATGAGCTGGGTGAGCTTGCGCTTCTGCGGCCCGCCGGGACCGGTCAGGGTCTCGAAGTCGTCCTTGCACAGCACGACCTGGTCGCCCTTGCGCAACGTGCCCTGCACGACTCGGCCGATGGCGAGCCGGCCGAGGTAGTCGGACGCGTCGAGGTTGGTGACCAGGGCCTGCAACGGGGCGTCGGGATCGCCCGTGGGAGCGGGGATCGTCTCGAGGATCGCGTCGAACAACGGCGCCAGCGTCGCATCGTCGGCCGGCATGCCGACGCCGGTGATCGCCCGCCCCTCGCGGGCCACGGCCGAGATGACGGGGAACTCGATGTGGTGGTCGTCGACGTCGAGGTCGAGGAACAGCTGGTAGATCTCGTCGAGCACCTCTTCGGCCCGGGCGTCCTTGCGGTCGACCTTGTTCAGGACCACCACGACGGGCAGGTGCTGGCCGAGCGCCTTGGAGAGCACGTAGCGGGTCTGGGGCAGCGGGCCCTCGGCGGCGTCGACGAGCAGCAGCACGCCGTCGACCATCGCGAGCGCTCGTTCCACCTCACCCCCGAAGTCGGCGTGGCCGGGGGTGTCGACGATGTTGATCTTC
>CAYUOL010000516.1:0-3226 GCA_964446345.1 uncultured Iamiaceae bacterium | reverse complement strand
ACACCCGCGCCTGCGTCCGCGCCTGCGTCCACGCCTGCGTCCACGCCTGCGCCCACACACGCACCCGCGCAGCCATATTACATTCCAGCGTGCCGTCTCACATAATGCGACGAAAAAGAGAGCCCAGCGCTATCTTGCGTTATTCTTCGCGACAGTGGTAATCGTGTTGACGATGAGAGTCTTTCCATCGAGCGAGAATCGGAAGAGGATGTCGTCGGTCTCTCGGCAGTAGATCCGGACACTTTCCGTGACCATCGAGGTTGACAGTGTTTTAATGTTACTAATATCGATCTTGCACCGGAACGATGCCCCATCGGCAATGTTGGAAACCAGATTGATCTTGCTTTCAGACCGGTACACCTCATTATAGGAAGTGCCGTTGGTCATGTATGTAAACTGAAGGGGGTGCTTGCTAATCTTCTCGATCGTAAGGAACTTACTAAAAGCAACCGCGTCGGTTATAGACCGTTTGAACTGCTTCGCCGAAAGTTGGAACGAAAGCGGGAAACTTTTATCGAGCAACTCGGGCGCGATAATCTTTTCGGCCTCGTACAGGGTATGGTTTGGCTCGATCTTGGGCAGCGCAATCTTGTAAATGCACTCCTTGTCGATATCGGGGTCCTTGAAGATAAACAGCAGGCTGTCAGGGTCGTCATGCGGGTGGGTGATCGTGATCTTGAAGAAGGTCTTGTCGATCGACGCGAAGATTTTCTCAACATCCTTGCAGTTAATCCCGAGCCAGCATTCCTCCACGTCGCAGTAATACCAGTTCACCTGCTCGCAGTCGATATGAGCGACGATACGACTCGTTTTATGTAAATCCTGCGTGAAGAACGTAATGCCGCGCTTGCTGAAACGAAGGTGGACAAGTTCCGCCTTAAGGTTCTTGAAATACGTAAATAAGGTCTTGAATATCGTGGGATTTGAGTATGCAAACTCGATTTTATTCTCTGAGTCTGCCGGGCAGTCGACAATCCCGTGTTTCTCGAGGGGAGGGGGCGGCTGTTTGGAGGGCGGGCGGCCTGGGCCGCGTTTCGGGCTCAAAGTCGCGGCCGGGGTTTTTTTGGCCGCCGCAGCCGCAGTGCCAGTGCCATTCTTAGCCGATGGTACGACCGTGGGGCGGGCCTTTACAGCAGTATCTGCTGTCCTGGGGGTGGCTGGCAGAGGTGTTTTGGGCGTAACCAGCGGAGGCGTTTTGGGCGTGACCAGCGGAGGTGTCCTGGGCGCCGACGGCGCCGAGGTTTTGGCCGAGGACGGCGATTCTGTTCCCGCTGTTACGGAGATCGGCACGGCAGCTGATGCTGTTTGCGTCTCCGGCAGAGGCGGGACTGGTGCCGCTGGTGTCGAGCCGGCGGACGTCGCGACCAAGGGGGGCTGCATCTCACCAAGCCCAAGCTCCTCAAAGAAGTCATCCATCAAGTGCAGTGTCGGCAGTGTCGGCAGTATCGGCGCTGTCATAACTCTCTAACACGGTCACCAAAAAATAATTCCCCTCACCAGAGAATGGAGAAGAGTTTGAGCGACGGTGGAAGACAAACGAAAGGCTCCTTACCCAGAGAGGCCACGACGATCGACCGAAATACACGCATGAGATGCGCCCGCAGTTTTTCTGGCGCTCCGCTGCTATTTGCAAACACATCAGCATCCAGACGATAATTGGCGCGAATAACGGTCCGTAGTTTACGGCTATTATCGAGCGCCGCGACTGCCTGGCTGAGCCACACTTCGCGCTCGACGGCCGGCGCCAGATGCGAGGACAACGATTGGGCACTGCGGCGAAGGGCATCCTGCACTAGGGACGCCCCGGCGCGCCCCACACCCGCGGCAACGTAGTCGCTCTGCTCACCCGCGGGATCGGGGAGAACAAGAGCGCGGAAGTCGGCCGGAGTCTCAGGAGGAGCGGCATCATATCGTCGTCCGAATTCCTCGACAAGAAACCCGGTAAGGACTTCGTGAGAAACAGTCCCAGGCGGAAGCTCCCCGCGTTCGATTGAAGCGTCGTATCGGGCGCGCATCTCCTGGGACCACCCTTGTTCAGCATCAGCCCGAACGCGATCAAGTACAACCACTTCCGTGGCGGCGGCATATGCTGCGACCCGCGGATGTGGGCCCGCGAACGGAGCCCACGCTGTGGGGCCCTGGCGGAAGCTCGCCGGCCCCACACATAGGAGAGCCCCGGCACGGGACACAACGATGGGACCCATGGCAAGCGGCGGCGGCGTGGCGTTCGGCGGCGGTGCGGCGTTCGGCGGCGGTGCGGCGTTCGGCGGCGGTGCGGCGTTCGGCGGCGGTGCGGCGTTCGGCGGCGTGACCGGCACCGGCACCGGGACCGCTGATATTGAGCGGAGCCGGCTCACAGACTTATAACTCAGCCCGTTCGTTGTTGCTGAAATCGGCCCAAAGTCAAGCGCCCGGCGGCGGTCGATCAGGCGGCTGAGATCATACTCAGCCGTGAGGCGGGCCTGCTTCAGGCTGAGGTCGGCCTGGGGGGCCCCATGTTCTGGGGACGGCGGCTGGAACAGGCCGGGCGCATAGCCCATACGCTGAAGAGGATGATATTCGGATAGAGCCTGAATATCGTGGTCGATGGCCTCCGGTCGGCACCCAAGAACGAAGTCCTTCATTCGCTCAAGAAGGGCCATCGACCCGGCCGTCCCCGCGCAAACCAAAGATCTGACGTACAGCTCTGTCGCAAAGACGCCCCGCGCCCGCCAGTGATAGGCCTCAGCCTGATCGGAAGCCAGGGGCCGATCAAGCCTCCCCGCCGTGCGAATGGCACGCTGAAACATAAGCGAAGATATCCGCGCGGCGTTGATAGCGGCACCCTCGATCCTGCTGAGGTTCTCCGAATAGGTCCTGCTCATATCCGACGTCATGGCGGTGTGGACCCTAGGGTGAAGGAACACGGCGGCGGCCTTCTCGAGAAGGTCCGCGGCGCGTTCGCACTGGTCGCCGGCATCCATAAGCGTCTGCAGTGACGCGGGGTCGAGTGGCGTCGCCACGACGATGGACCGCGCCTCGCCGACGGCGCTGTTGGCCGCCGCCCACCTTGCGCCCATCACCCGCTGGCCGCTGGCGTCAGCCTCGCGTGCAAGCGCCTCGAGACAGGACGCCCAGTCCAAGAGGGCACGGCGCCAGGACGTAAGAGCGCCAGAAACACCCACGTCAGGGCCGGGGATCTCATCCTCATTCCCCGTTCTGTTAGAGAGCGCGGGAACACCGTTCA
>CAYUOL010000515.1:0-3280 GCA_964446345.1 uncultured Iamiaceae bacterium | reverse complement strand
CAGTGGCTCGTGACGTCGTTCGGCCTCACGGAAGCCGACGCCCGCGCCAAGGACAACTACGCATTGCGATATTTGTGCGAATATGGCCGTTTGGCTGTAGCGAAATGGCTCGTGACGACATTCGACATCACGGCAAATGACGCCCGCGCCAATAACAACCACGCATTGCTCTGTTCATGCTCGAAAGGTCATCTGGGAATGGCGCAGTGGCTCGTGGAAACGTTCAGCCTCATGGCGGATGACGCTCGCTCTGACGGCAACTTCGCATTGCGTATGTCATGCGAGTTTGGCCATTTGGCTGTGGCGCAATGGCTCATGGCGACGTTCGGCCTCACGGCGGCCGACGCTCGTGCAAATGACAATTACGCATTGCGTGTCTCATGCGAAAACGGTCATCTGTTGGTCGCGAAATGGCTCGTGGCGACGTTTAACCTCACGGTGGCCGATGCCCGCGTCTACGACAACTACGCATTGCGGCATTCATGTGAAAATGGTCACCTGTCGGTGGCGCAGTGGCTCGTGGCAACGTTCGGCCTCACGGCAGCCGATGCTCACGCCAATGGTAACTACGCATTACGTTATTCATGCGAAAATGGCCATCTGCCGGTGGTAATGTGGCTCGTGGCGACGTTCGGCCTCACGGCGGATGACGCCCGCGCTAATGGCAACTACGCATTGCACACGGCATGCGCAAATGGCCATCTTGAAGTGGCGGGATGGCTCGTGGCGACATTTAACCTCACGGCGACCGACGCTCGCGCCGATGGCAACTACGCATTGCGCTATTCATGCGAAAATGGCCATCTGGAAGTGGTGAAATGGCTCGTGGCAACGTTCGGCCTCACAGCGGATGACGCCCGCGCTGACAGCAACGAAGCATTGCGTGTTTCATGCGAATATGGCCATCTGCCGGTGGCGAAATGGCTCGTGGCGACGTTCGGCCTCACGGCGGAGGACGCCCGCGCCGACGGCAACTTCGCATTGCGCAGGGCATGCGACAACGGCCATCAGAAAGTAGTACACTGGCTGGAAAAGCAATTCGGCATAAAATAACGGAAGTCATACTCGGTACGCAGATATCTGGAGGGGTTATAGCTCATGCTCTGGAGCACCGGAGAACAATATCACCCAAAGAAGAATGCAAGGAAGCCCGACAGGAAACATGGCCCACATTTTAAGGCGCCAGGCGAAGTACATTACCCACAGCAGTGACCAGTGCCCGGCAATGTCATACATGCTTCCGCCGGACATCTGGGCCCACATCTTCATCTACGTCGCGCCGTCTGACAGGGCGAAACTGCGGGCCATCTGCCGGGCTTGGCGTGAGATCCTCGACAGCCGCCAACTGTGCTGGGCGGACGTGCCCAGGGAGACGATCGTATCCCGATTCCAGGCAGAGGCTTCGAAGGGCCAAGAGCAAAGCCTGCGCTGGCTGGCGAACCAGTTCAGTCTTACAGCGGATGACGCTCGCGCTAATAGCAACTGTGCATTGCGTATGTCATGCGAGAACGGTCATCTGGAAGTGGCGAAGTGGCTCGTGGCGACGTTCGGCCTCACAGCGGCCGACGCCCGCGCCGATGACAACTATGCATTGCGCGAAGCATGCGCGGAGGGCCATCTGGCAGTCGCGCAGTGGCTCGTTGAAACGTTCAGCCTCACGGCAGATGACGCCCGCGCCGAGGACAACTTCGCATTGTGCTATTCATGTGGGGATGGCCATTTGCCGGTGGCGCAGTGGCTCGTGGCAACGTTCGGCCTCACGGCGGATGATGCCCGCGCCGAAGACAACCACGCATTGCGTGTTTCATGTATGTATGGCCATCTGGCTGTAGTGAAATGGCTCGTGGCGACGTTCAGACTCACGGCTGTTGACGCTCGCGCCGAGAACAACTGTGCATTGCGCACTTCATGCGCGGGCGGCCATCTGGCTGTAGCGCAGTGGCTCGTGGCAACGTTCAACCTCACGGCGGATGATGCCCGCACCGAGGACAACAACGCCAAGGATAACAGCGCATTGCGATATTCGTGCGTGAATGGCTATTTGGCTGTAGCGAAGTGGCTTGTGGCGACATTTGACCTCACAGCAGCTGATGCCCGCGCCGATAACAACTATGCATTGCGCAATTCATGCGCATACAACTATCTGGAAGTGGCGCAGTGGCTCGTGGGGACGTTCAGTCTCACAGCGAAGGACGCCCGCGCCGAGAACAACGAAGCATTGCGCAATTCATGCGCGAATGGCCATCTGAAAGTGGCACAGTGGCTCGTAGGGGCGTTCAGCCTTACGGCGGACGACGCTCGCGCCGTGAACAACTACGCATTGGGTGGTTCATGCGCGAATGGCCATCTGGAAATGGCGAAGTGGCTTGTGGCAACGTTCGGCCTCACAGCGACTGACGCTCGCGCCAAAGGCAACAGCGCATTGCAATATTCATGCAAGAACGGCCGTCTGGAAGTGGTGAAGTGGCTCGTGGCGACATTCGGCCTCACGGTGGCCGACGTCCGCGCCGATAACAACCACGCATTGCGTGTTTCATGCGAATATGGCCATCTGCCGGTGGCGGAGTGGCT
This sequence comes from uncultured Iamiaceae bacterium, assembly GCA_964446345.1. Classification (GTDB taxonomy): domain Bacteria; phylum Actinomycetota; class Acidimicrobiia; order Acidimicrobiales; family Acidimicrobilacustridaceae; genus CAYUOL01. Next base: position 709 of record CAYUOL010000515.1, on the reverse strand, counting down.
CGTGGCGACGTTCGGCCTCACGGCGGCCGATGCCCGCGCCAAAGACAACCACGCATTGCGCAAGGCATGCGTAAACGGTCATCAGAAAGTAGAACACTGGCTGGAAAAGCAATTCGGCATAAAATAATGGCAGTTATACTCGGTACGCGGATACCTGGAGGGGTTATAGCTCATGCTCTGGATCACCGGAGAACAATATCACCCAAAGAATGCAAGGAAGCCCGACAGGAAACATGGCCCACATTTTAAGGCGCCAGGCCGTATACATTACCCGCGGTAGTGACCAGTGCCCGGCAATGACATACACACTTCCGCCGGACATCTGGGCCCACATCTTCATCTACGTCGCGCCGTCTGACAGGGCGAAACTGCGGGCCATCTGCCGGGCATGGCGTGAGATCCTCGACAGCCGCCAACAGTGCTGGGTAGACGTGCCCAAGGATACGATCGTATCCCAATTTCAGGCAGGGACATCGAAAGGCCAGGAGCAAAGTCTGCGCTGGCTGGCGAAGCAGTTCAGCCTCACGGCGGAGGACGCCCGCGCCCGCGCCAGCAACAACAGCTCATTATGCAATTCATGCAAGAATGGGCATCTGGAAGTGGCGAAGTGGCTCGTGGTGACGTTCGGCCTCACAGCGGATGACGCCCGCGCTAATGGCAACTACGCATTACACATGGCATGCGCAAATGGCCATCTTGAAGTGGCGAA
>CAYUOL010000514.1:0-3341 GCA_964446345.1 uncultured Iamiaceae bacterium | reverse complement strand
GGTCACCGCGATCGCCCCGGGGACGTTCGTGACGGCGGCCCTGATCGGGATAGTGGGGGTCGCCGCCGCACCCGTGCTCATCCTGCGCCAGCTCCGACACATGGACATCCCCGCCACGCTGCGGGTGGTCGAGTAGCCCGACACCACCAGCGCGAGCGGGCGCGGCCGCCGGCGTGCTCGCGCCCCGCCGGGGCGTCGCCCCGCTGGTCACCCGAGCGGATCGAGCCCGAGCGCCACCATCCCCGCGAAGCGCTCCTGGTGGGCCGCGGGCAGCGGGTGGTACAGCGCGCCGTGCACGTCACGCAGCAGGCGGCCGATCCCGCTCCCTGACGCGTACGCCGCCCCGCCACCCGCCTCCAGCGCCAGCTGGACGGTCTCGATGGCGGCGCGCGTCGCGGTCGCCTTCCGGTTCAGGGCGGCCGCCGCGTGGTCCAGGTCGTTGTCGAAGTGCAGGTCCTCCGCGGCATCGATCATCGCCCGCACCGCGTCACGAGCCACGGTCTGCTGGGTGAGCATGCGGCCGACGACCCCGGCGCTGTCGGCCGGCCCCGAACGGTGGTGCACGAGGTCGACGGCGAGCGCCACCGCCTGCTCGGCCACCCCGACGTAGGTCGCCATGATGAGCGGGAGGGCGACACCGAGCACCGTGCTCCACACGGGGTGCCACGTGCCGGCAGGCCGCACGAGCGGCACGGCGGCGTCGGGGACGAACACGTCGTCGAAGACGACGGTGTGCGACCCGGTGCCGCGCATCCCCGTCGTGTCCCACGTGAGGTCGATGCTGACGCCTTCCGCGCTGAAGGGCACCGCTGCGTGGATCACCTGCGGCCCGTCCGCGCCCTCGTCCCAACGCACCGAGGTGACGCAGATGTGCCCGGCGGGACTGCCGCTGGCGGGCATCTTGCGTCCCGAGATCCGGTAGCCGCCGTCGACGCGTCGAGCGCGGCCGGACGAGTCGATCCAGTCCGCCGCGCCGGTGGAGACGAGCACGAGCTCATCCGCGGCCACCTTGGCGAGCACGGGCGCGGGGAGCCCGCGGAGGTGGCGCCACACCTGCGCGGCGACGAGGTGGCTGTGCATCGACAGGGCCAGCGACGTCGACGGGCAGCCGTGGGCGAGCACGGCGAGCACCGCGCTGGTCTCGGCGAACGAGGCGCCGCCCCCGCCCAGCTCCTGGGGCACGAGCATCGACAGGAACCGTCGCTCGCGCAGCATCGCGAACGCCTCGTGGACGAAGGCCCCCGTGGCGTCGATCCGCTCGGCGTCGTGGGCCAGGACGGGCACGAGCTCCTCGGCGGCACGCAGCCACGGCGACGACGCCGGCGCCCCCGTCCAGTGAGGTGGGGGCGGAGGCGTGGGCGGTCGCGGCTCCGGCATCGCGGTCTGGTCGGCTTCTCGCACGGCGGTCGACATCGTGGCCCTCCTGAGGCGGTCTCGAGAGCCGGCGGCAGAAGGTCGGCTCGTCGATGACGGTACGAACGGCGGCGATCGCCGCCCAGTGCAGAACGTGGACCGACCCGGTACAGGATCTGGACCGGCCGGGTCCGGTACCGTCGAGGCGCACGATCCCCAGGAGGTCATCGCGATGGACGAGCGCAAGGGGTACGGCCAGTACTGCCCGGTCACGCGGGCGGTCGAGGTGCTGGGCGAGCGGTGGTCGCTGCTCATCGTGCGCGACCTGATCCTGGGCACCACCCGCTTCAACGACCTCGCCCGCGGCAACCCGGGCCTGTCGCGCTCACTGCTCTCGAAGCGCCTCCGGCAGCTGGAGCGCGCGGGCATCGTCGACCACGTCGACGACCAGTACCTGCTGACGCCGGCCGGCCGCGACCTCGAGCCGCTGGTGATGGGTCTGGGCGAGTGGGGGGCGAAGTGGCAGTTCGACGACCCGCACGAGGACGAGCTCGACCCCGAGCTGCTGATGTGGTGGGTCCACGACCGGCTCGACCTCTCGGCGCTCCCCGATCGGCGCACCGTGCTCGAGTTCCACTTCCCCGACGAGCGGCGCCGCTTCTGGATCGTCAGCGACGAGGGCGGTCCGTCGGTGTGCAACAGCGACCCGGGCTTCGCGGTGGACGTCCAGGTGACGAGCGCGCTGCCGACCCTCTACCAGGTGTGGCTCGGCCGCCTCGACCTGCGGGCCGCCCTGCGCGACGGGAGCGTCGAGGTGACCGGCGCCCCGGGGCTCGTGCGCCGGATGCCCCAGGTGCTGCTGCTCAGCCCGGTCGCGCCGATCGTCGCCACCTACCGCTGACCGCCACCTACCGCCGCCGCCCGCTTAGGAGGCGCCCACCTGCGAGCGGAACTCGAGGCCCTCGAAGTCGCCCGACGTGCGCCACGTGTCGATGTACTCGAAGTAGGCCACCGGCCCGGCCGGGTACCCGCCACCGTTGAGGCGCTCACGGCGCCCAATGGGCTGGCCTTCGTTGTTGTAGTAGCCGGGCGTGCAATCGGGGTTGCCGAGGAACGAGGCCGTGTTGCCCTCGATGAGGGCGACCCAGGCCTGCTCGGCCTCTTCCGTCACCTCCACCTGCTGGGCGCCGACATCCTCGGCGTGGGCGATCACCGCGGCAATCGTGCTGCCCGCCTCGGTCAGGTTGTGCGTGATGTTCGAGATCAGGTTGGCGCCCTGGCTGGGGCCGACGATGAAGAGGTTCGGGAAGCCGTGCACGTGGATGCCGTGCTTGCTCTGCATCCCGTCGGCCCAGTGGTCGGAGAGCGTGAGGCCGTCACGACCGGTCGTCTCGAACCCCGCCCGGCGGGCGTACTCGGTCCCGACCTCGAAGCCCGACGCGAAGATCAGGCAGTCGAGCTCGTAGTGCACGCCCCCCACCCACACGCCAGTCTCGTCGATGCGCTCGACGCCCTTGCCGTCGGTGTCGACGAGGTGGGTGCCGGGTTCGTTGTACGCCTGGAGGTACTCGTCGTGGAAGCAGGGCCGCTTGCAGAGCTGCCGGTACCAGGGCTTGAGCGCCTCGGCGGTCTTCTCGTCGGCGACGATGCGGTCGACCCGCGCGCGGATCTCGGTCATCTTCTCGTCGTCGCTGTCCTCGAAGGCCTTCAGCATCGTCGCGGGGCCGAAGTCGTCGGTCTTGCCCATCTCCTCGATCACCCGATCGCGGATGCGCTGGGCGATGTCGGTCCAGCCGTCCTTCACGAGGTCCTCGTCGGCGAACCCTCCCGTCTGGAGGGTGGTGAAGTTGAGCTGCCACTCCTTCTGCCAGCCCGGGCCGAGGGTGGCGAACCACTCGGGGTCGATCGGGTGGTTGTTGCGCTCGTCGATCGAGGACGGCGTGCGCTGGAAGACGTAGAGCTCCTTCGCGTCGCGGCCGAGCGGCGGG
>CAYUOL010000513.1:0-3349 GCA_964446345.1 uncultured Iamiaceae bacterium | reverse complement strand
GATCGTGTTGTTGAACGAGCTCTTGATGTGCGCAACGCCGTACGTGACGTTCCTGCGCTCCTTCTTGCGGGGACGACGTCCACCGCTACTTGGCTTGGCCATCTACTTCTTCCCAACCTTCTTCTTGCCGGCAACGGTCTTCTTGGGGCCCTTGCGGGTGCGGGCGTTCGTGTGCGTGCGCTGCCCGCGGACGGGCAGGCCGCGACGATGACGCAGGCCCTGGTAGCACCCGATCTCCATCTTCCGCTTGATGTCCATGTCGATCTCGCGCCGCAGGTCGCCTTCGACCTTGAGGTGCTCGTCGATGTAGGACCGGATCTTGCTGACCTCTTCGTCGGTCAGGTCGCGGACCCGGGTGTTGCGGTCGATGCCCACCGAGTCGCAGATCTGCTGCGAAATGGTGCGGCCGATGCCGTAGATGTAGGTGAGAGAGATCTCGAGCCGCTTCTCACGCGGGATGTCGACGCCGGAGATTCGTGCCATGTCAGCCCTGCCTCTGCTTGTGACGGGGGTTCGTGCAGATCACCTGGACGCGGCCGTGCCGGCGGATGACGCGACACTTCTCGCACATCTTCTTGACGCTTGGTCGTACTTTCATGTCCTTCTTCTTCGCCTGTCTTTCATCACGTGGATGGGGCCCCTTCGTTCATGGCGGACCATGGGGCGAAGGTGACCCGCAGGAACACCGGAGCGCTTTCCTCCGGCGGGTCCGAGCCGTTCACTGCTGGCTGCGGACGCTCTCTTGTGGTGGTGCGGGGTCGTGCGGGTGGTGCGAGTCGGAGGGCCCGGTCACTTGTACCGGTAGGTGATGCGACCCCGGCTGAGGTCGTACGGGGTCAGCTCCACCTGGACGCGATCTCCAGGCAGAATGCGGATGTAATGCATGCGCATCTTCCCCGAGATGTGAGCGAGCACCTTGTGCCCGTTCTCGAGCTCGACCCGGAACATCGCGTTCGGGAGGGGCTCGATGACCGTTCCTTCCAGAACGATCGCGTCTTCCTTGGGCTTCGCCAGTGTCCTAACCTCCAACTTTGGGCCACCGAGGTGTCGACCCCCGTGCGCGCGAACGCGAAGGGGTCAAATGGCCGAAGGGTCACGATAGCCACCCTGTCAAGAGGTTGACAACTCGCGGCAACGGCGCGATGGGGCCGCCGGTCCCGCCTGGCCGCCCCCGGGCTCAGATCGTGAGGATCTCGGGCCCGTCGTCGAGGATGGCGATGGTGTGCTCCCAGTGGGCCGAGAGCGACCCGTCGGCGGTCACCACGCTCCAGTCGTCGTCGAGCAGCTCGGTCGCCGGGCCCCCCACGTTGACCATCGGCTCCACCGCGAAGACGTTGCCCGTCTTGAGCTTGGCGCCCTTGTTGCGGGGGCCGTAGTTGGGGACCTGGGGCTCCTCGTGCATGGCCGTGCCGATCGCGTGGCCCACGTACTCGCGCACCACCGAGAAGCCCGCCTGCTCGGCGACGCGCTGCACGGCGTAGCCGATGTCGCCGATGCGGTTGCCGTCGACCATCTGGTCGATGCCGGCGTACAGGCTGGCCTCGGTGACCTTGATGAGCTTCTTCGCCAGCTTGCTGACCTCGCCGACCGGGGCCGTGAAGGCGGCGTCGCCGTGCCAGCCCTCGACGATCGCCCCGCAGTCGATCGAGATGATGTCGCCCTCTTCCAGGGTGTAGCCCCCGGGGATGCCGTGCACGATCATGTCGTTCGGCGAGGCGCAGATGACCGCCGGGTACCCGTGGTAGCCGAGGAAGTTGCTCTTGGCGTTGCGGCGCTCGAGCACCTCGCGCCCGATGGCGTCGAGCTGCGCGGTGGTGACCCCGGGCCGGATGGCCGCCCGGATGCACTCGTGCATCTCGGCCACGACCTTGCCGGCCTTGCGCATCTTCGCGATCTGCTCCGGCGCCTTGCGCAGCACCGTCGGCTCCCGGAACACCTAGGCCTGGCCCTGCTGGGTGAGGCGGGCGTCGATGGCGGCGAACATGCGGCTCGACACCTCGTCGGGCGTGCCGACGCCGTCGACGGTGAGCAGCAGCCCCTTCGAGTCGAACCACGCGACGGCGAGCATCGTCTTGGTCGCGTACGTCTCGAGGCGGGCGGTGATCGCGTCGGGCGTGTCGTCCTCGCGCTGCAGCACCTCGCCGCCGCAGATCTCGCAGACCTCGGCGAGCGCCGAGGGGTCGGTGGCCTTGTAGATGTGCCCGCAGTTGTTGCACACGCGCCGCTCGTTGAGCCGCCGCCAGACCAGCTCCTCGGGCACCTCGATGTTGATCGCCAGATCGATGGGCTCGAGCTCGAACAGGGACTGCGCCTGCACCACGGTGCGGGGGAACCCGTCGAGCAGGAACCCGTGCTCGATGACGTCGGCCCGGTGCAGGCGGTCTTCGATGATGCCAAGCATGATGTCGTCGGGCAGGAGCTGGCCGTTGTCGAGGTACTCCTTGGCCTTGCGCCCGAAGTCTGTGCCCTCGTTGACCGCCTCGCGCAGGATGTCGCCCGTCGAGATGTGGGGCGCGTCGTAGTGCTCGGCGAGGAGCCGGCATTGGGTCCCCTTGCCTGCGCCCTGGCGCCCGAAGACGACCAGCCGGAGCGCGCGCACTACTTGAGGAACCCTTCGTAGTTCCGCATCATCAGCTGGCTGTCGATCTGCTTCATGGTCTCGAGGGCGACGCCCACGGCGATGAGGATCGAGATGCCGGAGAACGACACCTGGTTCTGATCGGACAGCACCTTGGTCAGCACGATCGACGGCACGAGCGCGATGGCGGCGAGGAACAGCGCGCCGGGCAGCGTGATGCGCGAGAGGATCTTGGCGAGGTACCGCTCGGTCTGCGGGCCGGGACGGATGCCCGGGATGAAGCCGCCCTGCTTGCGGATGGTGTCGGCCTGCTTCGCGGGGTCGAACGTGATGGCCGTGTAGAAGTACGCGAACAGGATGATGAGCACGCCGAAGACGACGATGTACACCAGCGAGGTGGGGTTCACGAGGTAGTCGCTCACCCAGCGCTGCACGTTCTGGGCCCAGTCCTTGTCGGACGGCAGCACCACCGCCAGCAGCTGGGGCAGGTACAGCACCGAGCTGGCGAAGATGATCGGGATCACGCCGGACTGGTTGACCTTCAGCGGGATGTAGGTGCTCTGGCCGCCGTACATGCGCCGGCCGACCACCCGCTTGGCGAACTGGACGGGGATGCGGCGCTGGCCCTGCTCGACGAACACGATGGCGATGAGCAGCAGGAAGAAGACGAACAGCGTGATGATGAGGCCGACGTTGCCCGCATCGGACGCCTTGATGGCGCCGGCCTGCGACGGCAGGGTCGACACCACGGAGGCGAAGATCAGCAGCGAC
>CAYUOL010000512.1:0-3357 GCA_964446345.1 uncultured Iamiaceae bacterium | reverse complement strand
ACATCAAGGAGATGCAGAACACCGAGGGCTACGGCGCGCTCATCGGCGCGAACCGTGGGTGCTTCGCCGCGTTCGCCGCGGTGTACGAGTGCGAGGTGCCGGTCATCGCCGCCGTGAACGGCTACTGCCTCGGCGGCGGCATCGGTCTGGTCGGCAACGCCGACATCATCGTCGCCGCCGACGACGCCACCTTCGGGTTGCCCGAGGTCGATCGCGGCGCGCTCGGCGCGGCGACGCACCTCAGCCGGCTGGTCCCCCAGCACAAGATGCGGGCGATGGTCTACACGTCGGCCACGGCCACGGCGGCCGAGCTGCACCACTTCGGATCCGTGCTCGAGGTCGTGCCCCAGGCCGAGCTGCGCGCCACGGCGCTGCGGATCGCGCAGGGCATCGCCGCGAAGAGCCCCACGGTGATCCGGGCCGCGAAGGAGTCGCTCAACGGCATCGACCTGTGGGACGTGAAGCGCAGCTACCGCTATGAGCAGGGCTTCACGATGGAGCTCAACCTGTCCGGCGTCAGCGACGAAGCGCGCGACGCCTTCGTCGAGAAGCGAGAAGCGGGCTTCGACGCATGACCCCCGATCTTCCGGTCGCGGCATGGCGTCGGCCACGACGCCCTGCCGCGACCAGAACGTCGCCCTTGCCTGCGGAGAGAGGAACCAATGGCCCTACCTGACAAGCGCACCACGGAGGACGAGGTCGTCTCCGAGCTGCGCGACGGCACGACGATCGGCATCGGCGGTTGGGGATCGCGGCGCAAGCCGATGTCGCTTATCCGCGCCATCCTCCGCTCCGATCTGAAGGACCTGACGATCGTCAGCTACGGCGGGCCCGACATCGGGCTGCTCTGCGCCGCCGGCAAGGTGCGCAAGGCGGTGTACGGCTTCGTGTCGCTCGACTCGATCCCGCTCGAGCCGCACTTCCGCCTGGCCCGCCAGAGCGGCGCGGTCGAGGCGATGGAGCTCGACGAGGGGATGCTCCTGCTGGGGTTGCAGGCGGCGGCGTGGCGCGTGCCGTTCCTGCCGACCCGGGCCGGGCTGGGTTCGGACCTGCCGATCGTCATGCCCGAGCTGAAGACGATCACGTCGCCGTACCCGGGGCCCGACGGCGGCGAGCCCGAGGAGCTGCTCGCCATGCCGGCGTTGCCGCTCGACGTGGCGCTGATCCACATGAACCGCGCGGACCAGGGCGGCAACGGCCAGTTCCTGGGGTCCGACCTGTACATGGACGACCTGTTCGCCCTGGCGGCCGAGCGCACGTTCATGTCGTGCGAGCAGATCATCCCGACCGAGGACTTCGCCAAGCACGGTTCGTTCCACACCCAGCGCATCTCGCGGCTGATGACGACCGGGGTGGTCGAGGCGCCGGGGGGCGCGCACTTCACCGAGTGCCCTCCCGACTACGGGCGCGACGAGGCGTTCCAGCGGGAGTACGCCAAGACGGCGTCGTCGCCCGAGGCGTGGGACGAGTTCCGGGCCAGGTGGCTCGAGCTCGAGAGCGAAGCCGACTACCAGCGCGCGGTCGCAGCCCGGCGCGCCGAAGGGAGCGCGTCATGAGCACGGACGAGATCACGCGAGCCGAGGTGTGCGTCGTCGCGGTCGCCGAGTGCTTCCGGGGCGACGGCGAGCGCCTGTGCAACCCCATCGGCCTCATCCCGATGATCGGCGGGCGCCTGGCCCGGGAGAGCTTCGAGCCCGACCTCGTGATGACCGACGGCTTCGGCACGTTCACGTCGTCGGTGCTGCCGCCGGGTGCGAACCCCTATCGCTCCGATGGAGGGCGGCTCGAGGTCGACGCCGTCGTCGAGGCGTGGAACCCCTACCCGCAGATGTTCACCGTGCTCTGGAACGGCAAGCGCCACGTGATGATGGGTGGCAGCCAGATCGACCGCTACGGCAACCAGAACTTCGCCTGCATCGGCGACTGGCACAAGCCCAAGGCCCAGCTGCTCGGGTTCCGCGGCGCCCCGGGCAACACGATCAACCACACGACGTCGTACTGGATCCCGAGCCACAACCCGAAGGTCTTCGTGCCGAAGGTCGACGTGGTCAGTGGCGTGGGCTACGACCGCGCCCGAGCGCTGGGCCCCGTCGCGTCGCGGTTCCACGAGATCCGCCGCGTCGTGTCGAACCTGGGCGTCTTCGACTTCGAGACGCCGGACAACTCGATGCGCCTGCGATCCGTGCACCCCGGCGTCACCGTCGACGAGGTCGTGGAGGCCACCGGCTTCGAGCTCGTGATCCCGGACGACGTGCCCGACTCCCGCCTGCCGACCGACGAGGAGCTGACGCTCATCCGGGAGGTCATCGACCCGCAGTCGCTGCGCGACACCGAGGTGAAGCCCGTCGCCGCCGGAGCTTCGTCGTGACGCACGCCGCGCTCGACACGCGGCTGTGCTCGCTGTTCGGGGTGCAGTACCCGATCGTGCAGACCGGCATGGGATGGGTCTCGGGTGCCCGGCTCACCTCGGCCACGGCGAACGCCGGCGCGCTCGGGATCCTCGCGTCGGCGACGATGACCTACGACGAGCTGCGTCGCGCGATCGCCGAGGTCAAGCAGCGGGCGCCCGGCAAGAACTTCGGGGTGAACCTCCGCGCCGATCAACCGGACATCACGGACCGCCTCGACCTGCTCATCCGCGAAGAGGTGAAGGTCGCCTCGTTCGCCCAGGCGCCGAGCAAGGACGTGATCGCCCGCCTCAAGGACAACGGCATCGTGACGATGCCGACGATCGGGGCGAAGCGCCACGCCGAGAAGGTGGCCGAGTGGGGGGTCGACGCGGTGATCGCCCAGGGCGGCGAGGGTGGCGGCCACACGGGCTCGGTGCCGACGTCGCTGCTCCTGCCCCAGGTGGTCGACACGGTGGACATCCCCGTCATCGGTGCCGGTGGGTTCCACGACGGCCGCGGCCTCGTCGCCGCGCTCGCGTGGGGCGCGTCGGGCATCGCCATGGGCACCCGCTTCCTGCTGACGTCGGACTCCACCGTGCCCGACGTGATCAAGCACATCTACCTCGCCAAGACCGTCAACGACACGGTCGTGTCCAAGGCGATCGACGGTCACCCGCAGCGCGTCGTGCGCACCGAGGTGGTCGACGGCATCGAGCAGGCGTCGGTGCTCACGCGCTTCCCGAAGGCGCTGAAGAACGCGCTCGAGTTCCGCAAGCTCACCGGCACCTCCTACCTGGACCTGGCCAAGGAGGGGTGGGCGATGAAGCGCAACCAGGAGCTGACGTGGGCCCAGCTCGCCATGGCGGCCAACGCCCCGATGCTCATCAAGGCCTCGATGGTCGACGGGCAGCCCGAGGTGGGCATCCTGCCCACCGGTCAGGGGCTCGGCGTGATGGACGACCTGCCG
>CAYUOL010000511.1:0-3387 GCA_964446345.1 uncultured Iamiaceae bacterium | reverse complement strand
CCCGTCGCCGCACCGGAGCGTGGTGCAGCCGGCCGGCGACCTCGAGCTGCACGCCGGCGTGCCGGCGGGCGACCGGGATCGCTTCGAGCTCGAGATGACGTGGCGCCCGCCGGCGGACGCCCCCACGCCCGCACCCACGCCTGTGCCGATGCCCGGGTCCACGTCGGCTCCGGCCCCGAACGCTCCGTCCGGCCTCGCCGCCTTCGCCGTGCGCCTGGCCGGGGCGGCGGGCTTCGAGGTGTCCGGGGCGATCGCCGCGGGCGACGATCCCGAAGACCTGATGCGCCGGGACGGGCTCGTCGTCGTGCTCGGTTCGGCCATCTACGCCGCCCGCCCGACGAAGGGCACGTCGACCGCCGCCTCGATGGCGTCGTGGGCCGCCGACGGTCTGACCGGCACCTGGACCGCGTTCCACTCGCTGTACGTCGACGTCGAGGAGCCGCCTGCCCCACCACCCGCGCGCCCGGAGGCCGAGATCGCCACCGCAGGCACGAAGCCGGTGTCGCCGTTCCCCTTGACACCTGCCCAGCGGCGGGCCGTCGTGCACAGCCGGTCGGCGCCGGTGACCGTGATCGCCGGGGCACCGGGGACCGGCAAGTCCCACACGATCACGGCCATCGCCTGCGACGCGCTCGGGCGCGGCGAGACCGTGCTGGTCGGCGCGAAGTCCGAGGCCACGATCGACGCGCTGGTCGCGCTCTTCGAGCGCGCCCCCGGGCCGCAGCCCATCGTGTTCGGTTCCAACGAACGCAAGGACGCGCTCGCGGCGCGGCTGGCCGAGGGGCAGCGCCACGCGCTCCGCGAAGAGGACGTCGAGGCCCGCCGCGACGAGTTGGCGCAGGCCGTCGACCGCCGCGACGCGGTGTACGGGAGCGTGGCGAGCGCGCTGCGCGCGGAGGCGGCAGCCGGGCGCGAGGGAGACGCGGTGATGGCGGCCCGCGTGAGCTACCCGATGCTCTTCGACCCGACGGCCGACCTCGAGCACTTCGGTGCGCTCATCGCGACTGCGTCGCACGGGGGCGGAGGCTGGCTGTCGCTGCGCCGTCAGCGCGCCGCGACCGATGAGCTCGACGAGGTGACGGGCGCCCGGACCGATGCCCAACGCCGCGCCTTCGTCGCGGCCTACTGCCTGGCCCGCGACCGCAGGAAGGCCTCCGAGCTCGTCGCCGCCGGCGGCCTGCACCTGGACGGCGAGTGGGAGGCGTTGCGTCGCCTCGACCAGGAGGTGCACGACGCGGCGGCACGCTGGCTGCTCGCCGAGACGCACGGGCCGACCCGCTTCACGAAGGAGACGCTGACCGCCACGGCCGCACTCGCCACCGCGTTGCGCAGCGGACGGGCGGTGCGGCGTCAGCAGCTCAGCACGCTGGACGGCTCGGTGACGAACGCGCTGCCGCTCTGGGTCGGCACCCTCGCCGACATCGAGGACCTGCTGCCGCGCCGGCCCGGCCTGTTCGATCTCCTGGTGCTCGACGAAGCGTCGTCGATCGACCAGCCCCTGGCCACCCCCGCGCTGCTGCGGGCCCGGCGCGCCGTCGTCGTCGGCGATCCCAAGCAGCTGCGCCACGTGTCGTTCCTGTCCGATGACCAACGGGACGCGGCACTCGCGGCGAACGGCGTCCCGCTCGGATCGGCGTTGGCGGCCAAGCTGGACGTCCGCCGCAACAGCGCGTTCGATCTGGCGGCCGGGGCGGCACCGGTCCTGGTGCTCGACGAGCACTTCCGCTGCGCGCCCCACCTCGTGGACTTCGTCGCCCGCCGCCTCTACGGCGGGGAGGTGGCCGTCGCGACGCGTACGCCCGCGACGCAGTCCGTCGACTGCGTCGACATCGTGCGCGTCGCCGGGGCGCGCGGGTCGGACGGGAGCGTGCCGGCCGAGGTGGCGGCCGTCATCGACGAGCTGCGCCGCCACGCCGAGCAGGGGCTCACGAGCGTCGGGGTCGTCACGCCGTTCCGCGCGCAGGCCGATGCGATCGAGGCGGCGATCATGGCATCGTTCGACGCCGCCACGATCCGATCGATGGGGCTGCGGGTGGGCACGGTGCACTCGTTCCAGGGCAACGAGCGCGACACGATCGTGCTGTCCATCGGGGTCGGGACGGACGGCTCGGCGGGCTCGTGGCGCTTCGTCGAGGACCCGCACCTGTTCACGGTGCTCGTGACGCGGGCCCGACGACAGCTGGTGATCGTCACGGCGGGGGAGGCACCGCCCGGAGGGCTGGTCGCCGAGTACCTCGCGCAGCAGGACACGCCGCCGGGTGCACCACGGCTCGTCGCCTCGAGCGATCCCTGGGTCCGGGCGCTGGCCGCCGATCTGCAGCAGGGCGCGGTGCCGGTCGCGGCCGGCTACCCGACGGGTCGGCACGTCATCGATCTGTGCCTGGGGGACGAGCGAGGGTTCTTCGGTGTCGAGGCCACCGTCCACCCCGACGGAGCGGACGCCCACATCGAACGCCACCTCTCGCTGCAGCGCAGCGGGTGGATCCTGCGCGATGCCTTCGCTTCGCGCTGGGGCGACCGTCGCGGCGAGCTCGTCGTCGAGCTGCTGCACGACGCGCCGCCGCCGGCCGGCGCCGCCGCGGACGGTGCGTGACGCCGGGCCCGGCCCGGTGCGTGAACAGCGCCTCGCGCGACGCGTGCAAGGATGCCGAGATGGCTTGGGTCCTGGATCTCGACGGCGTCGTGTGGTTGGGGGACCAGGGGATCCCCGGTGCCGCGGCCGCGGTCGAGCAGCTCCGCGACGCCGGTCAGGTGGTGGCGTTCGTGACGAACAACTCCTACGTGCCACGCGGCAAGGTCGCCGCCAAGCTGGCGTCCTTCGGCATCGATCCCCGCGACGACGTCGTCACCTCGGCGATGGCCGCAGCCACGCTCGTCGAACCCGGTGAGACCGTGCTGGTGTGCGCCGGCCCCGGCGCGCGCGAGGAGGTCGAGGCGCGCGGGGCCCGCGCCATCGAGGAAGGCGACGCGGATGCCGTGATCGTGGGGTTCGACCCCGGGTTCGACTACGCGCGCATGATGGCCGCGACGCGCGCGGTGCGCGGCGGGGCGAGGCTCATCGCGACCAACGACGACGCGACGTACCCCACGGCCAACGGCGTGGTCCCCGGGGGCGGGGCCATCCTCGCGTCGATCGTGACGGCCTCGGGCGTCGCCCCCATCGTGGCCGGCAAGCCGTACCAGCCGATCGTCGAGCTGATCCGCGGACGGTACGGGGCCACCGGCATCGGCGTGGGGGATCGGCCCGACACCGACGGCCGGTTCGCCCGCGCCCTCGGCTACGACTTCGGGCTCGTGCTCAGCGGCGTCACGCGCCCCGAGGACCTGCCCGTCGAGCCCGCCCCCGATGTCGTGGCGGCCGATCTCGCCGCGCTGGTCGCCGCGTCC
>CAYUOL010000510.1:0-3414 GCA_964446345.1 uncultured Iamiaceae bacterium | reverse complement strand
GGGTCTGCCGCGGGTCTGGTTGACATCCCATGTGTGGGCTTCGCCCGCAGGAGAGGATGGATGCCATGCCCAAGAAGTTCCCGAAGGAGTTCAAGCGTGATGTGGCCAACGTGGCCCGCCGGGGTGAGTTGACGATCCCGGAGGTCGCGGCTGACTTCGACGTGTCGGTCGAGTCGGTGCGCCGGTGGATGCGCCAGGCCGACATCGACGACGGGATCGTCGATGGCCAGACGTCGGCGGAGCAGGCCGAGCTGGTGCAGCTGCGCCGCGACAAGCGTCGCCTGGAGCAGGAGAACGAGATCCTGCGCCGCGCGGCGGCGTACTTCGCGAAGGACGCGCTCCCAAAATGATGTTCCCGCTGGTCCAGGACCTGGCCGATGACGGGGTGCCCGTCTCGGTGACCTGCGGGGTGCTCGGCTTCAGCCGCCAGGCGTTCTACAAGTGGCGCAACAGCCCGGTCTGCCAGCGCGATCTCGACGACGCGTATCTGACCAACGAGCTCGTCGATCTCCACGCGGAGGATCCCGAGTTCGGGTACCGGTTCCTCGCGGATGAGCTCGAGGCCGCCGGCGAGGCGGTCGGCGAGCGGCGGGTGTGGCGGCTGTGCCGGGACCAGAAGCTGTGGTCGAGCACGGTCCGCAAGGGCCGTTCGGGCAAGCGCCCGGGCCCGGCGGTCCACGACGATCTCGTGAAGCGGGACTTCACCGCCGAGGCGCCGGATCTGGTGTGGTTGACCGACATCACCGAACACCCCACCGCCGAGGGCAAGCTCTACTGCTGCGCGATCAAGGACGTGTTCTCGAACCGGATCGTCGGCTACTCGATCGCCGATCGCATGACCGCCCAGCTCGCCACCGGCGCGTTGCGCTCGGCGATCGCACGCCGTCAACCTGACGGGACGGTCGTGGTTCACAGCGACCGCGGGTCCCAGTTCCGCTCGAGGGCGTTCCGGGCTGTGCTCGCCGCCGCCGGGCTGCAGGGGTCGATGGGTCGGGTCGCGTCGGCCGGTGACAACGCGGCGATGGAGTCGTTCTTCGCGCTCTTGCAGAATAACGTGCTCGATCGGCGCCGGTGGCGGACCCGCTCGGAGCTGCGCTACGAGATCGTCACCTGGATCGAGCACACCTACAACCGTCGGCGCCGCCAGCGCGGCCTGGGCAAGCTCACCCCGGTCGAGTTCGAGCTCGCCTTCACCCCTCAACCCGCCGCCGGAGACGCCGCCCAGGCGGCATGATCAGTCACAACAGCTGTCAACCGAACTCGCGGCAGACCCCTCTGTGTCGTGGGGTTTGTGGATGAGTCCCCCTCCGACACCCCATAATTTGGAGAGGCCAGAAGGTTGGCGCGCCGACGTGTTCGCAACTGTCAGCTCTGACCAAGGACACTCCAGCCGCCCCCGTGACGAATGGTCTCTCCGTCCCGCATTCGCGTCACTCCGCAGCCAGCCATGTGATCCGCGACTACGACCTCTCGGCGCACTTGCCGAACCGTCAACGGGTACAAGTGCGCGGCGGGATCTCCTGTTGTGTCAATGCGTCCGTGCCAGTCAAGGGTCAGTAGCCCCTCCGAGGACACGCTCGTGACTGATGCTTCAGCCCAGGGGAGTCGGCGACGCTCTTCGTCAACGGGCGTGAACTCGTAAACGAGAGCGAGCCGAGTTCCATTCTCGATGGTCGGTTGACTACGAGCCTGCTTCACGCCTCGAATGATACGCCCACGGGACAAGTGCGGCCGGGTTGCTGGTCACGCCGCCGCCGTTGAGAGGCATGGTGAGAGTTCTGCATCGAGTTCAGCGAACCGCCGCAACTCTCGTGAGCCCCTGCGTGAGGTGCAGTCGATCACGCGCGCAGCCTCGATGGCGAGCCCTCGCCGGACAGACAAATTGTCCTGGGCCTCGGCAAGTTCCACGAGCGTGGATCCCTTGACTCCCTTCGCGCGTGCCAACACCTTCGTTGCCATCACGCTGACTGGACGCACCTCTGGCCTGGAATCCAGGACGAGACTGCTCAGGCGATCTCGTATCGGTCGAGGGGGCTGCGTCGATGCCATACCTTCGAGGAGCACCAGTCGATACGCAACCTCGGTCGGTGAGACTGGGTCGGTTGCGATGTGGCAGAGCGCCTCGAACTCGACCGACTTTCTTGCCCTTCTTGGCTTCAGCGCCTCGCCCATGTACGCGCGCCATCCCAACGGGTCCGCTGCGACTAGTGACGGGTCGCGGATGAGACGAGCGACAGCGGTGAAGTCCTGGTGCTTCTTCGCGGCCCTCAGTGCGCGCTTCAAGTCGACCGTCGAACGTGCGTCGATCGACTCGTCTAGGTACTCCTTCGCCGCGGCGGCACCGTCAGGGCCGTCGGCGAAGGGTGCTGTGTCCCAGTACTCAGCCAGCGCGGATTGGAGTTCGGCACGGGCTTCGTCACCGCCAGCCACCATCCACTTCGTGTCATTGAGTCGGAGGTCGATTTGGTCCAGCCAAATGCGGTAGCTGTCTCGGGCAACCTCAACGGCACGAGGCGTTGGGCCGAACAGCCAGATGTCGTCCACGTAGCGGACGAAGTCGATGCCGACCACATCACGCAGGAACTCGTCGCCGGGCGCGAGGAGAAAATTGGCGAGGACAGCCGACGATTCCGGACCGACTGGCAGACCCTCGATGCCGTGTCGCCCGTGGTCGTGTAGCCATCGAAGCAGGAACTGGATGATGTCGCCCGGTCCTGGCAGCGAGAGACAGGAGCGGCGAAGCGGTACTGGACGTATCGACGAGAAGAAGTTGGCCACGTCGAGCTTGCCGAGAACCGACGTGGGTGGATCATCCAAGTAGCGCTCCGCTCGACGGCGGCGCTCATCGTTGCCGTTGCCATGATGTGCGAGCCGCCACCATGGCCGCTTGCTCTCGATCCGACAGGCCATGACGTGGTCGCGATCGAGCCGACTCTCAATCTGGGTGACCAACGCACTGAGGAGCCCTCGGTACAGCACCTGGTCGAGGTGATCATGGAACGTCATGATGCGGTCGCCGCCGGACGTTTTCGGCCACGCAAACGGTGCGGGGTCGAGGGGAGTGCGCCCTTCAATGACGCGGCGTTGCACCAGCTTCGCGATCGCGCCGCTGTCGGCCATGTCGCTGAACTCCCACGGATCAGGAATGTCCGGCTCGATGCATTGACGATGTGCAGCGGTCGCCTGCTCCAGAAGTCGGGGGTTCACACTCATGTCGGCCTCCGCCGTTGTGGTCGCCCCCAACCAGAAATCTTCGCGCGGCGAGGTCCTCGACAGGCGGATCCTCGAACTCGACCCCGATAGACAAACCCGATCACTCCGCCGGAATCCGTGGCCCCCCCACCGGCTGCCTCGTGTGCGGTTGGGCCTCTCCCCGTCGGGCGGACGGGTGGTTATGACGCTTGCTGGTACTGC
>CAYUOL010000509.1:0-3429 GCA_964446345.1 uncultured Iamiaceae bacterium | reverse complement strand
CAGGCGGCCCGGATGGTGGACGCGGCATGCAAACGTTGGCTGCTACGGCACTAGCGTGCGGTGCATGGAAGAGCCACGCCCGACCGACCTCCGCGACGCCGACCGCAAGCTGCTCGATCGCGTGCGGAGCCTGCTGGCGAAGGCCGAGTCCACCACGTTCGAAGCCGAGGCCGAGGCCCTCACGGCCAAGGCGCAGGAGCTCATGGCCCGCCACAGCATCGACCACGCGATGCTCGCCGGGCCGCGCCCAGACGAGCAGGCCGGGTCGCGCGACCTCGCGGTCGCGAACCCGTACGCCTCGCCGAAGGCGTCGCTGCTCGGCGTGATCGCCCGAGCCAACCGGTGCGAGGCGGTGTGGACGCCGCACCTGCAGCGCGCCACCGTCTTCGGGTACGAGCTCGATCTCGAGATGGTCGAGCTGCTGTACACGTCCCTGCTGGTGCAGGCGACGGCGGCGATGGTCGCTGCGGGTTCCCAGGTCGACCGGCACGGCC
The DNA here is from genome assembly GCA_964446345.1 of uncultured Iamiaceae bacterium. Taxonomy (GTDB): domain Bacteria; phylum Actinomycetota; class Acidimicrobiia; order Acidimicrobiales; family Acidimicrobilacustridaceae; genus CAYUOL01. The sequence goes on along the minus strand of CAYUOL010000509.1, from coordinate 2,935 downwards.
GCTCGCGCACGCGCTCGTTCCGCTCGTCGTTCCTGCTGTCCTTCGGCGCCCGCATCGGCGAGCGGCTGCAGCAGGCGTCGGCGGCGGCGGCGCGCGAGGCCGAGGCGACGCACGGGGCCGCCCTGGTCCCGGTGCTCGCCGAGCGTGAGGCGCAGGTGAAAGAGGCCATGACGAAGGCGTTCCCCCGCACGCGGGCGCAGCGACCGAGCGTGTCCAACGGCTCCGGCTGGCGGGCGGGACGGCTCGCCGCCGATCAGGCCCAGCTCGGCGTCGGCACCCCGTTGCCCGGCCAGCGCTGAGGCCGTGACCGATCCGCGCCGGGCGGTCATGGACGGGCCCGAACGAGCCGAGGGCGCCACCCGAACGAGGCCGGCGCCGCGCCGTCCCGTCGGGAGCGCCAGCGCCGGTTCGTCGTGCACCGGTGCGCGTGCGACGCCCTGGGCGCACCGACCCACCGAGAGATCACCGCCGGCGGCACTAGCCTCGGGCGCACGTCGCGAGGGGACGCGACAGCGAGCCGGGGAGGGCCCATGACGACGTCGACGAGCCAGATCGCCGCCGACCTCGATGCCGCCGGCGTGCTCGGGCCGGGGGTCGCGACCGCGTTCGAGCGGGACGGCTTCGTGCGCCTGCCCTCCGTGCTCGAGCCGGCCACGGTCGAGGCCTTCGCGCCGATCGTCGCCGAGGTCGCGGCGCAGTCGACGCAGGCGAAGGTGCCCCTCGAGCAGCGCTCGGTCTACCAGCGCGCCTTCGTGCAAGAGGTCAACCTGTGGCAGCGCATCGAGGCGATCCGGCCCCTCGTGTTCTCGACGAAGCTCGCGCAGCTCGCCGCCGAGCTCATGGGGGTCGACGGCGTGCGCCTGTACCACGACCAGGCGCTCGTCAAGGTGGCGCACGGCGGGCGCACCCCGTGGCACTGCGACCAGTACTACTGGCCGCTCGACACCGACCGCACGGTGACGGTGTGGATCCCGCTCCACGACGTCCCGCTCGAGATGGGCCCCCTGTCGTTCGCCGTCGGCAGCCACCGCATCGACCTGGGGCGCGAGCTCGACATCAGCGACGAGTCCGAACGGCGCATCTTCCGCCATCCCCGGTGGCGCGAGCTGCCGATCGACGAAGCGGCGGCCGCGGCCGGCGCCGTGACCTTCCACCAGGGCTGGACCTTCCACGGGGCGAACGCCAACGACACGGACGAGCCCCGGGTCGTCTTCACGATGATCTACTTCGCCGACGGCACCCCCTTGCTCGATCCCGAGACGCCCGGGCAGCGGTTCGATCGGTCGATCTGGCTCCCGGGCTCCGAGGTGGGCGAGCCCGTGCGGTCCTGGCTGAACCCGGTCGTGTGGGCGGCTGACGGCTCGCACGCGGCGACGCCCGCCGCCCTGCCCCCGGTCGACGACCGGATCGGCACGTTCTCCCCGTCGTGACGCGGCGGGCTCGTCGAGCGACCCCCGCCCGGAGGGGGGCGCGGGGTGCCTACGGGAGGCGACTGGGCCGAACGTTCCCTTTTTGCGCCGGTGTCTAGGCAGACCGGGGCACCAGGGTTATACTGAGGGCCTCTATCCGAAAGTGCACGACCCGACGGAGCCCCGGGACGCTGGGGCTCCGTCTGCACTTTTCGGCACAAGTGCAGCTCAGCAGGGGTGCGGCGACCTCCACGACCAGCGTCCACGGCGATCGGCCGCACGCGTCCGCCGCCCGCCGTAGTGTGCCTCGCCGATGGCGCTCCTCCGCCGAACCGGCTCCGCGTCGACCGTGGCGCATCGCCGAAACCTCTTCATCGCCAGCGTCATCGCGCTGGTGGCCCTGGCGGTGGCCATCGTCGCGCTCCTCGCGCCGGAGGAGACGTCGTCGCGCAACGCCCGCGCGACCTTCGGGGCGGACGACGCGCCGATCTTCGTGCGCCTCACCCTCGACACCCTCGACGCGACGCGCGGGGTGCTGCGCGTGCGGGTCGTCGTGGTCACCGACAACCTGCCCGACGACGGCGCCACGCTCTTCACCAACCTCCCTGGGCTGACGAAGCTGTCGCTGCCCGAGGAGGCCGTGAGCTCCGACAAGACGAGCGACGTCCTCGTCGAGGCCGGTGACATCGCGGACTACCCCTTCGACACCTACACGCACGTGTTCCAGCTGGTGGCGGTTCCCGGGCGCAACGCACCCCAGCCGACGACCGTGCCGGTGCGGTCGGTGCCCGTCCAGGTCGAGGTCGTCAACGCGCTCGCGGGCTTCGGCGGCACGGCATCCGTCGACTCGCCCGGGGGCCTGACCAACGTGAAGGTCGAACTGCCGCGCCAGCCCGCCGCGGTGGTCTGGGCGAGCGCCATGATCGGCCTGTACTGGTTGCTGGCGATCAGCGCCTTCGCGGTGATGCTGGCGACCGTGCTGCGGTTGCGCACCTTCGAGACGCGGCACCTTGCCTGGCTGGTGGCGATGATCTTCGCGTTCTCGGCGTTCCGCACCACCGCGCCCGGGAGCCCACCCGTCGGGGTGTTCCTCGACTTCGCATCGTTCTTCTGGGCCGAGGCGATCGTGGCGCTGTCGCTCATCGCGCTCGTCGCCTTCTACCTCACGGGTGATCGCGGCGCCCCCGACGAGCCGGAGGCGCTCGGCGGCGCGGACGCCGGCGCCGCACCGGTCGAGTCGAGTGATGCCGGTGGGGCGGGCGTCGCCGAGTGATGGGGGTGGGGTCGGCGACGCGCCGGTCGAGTCGAGTGATGCCGGTGGGGCGGGCGCCGTCGAGTGATGGGGGTGGGGCCGGCGACGCGCAGGTCGGGCCGAGTGATGCCGGTGGGGCCGGCGTCGCCGAGTGATGGGGTGGGCCGGCGACGCGCCGGTCGAGTCGAGTGATGCCGGTGGGGCGGGCGTCGCCGGGTGAGGGGGGCGGGGTCGGCGTTGCGCCGGTCGGGCCGGGTGGGGCGGGTGGGGCGGG
>CAYUOL010000508.1:0-3456 GCA_964446345.1 uncultured Iamiaceae bacterium | reverse complement strand
CCTCGCGCTGTCCGCGGACCCGGCGGTCGCGGCCGAGGCGAGCGAGCCGGGGCCGTCGGCGAGCGGCGCCTTCGACGTGATCCTGCAGGAGTGGCTGCCCCTGACGTACGCCCTCAACGCGGTCAACCGCTCCATGGGCCGCCACGACCTGTACCCCTTCGTGCTCTCGCCCCAGGTGATCGCGAAGCTGGCGTTCGTCCACGACGCGATCGTGCGAGCAGGGCAGCCGACCACGGCGGATCCGGCGCCACCGGGACCGGAGACGCCGGGACCCGAGGCCGTGGGATCGTCGACGCCGGGACCCGAGGCGGAGGGATCCGTCAGCCCACCGGCGCCTCGCCCGCGCCGTCGGCGAGCACCGCGTCGCGGAGCGGCCCGCGGGTAGCTTCGCCGCCCATGATCGAGAACGAGTCCGGGAGCCCCACAGAGATGCCGACCTCGAGCGAGCGGAGCCGCCACCGGGTGGTGGTGTGGGGGACCGGCAACGTCGGCCGACCGGCGATCCGAGCGGTCGCCGCGCACCGCGACCTCGAGCTCGTCGGGGTGGTCGTGGCCAACCCGGCCAAGGTCGGTCGGGACGCCGGGGAGCTGGCCGGGATCGAGCCGCTGGGTGTGGTGGCGACGGACGATCCGCAGGTCGCGCTGGGTGGGGGGATCGACGCGGTCGTCTACGCCGCCACCGGCGACACCCGACCCGACGACGCCCTCGCCGACCTCGCGGCGATCTTGCGCTCGGGTGCGAACGTCGTGTCGACCGCGTTCTACCCGCTGCTGCACCCGCCGAGCGCGCCGCGGGAGCTGCTCGACGTCGTGGACGCCGCGTGCGCCGCAGGGGATGCGTCCGTGTTCGTGTCGGGCATCGATCCGGGGTGGGCGCTCGACATCCTCCCGGCGCTGGTCAGCGGGGTCGGCGCGGGGATCACCGAGATCCGGATCCAGGAGATCTTCAACTACGCGCTGTACGACCAGCCCGACGTCGTGCGCGAGGTGATCGGCTTCGGGCAGCCGATGGACGACCTGCCGCTCATGCTGCTCGACTTCTCCCTCGACATGGTGTGGGCCCCCATGGTGCGGATCCTGGCGCAGCTCCTCGCCGTCGAGGTCGAGCGCATCGAGATCCACGTCGAGCGCCGGCCGCTCGAGCGCACGATCGAGGTGCCGGGCATGGGTCGGTTCGAGGAAGGCACGCAGGGAGCGTTCCGGTTCGAGGTGCGCGGCGTCGTGCAGGGCACGCCGCTCATCGTGGTCGAGCATGTGACGCGCATCGACGACGCGTGCGCGCCCGACTGGCCCCGATCGCACTCGCCGGGTGGCGAGCACCGCGTGCTGCTCGCGGGGCACCCGAACCTCGAGGTGGGCGTGCACGGCACCGAACCCGGCGAGCCCGGGGCGGCCGGCGGCGGCAACGCCACCGCGGCGAACCGCATCGTCAACGCGATACCCGCTGTGTGCGCGGCGGCCGCCGGGCCGGTGAGCGCGGCCGACCTGCCGCCGATCACCGGGGCGGCGCAGCTGCAGCTTCGTCCTGCGCGCCCGTGATCGGTGTCCGGCGAGCGCGCATGGTCGGGCGCGACGACGGGTAGCGAAGAGGGCGACGACCGCTCCCTCCCGGTCGCCGATCGTCGTGATCCCGTGGCCGCCCCTCGGGGCTCGTGCTCGGGGTCGATCCGCCTCGCGACAGGAGCATGACCATGACGAACACCCAGTACGAGCAACGTGTCTTCGACGGGGTCAACGACCACGTCGTGCAGGTCGAGGAGTCCCGCCACTGGTTCAGCCCGGGCCGCGTCATCGGCGGGTTGCTCGGCGTCGCCCTGGCCTTCGTCGGCGCCGTGACCCTCTTCAAGACCGGCATCGGCAGCGACCTCACCGCGCCGACCGTCACCGTGTTCGGCATGACCAACAGCGCCGCGGTCGGGCTGATCGAGCTCGCGTCCGGTCTGTTGCTCGTGCTCTTCGCCATGTCGGAGGACGGACGATCGCTGATCGGCTTCTTCGGGGTCGTGGCCATCGTCGCCGGGATCGTCGGCCTCGTCTCCAGCCCGCAGTGGCACCAGGACCTGGGGTTCGACGACAACACCGCGTGGTTCATCACGGTGTGCGGCATCATCGCCCTGCTCGCCGCCATGATCCCGTCGGTCTTCCGCGCCCGCCGCAAGGTGCGCGACGTCGAGTGGCCCGTGGCCGTCCGTCGCTTCTGATCGCAACCGCCCGCCCACACGCGCTCCTCTCACGCCTGTCGTGCACCGCATGGGCCCCTGTGCGGTGCACCGGCGCGTCTCGCGCGGGGTGCCGGGGGGTAGGCACCGAGCGCCCCGTCTCTCGCGCGGATCTCGCCCTGGGATCTCGCCCACGGCTCGCAAGGAGCGCTGCCCCCATGGCCAGGATCGAGCACACCGTCGAAGTGGACTGTCCGCTGGAGGTGGTGTGGGACGTGTGGTCCGACGTCCGTCGCCTGCCCGAGCTGTCGAAGAGCACGACCGAGGTGCGGGGTGCGCCGCCACGCCTCACCCAGGTCGGCGACACGTTCTGCCAGATCGCGAAGGCGGCGGGGAAGGCGGCGGCGGTCGAGTGGACCGTCACCTCGATCCGTCCCGGTGACCACCTCACCATCGAGGGCTCCCCGGGCTTCGGCGTGAAGGCGTCGATCACCGAGCGCGTGCGGGCTCTGCCCGACGGCAAGACCGCCCTGACCCTCGAGGCGGACTACCAGCTGCCCTTCGGTCCGCTGGGTCGCGTCGTGTCCCGACTCGGCTTGGACCGGTTGGCGATGCGCGAGTCGTGCGAGGTGCTGGACGGCGTCGCTCGCCTCGCACGGCAGGCGCGGGACGAGCGAGCGCGCGACGAGCGCGCGGCGGCGGGGGCCCCTCGACCCGCGGCGTCCTGAGCGCCGTGCCTCCCGACGCGGTCGACGCCATCGTCATCGGCGCGGGCCCCAACGGGCTGGTCGCCGCGAACCTGCTCGCCGACCGGGGATGGGAGGTCGTCGTGCACGAAGCGGCGCCCACCCCCGGCGGCGCGGTGCGCACAGAGCAGCTGACGGTGCCCGGCTTCCGCCACGACGTGTTCAGCGCGTTCTACCCCTTCGCCGCCGCGTCACCGGCCCTGCGCTCGCTGCGCCTGGAAGATCACGGCCTGCAGTGGTGCTGCTCGCCGCTCGTGCTGGGGCACCCCACGCCGCACGGGCCCTCAGCCGTGCTGTCGACCGAGGCTCGGGAGACGGAGGCGTCCCTCGAGGCGTTCGCCCCTGGTGATGGCGCCCGCTGGCGCGAGCTCATGCAACCGTGGGAGCGGCTGTCGCCGGCGATGCTGGCCGCGCTGCTCGGGCCGTTCCCGCCGATCCGCCACGGTCTCGCGGCCGCGATGGCGATGTCGCCCTCCGAGCTCGAGCGCTTCGTGCGCATGGCGTTGCTGCCCGTGCGGCGACTCGCCGAAGAGCAGTTCCGAGGCGACGGC
>CAYUOL010000507.1:0-3473 GCA_964446345.1 uncultured Iamiaceae bacterium | reverse complement strand
TGGGCGATGCCGAACGGCGGCTTCTTGCGGCTGGTCTGCAGCACGTTGGCGAAGTCGACGAACATGCCCTGCGCGGTCTCGGGGCGCAGGTACACCTCGGCGCCGCTCTCGGCCAGCGGGCCGGCGTAGGTCTTGAACATCAGGTTGAACTGGCGCGCCTCGGTGAACGAGTCCTTGGCGGCGCAGTTCGGGCACGTGTGCGGATCGTCGAGCTTGTCGAGCCGGAACCGCTCGTTGCAGACCTTGCAGTCGACCAAGGGATCCGTGAAGTTCGCCAGGTGACCCGAGGCCTCCCAGACCGCCGGGGGCGAGAGGATCGCGGCGTCGAGACCGACGATGTCGTCGCGCATCTGGACCATCGATCGCCACCACGCATCTTTGACGTTGCGCAGCAGCAGCACACCGATCGGTCCGTAGTCGTAGGTCGAGCGGAAGCCCCCGTAGATCTCGGCGGACGGGAACACGAACCCCCGGCGCTTCGACAGGTTCACGATCTTGTCGAACAACGACGGGTCGTTGGGGACGTCGACATTGACGATCTCAGACATGGCCGCAGCGTAGTGGAGCCCCTCCCGCCCTCCGACCGAGGTTGCGCGCCGCGCTCAGCCCATGTCGAGCAACGTCACCGAGCGCAAGCGTCGCTCGATGTGGTGCTCGATCGCCTCGGTCGCGAGGTGGTCGACCTCGTGCGTCGCCGGCGAGGCCGGCTCGTTGAGGGCGGCCCCGAGCTGGCCGTTGAGGATCATCTGCATGAGCGCCAGCGCCGCCGGGGTGATCGAGCGACCGCGCCGATCGGCCGCGCAGAGCGCGCCGCCGGTCTCGAGGTCGAACGCCACGAGCGCGACGTCCGGCGGCTGCTGGCCGCACACGACGCACTCGTCGAGCTGCGGCCGGAACCCCTCGAGCGACAGCAGCTTGAGGAAGAAGCCGGGCACGACGAGCGGACCGTTGTGCCCGGCCAGCGCCCGCAGGGCGCCGAGCAGCATCTGGTACAGCCGCGGGTTCACCTCGCGCTCCTGCGACATCTGGTCGACGGCCTCGAGCATGGACACGCCGCGCGTGAGCCGGTCGAGGTCGTCGCGGATGGCGCGGAAGTGGTCCACCGAGTCGACCTGCGTGACGATGTCGAGCTCGCGCCCCTCGTGGAACTGCACGGCGACGTGGCTCATGGGCTCGAGGCGCGCACCGAACTTGCTCTTGGTCTTGCGCACGCCCTTGGCCACCGCGCGCACCTTGCCGTGACCACGCGTGAAGAACACGACGATGCGATCGGCTTCGCCGAGCTTGTACGTGCGCAGCACGATGCCGTGATCGCGGTACAGGTGCGTCGTCACGGCGCGCTCGTGCTCACGCGGTCACTCCTGCTCGAGCCCGCCATAGCGACGGTCGCGCGCCTGGTACTCGCGCACGGCGTCGAAGAGGTGCTCACGGCGGAAGTCGGGCCACAGCACGTCGGTGAACACGAGCTCGCTGTACGCGAGCTCCCACAGCAGGTAGTTGGAGATGCGGAACTCGCCGGACGTGCGCACCATCAGGTCGGGATCGGGCATCTCGGGGTCGTAGAGGTACCGGTGCAGCACCTTCTCGGTGACCTTGTCGGCCTTCACGCCGTCGCGCATCATCGCCTGGACCGCGTCGATGATCTCGGCCCGACCGCCGTAGTTGAACGCGATGGTCAGGGTCATCGTCTTGTTGTGCTGCGTGAGCTCGATGGACTTGTCCATGTGCTTCAGCAGGCGCTTCGGCACCCGCCAGTCACGGCGACCGATGAAGCGCATGCGCACGCCACGTTCGTTGAGCTCGTCGCGGCGCCGCACGAGGATCGACTCGTTGAACCCCATGAGGTAGCGCACCTCGTCGGCCGGGCGCTTCCAGCTCTCGGTCGGGAAGGCGTAGACGGTCAGCCAGTCGATGCCCAGGTCGAGCGCGCCCTCGACCGTGTCGAACAGCGCCTCCTCCCCCGCCGCGTGGCCTTCGGTGCGCTTGAGGCCCCGGCGCTGCGCCCACCGGCCGTTGCCGTCCATGACCGCCGCGATGTGGCGAGGGATGTGGTCGGGATCGATGCCGGGGATCTGCACGTCGGCACGTTACCGCTGCCGGCTGCACGGCCGGACGACCCGGGCGAACCCGAACACGACCTGCACAGGACCCACACATCTCGGTGCGGCGCGGGGGCGGATCCCCGTGTCATCGCCCCCCGGTAGCCTGCTGCGATGACCCTCGCGGACGACGTCGAGCGGGCCCTCGACGAGGTCACCGCGGTGCTGCCGGCCGGTGAGGCCCGGCCGGGGCAACGACAGATGGCCAGTGCCGTCGCGAAGGCGATCTCGGCCAAGCGCGCGTTGATCGTCCAGGCCGGCACGGGCACGGGCAAGTCGCTGGCGTACCTGGTTCCGGCGGTGATGAGCGGCAAGACGACGGTGATCGCCACCGCCACGAAGGCCCTGCAGGACCAGCTCGCGGGCAAGGACCTCCCGTTCCTGCAGCAGCACCTCGACCGCGACTTCACGTTCGCCGTCGTCAAGGGGCGCAGCAACTACGTGTGCCTGCAGCGCCTGCACGAGGCCACCACCAGCGACCTGCAGCTCGGGCTGCAGCTGGGCGACGCGCCGGCGCCGGCGGCAGGAACGGCTCCGGCGCCGACCGACGACGACGGTCCGCCACTGCCCAACGAGCTCGTCGAGCTCGTGGCCTGGGCCGCCACGACCGACACCGGCGACCGCGCCGACCTCGACCACGAGCCGAGCAACCGCGCGTGGAACACCGTCAGCGTGGGCCCGCGCGAGTGCCCGGGCGCGAGCCAGTGCCCCCGCGGGTCGCAGTGCTTCGCCGAGCGGGCGCGCCACCAGGCCGCCGACGCCGACATCATCGTCGTGAACACCCACCTCTACGGCATGCACCTCGCATCGGGTGGCGGCCTGCTGCCCGAGCACGACGTCGTGGTCATCGACGAGGCGCACCAGCTCGAGGACACGATCTCCGCCACCGCCGGCACCGAGATCGGCCCGGGTCGCCTGTTCGCCCTCGAGCGCAACACGCGGGCGATCCTCGCCGACGAGACCGTGTGCGAGGCGGTGATCAAGGCCGGCGAGAGCCTGGCCGACGCGCTCGACGAGCACCGGGGCCGCCGGCTCAAGGGAGCGCTCGACCCGATCCTGTGCGACGCGCTGATGGATGCCCGCATCAGCGCCGCCGAGGTCATCGGCGCGCTGCGCAAGATCCCCGACGACGCGCCGAACGACGCCGCGGCGCGCAAGCACCGGGCCATGAAGGCGGCGACGTCGCTCGTCGACGACCTCGACGTCGCGCTCGAGATGCCCTCCGGGTGCGTCGCGTGGGTCGAGGGCTTCGCCGACGCCCCGCTGATGAAGATCGCGCCGATCGACGTCGCGCCGGTGCTCGAGGAGACGCTCTTCGAGCACGACACCGTCGTGCTGACGCGCGCCACGATCCCCGTCGGCATGGGTGCGCGC
>CAYUOL010000506.1:0-3477 GCA_964446345.1 uncultured Iamiaceae bacterium | reverse complement strand
CAGCGCGTACTGCTTGCCGCGCAGCGAGAAGTACACCTCGAACACGGTCTCGAAGGCCCGCCAGTGCGCGTTCGACTTGATGAGCGTGGCCCCGAGCGCGTACTTGAACGCCTCGCGGTCCTCGAGCGGGATGTGCTTGACGGCCTGCATGGCGTCGAGGTTCTCGGTGAGGCTGACCGGCAGCCCGGCTTCGCGCAGCTCGCGGATGAAGCCGTTCAACAGGTCGAGCATCGGCATGCCGGAGACCACCGGCGCGTGCTCACCGTCGGCGAGGCCGACGGCGGTGCTGGCGGCCGGGTTCGAGGAGTCGCTCATCATGGGTCGGCTCCCCTACTTCGTCTTCGTGACGCCGCCACGCTTCCACTGCGGACCGGCCTCGCTCGCGAACTCCTTTGCGGCACGGGCGATGTCGCTCTGGTACTTCAGCAGGATGTTCATCGTGTCCTGCGCCACCTCGTCGGTGACCTGATCGATCCCGAGCAGCACGAGCGTGCGGGCCCAGTCGATCGTCTCGGAGACCGACGGCGCCTTCTTCAGCTCGAGCTGGCGGATCGAGCGCACGATGCGCGCGATCTGATCGGCGAGCGCCTCGGTCACGTCCGGGACCTTGGCGAGGACGATCTCCTTCTCGCGCTCCATGTCGGGATAGTCGATGTGGAGGAAGAGGCACCGGCGCTTCAGGGCCTCGGAGAGCTCACGCGTGTTGTTCGACGTGAGGAAGACCAACGGGATCTGGTTGGCCGTGAGCGTGCCGAGCTCGGGGATCGACACCTGGTACTCGGAGAGCACCTCGAGCAGGAGGGCTTCGGTCTCGACCTCGACGCGATCGACCTCGTCGATGAGCAGCACCACGGGTTCGTCCGAGCGGATCGCTTCGAGCAGCGGCCGGGTCAGCAGGAACTCGTCACCGAAGATGTCCTCCTCGATGTCCTTCCAGGTCGCGTCGTTGTTGCGCTCGGCCTGGATGCGCAGCAGCTGCTTCTTGTAGTTCCACTCGTACAGCGCCTTGGACTCGTCGAGGCCCTCGTAGCACTGGAGGCGGATGAGGCGGGAGCCGGTGATCTCGGCGATCGACTTGGCCAGCTGGGTCTTGCCCGTGCCGGCGGGACCCTCGACCAGGATCGGCTTGCCCAGCCGATCGGCGAGGAAGGCGACGCCGGCGATGCCGTCGTCGGCGAGGTAGTCGACCTTCTTCAGGTCTTCCCGGATGGCAGCAACGGACTCGAAGCGGTGATCCATCTCGGCAGCCTACCGGTCGACTTGACCGTGCGGTCAATTGATCTGCGGGGCGTTCTCCCGGCCCTCCGGGCGCCGCACCTAGGCTGCCAGCCATGGGGGGCGACGAGGACGCGCAGCACATCGGTGGCGGCGTGTCCGTGCACGTCGTCGTGTTCGTCGTGGTGAACCTCCTGCTGATCGCGATCTGGCTGCTCGGCACAGCGGGGGCGCAGCTCGACCAGGTGCCCACCTACCTGACGCACCCCTCACAGGCGAAGGAAGCCGGCTTCTGGCCGCTGTACGTGCTGGTGTTCTGGGGCGCCGGGCTGGCCATCCACGCCGGGATCATGATCGTCACTGCGCCGAGCCGCTACCGGCGGCGGCGCGCTCGGGCCAAGGCCCGACGTCAGCTGCAGGCCAACGTCATCGGGGTGCTGGGCGACACGTTCCTCAGCGACGCCGCGGTCGCCGGCATCCGGGCGGTCGACGGCGACAAGGCGGCGCGCAAGGTCGAGCGCGAAGCAGCCCGGAACCGATCCAGGAACCAAGCCAAGGTCCCAGCCAAGGACCGCTCGAAGGACTCGAAGGGCCGCTCGAAGGACGGAGCGAAAGACGGAGCGAAGGAGCGGTCGAGCGACGGCGCGACGCCCGGGACGAGGGACCGATCCGGACGGGGGCCGACGGAGGCAGCGCCGGTGGGGTCGCGGCCCGAACCGAGGGGCGGCCGATCGTCAGATCGCCGCGCCGAGCCCCGCACCCCTGCAGCGCCCGTCCCCGAGGCGGACGCGGTGCCCAGCCCGAGCCCGGCGCCACCCGCAGCCTCGCCGGCGGGCCGGCAATGGGTGGCGGTGCTCTTCACCGACATCGTCGACAGCACGGCGTTGAACCACCGCCTGGGCGACGGCGAGTGGGCGCGCCTCCTGGCCGAGCATCGGAGCCTGGTGCGCGAGTGCGTCACCGCCCATGCCGGCGCCGAGGTGGGCACCCAGGGCGACGGCTTCCTCCTGCGCTTCGACGAGCCGGACCATGCCGCCGCCTGCGCGGTCGAGATCCAGCAACGACTGCTCGACGCACGGGCGGCGCGGGGCGACCAGGCCCCGCTGCACGTGCGCATCGGCATGCACGCCGGCGAGGTCGTGCGGGACGACGACGACATCATCGGCAAGGTGATCAACCTGGCAGCCCGCGTCACCACTGCGGCCGCGGCCGACGAGATCCTCGTGACCGAGCCCTTCGCCGATCACCTGTCGGCCGGGCACATCTTGATGGACCGCGGGCTCAAGTCGTTGAAGGGGTTCACCCAGCCCCGCCACCTGCTGGCCCTCGCGTGGCAGGTCGTGCCCGACGAGATCGTGCTCGACGATCGCTCGGACCGCTGAGGCGGCCGGTCAGCCCCGCACCTGGCCGGTGCCGCGCACGATGTACTTGGCGGTGGTGAGCTCGCGCAGGGCCATCGGCCCGCGGGCGTGGAGCTTCTGCGTCGAGATGCCGATCTCGGCGCCGAAGCCGAACTCCTCGCCGTCGACGAAGCGCGTCGAGGCGTTGACGACCACCGCGGCGGCGTCGACCTCGTTGGTGAACCGGTCGGCCGAGGCGAGGTCGCGCGTGATGATCGCCTCGCTGTGGCCGGAGCCGAACCGGTTGACGTGGTCGATCGCGGCTTCGAGCGTCGGCACCACCTTGACCGAGAGCTTCAGGTCGAGGAACTCGGTGGCGTAGGCGTCGTCGTCGGCCACCCCGGCGGAGGGCAGGATGCGGCGCGTCGCCTCGTCGCCGACGAGCTCGACGCCCTCGAGCGCCGCGGCCGCCCGCGGCAGGAAGGCATCGGCCACGGACTCGTGCACCACGAGCGATTCGGCGGCGTTGCACACCGAGGGTCGTTGCGTCTTCGCGTTCACGACGATGCTGACCGCCATGTCGAGGTCGGCGCTCTCGTCGACGTACACGTGGCAGTTGCCGTCGCCGTCGATGACGTAGGGCACGGTGGCGTTCTCGAGGATCGACGCGATGAGCGACGGCCCGCCGCGCTATTGCCAGACGCTCACCGAGCGGTTTCTGCAAGACATGGCGGCTCACCATTTTAATTACGCGTTCGTTCATTTTCGCGATCCCGATTCCGTCGGGCATGCGTTGCAGTGGGGCAGCAGCAATTATCGGCAGGCGATCATCGGCGTGGACGGCTATTTGCATCAGATATTTCAGCTGGTAGAAACCGACCCGCAACTCAAGGGAAAAACGGCGATCATTTTGACGGCCGAT
>CAYUOL010000505.1:0-3519 GCA_964446345.1 uncultured Iamiaceae bacterium | reverse complement strand
TCGACGCGCTGCACGCCCTCGACGAGATCACGGCGCCGGATCCGGTCGACCCGGACGCCCCGGACGGGGCCACGACCGTCGCCACCGACGGCGCCCCGTTCGTGCTGCAGGACTTCGACGCCGTGGTCGAACCCGGCCAGCTCGTGGCGATCGTGGGTCCCTCGGGGGCCGGCAAGAGCACGTTGGCCTCGCTCGTGCCCCGGCTGTACGACGTCAGCCGCGGCGAGGTGCGCATCGACGGCCACGACGTGCGGGATCTCACCCAGACGTCGCTGCGGGCGGCGATCGGCGTCGTCAGCCAGGACTCGCACCTCTTCCACGACTCCGTGCTCGACAACCTGCGCTACGCCCGTCCCGACGCCACGATGGACGAGGTGATCGAGGCCTGCCGGGCGGCGCAGATCCACGACGTGATCGCGTCCCTGCCGGAGGGGTACGACACCGTCGTCGGCGAGCGCGGGTACCGCCTGTCGGGCGGCGAGAAGCAGCGGATCGCCATCGCGCGCATGTTGCTCAAGGACCCGGCGGTGGTCATCCTCGACGAGGCCACGAGCCACCTCGATGCGGAGAACGAGGCGCTCGTGCAGGCGGCGCTCACCACGGCGCTCGAGGGGCGCACCTCGATCGTGATCGCGCACCGCCTGTCGACGATCACCAGCGCCGATCAGATACTGGTCATGGAGGGCGGGCGGCTCGTCGACCGGGGCCGGCACCCGGAGCTGCTCGCCCGTGGCGGCCTGTACGCGGAGCTCTACACGACGCTCGTGCACGGCGGCACGGCCGGTTCCCGACGCGCCGGGGCGGGGCCGCCGGCGCCGCCCGCCGAGCTCCCGGACGCGCCGAGCGAGACCCGCGCGAGCGCCTGACCGCAACGCGAACGATGTTTCAGAACTTGAGGAGTTCTTGAGGGAGCGCAGAGGCGGAGCTGAGGGAGCCTCCGTTATCGTGCGCCCTGCGCTGAGGGAAATGCCGGGCCGCAAATGCCCACCCATTGCGGCTCGGCACCCCAGGCGCCCGCTCTCAGAGCGTGGGTTCCGACCTCCGTCGAACCGGCGCCGAGTTGTGCTCCCTCTCCCGGTGTTCCCGCCTACCGGGAGGGGGAGCACTTTTTCCGTTTTGGTGCCAGTGCGCCTGCGACCGGTCTAACCTGCACCGAACTCGGGGAGGCATCGACCCGAGCGCTCCACCCGGCTCAGAGGGCGGTCTCGGGGTCTCCCGTCGCCGCCCGCCGAGGCCGGGGCACGAGCACACCGGGGCGACACGAACGCAGCGCATCGAGGGGACGATGGTCGAGTACTTCACGGGGTTCGGGGAACCAACCGGCCGGCGGGCGGTGGCGAACTCCATGAACCTGCGGCTGTGCCCCGACGAGCTCGACCGGCAGTACTGGGTCGACAACCCGGGCGGGCTGCCGCCCATGCCGCTGTTCAACCACGGCGAGACGAAGACCGTGGTCGACATGATGTACGGCCAGTTCGGCGGGCTGGCGCTGCAGGCGTTCGACTTCCGGGCGATCGCCTACCCCGACGACCCGGGCAACGACGAGCGCTCGTGCGTGCTGTTCCTGATGACCTCGAACTTCGCCACGCTGACCGTCGGCCCCCACACGCGTCTGAGCCGGTTGCAGGAGCGCACGAAGAACCCCTTCACGCAGCGCTTCCGGGTGCAGGGCCGCGACGAAGAGGTCGCCGAGCTCGTGCTCGACGAGCCCATGCAGAAGTGGCTGCTGACGGTCGACGACCGGTTGCGCCTCGAGATCTCGGGGGCGGCGCTGCTGGCCCACCTGCCGCGGATCGAACCGACCGAGTACCCGGTGCTCCTGCAGCAGGCGTACGGGATCTACCTCCGGATCCCCGACAAGGCCTGGCAGCGCTACGGCACCGGCGCCCCGTTCTGACGACCCGCCTGTCGGGGCGGGCGCTCGGTGGGGGCTACGGCCCGGTCACCACGCCCAGGGTCGAAGCGCCGGTGGCCGGGTCCACGACCAGGTCGTGGTCGCGTGAGCGGAAGTGCGTCGCGATGCGGGCATCGAGCAGGTCGTCGCTGTGGGGCACCGGACCTCCGGTGCGAGCCGCGTCGTCGCTGGCGCGACCGATCGCCAGGGTCTCGTCGAGCAGGGCGCGGGCATCTGCATCGAGCAGGGCGAGGTCGTCCGACACGAGCGCCATGCCTCCGGACACGCCCACCGCGTGCGCCCAGGTGCGCGCGGCCTCCGGGGCGAGCTCGGTCTCCGTGGTCCGCAGCATGATGCAGTCCGGGTCGTTGAGCCAAAGGCGGCGATGCATGAACGACCGCGCCACGGTGTTGCCGTAGGCGAGCAACGTCGAGGGCTGCACGTCGAGGTAGCCCGGCACGACCTCGGTCGCGGGGTCGAGCTGCCAGAGGGGCGCCACGTCCTGGCCGATGCGGTTGGCGTCGACGACGCCGAGGACATGACCGAGCGGCACCCCGCAGCCCAGGATGAACACGTCGTCGCCGGCGCCGCGCCGGATCGCTTCGTACCCGGCCCGCACCCGCTGCGCGGGCGTGCGCGACGGATCCATCCAGCCACCGTCGAAGCTCGGGGCGAACGTGAAGTCGAGCTTCAGGTAGCGGAACCCGGCGTCCACCAGATCGCGGGCCACACCTTCGAGGTGCGCGAGCACCTCGGGGTTCGTCGTGTCGAGGGCGTGCATGAAGCCGTCGTCACCACCACCCCACGGTGGGTTCCACCACGCCCGCAGCGGCCCGTGGTCGACGGTCGGAGGGCCGGCGGGCACCGTGCCGCTCGTGCCCTCGTCGTGCACGCGGTAGCGGGCGATCCACTCGGGGTGGCTCGTCGCGACCTGGGAGTCGGGCGCCACGAGGAACGGAGCGATCCACAGCCCGGGGATGCGGCCGGCGACGCTGATGTCGCCCGCGATCCGATCGAGCGGGGAGGGGAACTTGTCGTTCGTGGTCAGCCAATCGCCGATCGCCGACTGGAAGCCGTCGTCGAGCTGGAACACGTCGAAGGGCCAGCTCTCGTTGTGCGCGAGGTTCGCCCGCAGCGCGTCTTCGGTGACGTCGTGGAAGTAGTGGTACCAGCTGCACCAGCCCACCTGGTAGGGCGCGTCGACGCGGGCGAAGCCACGGCGACCCACCTCTCGCGCCCACGCGTCGAGCTTCGCCGACGCGTCGACGCCGTCGCGGTCGTCGAGGAGGATGCCGTGCAGCGGCCGCTGCTCGCCGGCTGCGAGCTGCGCGTCGCCGAGGAACGCCTCGGCCCACACCTCGATGCCCTGCTCGCCGCGGCGGATGCGCAGCGTGCCGTCGTGCTCGCTCGACGCCTCGAAGCCGAGCAGGACGGGCTGGCCGCCGGTGGCGCGCGTGTCGGCGTCGCGCAGCAGCGTGACCCACTCGGAGCGCAGCTCGTCGTCATCGCGCACACGTCGCTGGTCGGCGTGGTGGCAGCCCTGGAGGAACTCGAAGTTCGCCTTCGTCGACGGGTCGCGATCGACGCCGAACGTCACCGCACCGCTCGGGCTCCACGACTGGTAG
>CAYUOL010000504.1:0-3528 GCA_964446345.1 uncultured Iamiaceae bacterium | reverse complement strand
CCCGCGACGACTACGTCGCCGGCATCACGTGGAGCGCGCCCACCACGAACGCGTCCGTCGTCGACCACTACGAGGCCGTGTGCGCGCTCCCGTCGGCGACGACGACCACGCCGACGATCGTCGCCGCCGGCGGCGGCGGTGGGCCGTACACCGCGACGTTCCCGGCGTTGTCGCCCGGCACCGGCTACTCGTGCTGGGTGCGCGCGGTGGACAAGAGCAACCGGCCCGGCCCGCGGGCGTCGATGGCGCCGGGCACCGTGATCACGCCGTGGGGTTCGCCCGACGTCGCGACCAACATCGCCACCGGATCGATCAACTACACCACGTGCGACGTCACCTGGTCCGCCCCCGCCTTCAACGGCGGCCGGCCGCTCAGCGAGTACCGGATCGTCCTCGAGAAGTGGGCGTCGTCGACGTCGTGGGCGCCCGCGGGCACCACGGTGGTACCGGCGGGAGGTGCGACCGCGGTGACGCTGACGGGGCTGCAGCACAGCTGGGACTACCGGTTCGTGGTCGTGACGGTCAACCGCGACGCGACGACCGGCGACACGACGAGCAGCACCTCCGGGTACGTCTCGTTCAGCACCCCGATCTTCATCGGCTGATCCTCCCGACCTCTCCTCCCGACCTCGTGCGTGCCCACGGTGCCGGTCGGCGGCAGGTGACGCGCCGGACGGGCGCCCGTCTCGCGCCCGGCCGATCGGGGATACTGGACCTCCCTCGGGACGCCGACCCAACGGTCCGGCTCCGGTGACGCTCGACGCCGTTGCGGTGCGACGAACGTCACCGTCACGGCAGACAAGGCACCGCGTTGAACCCATCTGTGACAGGCACCCTCGCTCCTCCTGCCCCACCCGCCCCTCCCGCGGGCCCGTCCCGCGCCGGACAAGGGCCCGACCGGGCCCGCACCTCCACCCCCTCTGAGGCCCGGCCCTCGTGGTGGCGGTCGTCCGCCGGCTTCGTCTCGATCGGCGCCGCGGTCGTGCTCGCGGTCGTCGCGTTCGCAGCACTGTTCGGGGTCGGCCACAACGACAGCGCCGCCAAGTTCTTCAAGGGCGACGCGTGGTTGCCCAGCAACGACAGCGGCAGCGTCGTGCGCGTCAACGGCGCCACCGGCAAGCCCGACTTCGAGATGCGCTTCAAGGACGCCAAGGGCGCCGACCTCCAGGTGATCCAGGGGCTCGACGGGGTCTTCGTCCTCAACCGGGACACCGGTGAGGTCACGAAGCTCGACGACGCGCAGCTGCAGCTCGGCGGCAGCGTCAAGGCCGACCCGGCGGACAACCCGGCGTTCCTCATCGGGGGCGGCAAGGGCTTCCTCGTGTCGCAGCGCACGGGTCGCGTCCAGCAGGTCGACCCGAGCAAGGCGACGCTCGACCCGGTGGGCGGCGCCGTCGAGCTGAAGCACCCGATCAGCAACGCCGTGGTGGACCCCCGGGGTCGCCTCGCGGCGGCGATCAGCGAGACCGGTGAGCTCGCCTTCGTCGCCGACGGCAAGGCCGACGCACCGGTGCGCGTCGCGGACCCGAACGACGAGCTGCGGGTGAGCCTCGTCGACGACCAGCTGTTCGCGGTCGATCACAGCAAGGCGACCGTCGCCCCCGTCGACCCGACCACGGGGGTGCAGACCGTGTACACGATCGACGTCCCCCGCGACGGCAAGCTCGTGGTCACGGAGAAGATGACCGGGCCGCGGCTCTGGCTCCTGCACGTGCAGACCGCTCGCCTCGTCGGCATCGACGTCACCACGGGCCGGCAGTCCAAGATCGACCTCGACGAGGTGAAGGGCCACGAGCTCGGGGCACCGCTGCCGAACGGGCTGTTCGTGTACGTGCCCGACTACCAGCTCGGCGCCCTCCTCAAGATCGATCCCGAGACCGGCAAGATCCTCGATCGGGCCCGCGTCGTGGACAGCAACGACCCGAACCGCGACGCCGCCGACGGCCGGATCTTCACCGCCTTCGTCAAGGACGACCGGGTGTGGGGCAACGACCCGCGCGGTCAGGTGGCGGTCGTGATCGACCGCGAGGGCAACGCCCAGCAGATCGAGAAGTACCGCGAGGGCCTGCCCACCAACGACGACCTGAAGCCGCTGCCCGACGCGCTCCCGCCGACGTCGCTGCCGAAGGCGCCGGTCACGACCGCCCCCAAGCAGGACCCGCGCCCCGACCCCAAGGATCAGCAGCGGGACCAGCCAGAACCGCAGGACAAGCCGCAGGACGGGCCCACCACCACCCGGCCCGGCGACCTCGCGAACGAGCCGAACGCGAAGGACGGCGACCAGCAGAAGCGCACGCTGCCGGGCGTGCCCGACCCGGGCGGCGTCACCGAGAAGGCGCCGAACGGCGCGACCGGCAACGAGCCGGCGACCCCCGGCGCGACGCCGACCCCGCCCCCGCCGGCGGCCAACGTGCCCAGCGCCCCGCAGGGCGTGCAGGCGTCACCCGGTGACGGCAGCGCCACCGTCACCTGGATGGCCCCGGCGGACAACGGGTCTCCGATCACCGGCTACACGGTGGCCGACGCCAAGAACGGCGTGAGCCAGAAGCTGCCGGCCACCGCCACCACCGCGAACGTCACCGACCTCACCAACGGCACCACGTACACCTTCACCGTCAGCGCCGCGAACGCCATCGGGACGGGTCCGGCGGCGGCGGCGCTGCCGGTCACCCCGGCGACGACGCTGCCGGGGGCGCCGACGAACTTCACCACCGGCTACCTCTCCACCAGCGCCGGCCGCACCGACTACTGGCCCCAGCTGCAGTGGGGGGTGCCGGCGACCAACGCGCCGCTCGTCGACCACTACCAGGCCTCGTGCGCCCCGCCCGCGGCCACGCCCGGTCCGCCGGTCAACGTGCCCGTCGGCAGCGGGGGCCCGTACACGTACGTGTTCCAGGACCTGCCGTTGGGCGTCGCCGTGACCTGCTGGGTGCAGGCCGTCGACAAGGACGGGCGTCCCGGCGCCCGGGCCTCGATGCCCGCCGGCGCCACCCTCGTGCCGTGGGGGACGCCCGACCCGGCGATCAACACCGCCGTCACGACCACCAGCAACAGCGCGCAGATCCGCTGGAACCCGGACTTCGACGGCGGTCGGCCCATCTCCGGCTACGAGGTCGTCGTCGACCACTACGACGGGAGCACGTGGGCCTTCTACACCGACGACAAGCTCACCGGTGCGGGCAGCACGACGCTCAACCTCGCCGGCATCCCGCTCGGCGACTACCGGGCGCAGATCTACGTCATCAACCGTGACGCCGCGACCGGCAACACCACGGCGAGCGTCACCCCGAACTACCTGACGTGGACCATCTACCCGATGGCGACGACGACGATCCCGGTGCCGACGAGCTCGCTCAGCGGCTTCGCCCCGCCGAGCGCCGGCGGATCGGACGACGTCGACGCAACGGCGCACGAGCGCTCGATCATCCTGCCCCCACCCACGACGCGGCCGGCCCCCGCCCGCATCGAACCCTCTAAGGGTCCGCCACCTAATTACTCGCGAGGTGTAGTGTGGGGGCGTGGAGCTGT
>CAYUOL010000503.1:0-3539 GCA_964446345.1 uncultured Iamiaceae bacterium | reverse complement strand
ATCGTCGACGCCGGCTGGGTGCCCTACAGCTACCAGGTCGGCCAGACCGGCAAGGTCGTCAAGCCGACCGTCTACATCGCCGCCGGCATCTCCGGTGCGACGCAGCACATGGTGGGCATGAAGGGCTCGAAGAACATCATCGCCATCAACAAGGACGCCGAAGCGCCGATCTTCTCGGTCAGCGACCTCGGCATCGTGGGCGACGTGCACAAGGTCCTCCCGGCCGTCATCGAGGCGCTCAAGGCCCGCGGCTGATGTGACCGATCTCTCGGCAAGGTCCTCCGGGATCATGCCGAAGATCTCCTTGCTGAGGGGACGACACCTCGGTGATCGGCCGCCACGGCCTCAGCAAGAAGACGACACGAGGCCCCGGGAAACCGGGGCCTCGTGCCTTTTTCGCTCAACCGGGGACCGGGCCGACCGCGCTCGCATCAGGTCGGCGATGGCGACGCGCCCGCTGCCCGACAGGTGCAGGCCGTCGCCTCACGTGTAGGTGCGCACCTCGGCGGTGGCGCCGGCGTTCGCGAGCTGCTGGGCCCACTGGCGCGCGGTCGCGCTCTCCAGTCCGGCGGCGACGACCTGCGGCGATCGGTCGACCCCGTCGACGAGGTCCTTCGCCTCCTTCAGCCCCAGGCGCGTGATCTCGCGCACCTCCTTGATCACCTGGATCTTGTTGGTCCCGGTGTCCGTGATGACAAGGGTGATGCCCGAGGGTGCGGTCATGCGCTGCACCTTAGAACGATGCCCGGTGCGCTCGACGCTCAGTCATCGCCGAACCAGCCGGTCGCGTCGGCGATGACGTGGACGGCGCCGACGGCGTTGTAGACCGTGACCTGGCTACCGGATGGGACCTGCGAGATGACCATGTTCGGGATCGTCTGGCCCGCGCCGAAGTTGATGTTCGAGCTGTTGGGCGTGACGATGTTCGACGGGTACACCGTCAGGAAGCTGCCGTTTGTCGAGTCGGTCACGGTGACGTTCATGGCGATGCTCCGAGCGAAGCCCGGCACCCCGCTCGGGTTGCCGGCGGTGCCCCGCACGTCGAACGACCCGGTCATCGAGCTGCCGACGGGCCCGGAGAGGCCCAGGCCCAGTCGACTGTCCACGATGCGCGTCGGACCTCGCAGGGCGTGGTACCGCTTGCCTGCGATCGGGCTGTAGTACCCGACCGCGTCGACGATCACATGGGTGCTGCCGACGGCCGTGAAGAGGTCGATCTTGCCGCCTGCCCCGATGGGCACCGTCACCAGGTTCGCCTTGGTCTGCCCGGCGGCGAAGTTCACGTTCGAGATGTTGGACGGTGGCGCTCCGGTCGGCGTCACCCGCAGGAACGAGCCGGCGCTGGCGTTCGTCACCGTGACGTTGAGGACCACCGCAGTCGCGCCGGTGGAGACCCCACCCTGGTTGTGCACCAGCAGGGGCTTGGTCTGGATCCCGTCGGCTCCGAGGGGTACGCCGTTGAAGCCACCGACCGGGCCCCGCGAATCGAGGATCCTCGCGAACGTGGGGTCGACGGCGATGTAGCGCTCGGCCTCGGTGCCGCCGGTGTCGTAGTAGCCGACGAGGTCCACCACGACGTGGGTCTGGCCGACGGCGGTGCTGAAGCGGACGCGGCCCTCGGTGCCGACGCGCACGACCACCTGGTTCGCGGTGGTCTCGCCGGCGGCGAAGTTGAGGTTGGAAGCGTTCGGTGGTGGCGTACCGTCGGGCCACACCGAGAGGAACGAGCCGGCGGTCGAGTCCGTCACGGTCACGTTGAGCACGACGGAGGTCGCGTACACGGGGATGCCCGCCGCGTCGGCTACATCCAGGCTGCGCGATGCGCCGTGCGTGAGCTTGCTGCCCTGCCAGCCGCCGGTGCTCCCCCGAGAGTCGAGGATGCGCACCGGCGTCACCGGCACGAACGGGGACCCGTCGAGTTGGTCCACGATGCCGATCTCGTGGGTGTCGTGGCGGGCGAAGTAGATGCGGCCATCCGAACCGGTGGCGATGCCGCGCGCGTCAGACCCGTCGTCGTTCGCGAACTTCTGGATCGCCCCGGTCGGGGTGATGCGCCCGATGTCGTCCGTCGTGACCTCGGTGAACCAGGTGTTGCCGTCGGGACCGGCGGTGATCGAGTGGGGCTTCTGCCCGTTGTCGTTCTCGAAGATCAGGCCGTTCATGGTGATCTGGCCGATCCTCGACACCCCGATCTCGGTGAACCACATGGAGCCGTCGGCCGCGGCGGTGATGCTGTTGGGGGTGGCGCCCGGGCTCATTCCCGACGAGAACTCGGTCACGACGCCTTCCGTGGTGATGCGCCCGATGCGGTTGCCGTTGTACTCGGTGAACCAGAGGTGGCCGTCAGGCCCGGCGGCGATGCCGGTCGGCACGGCGGCCGCGGTGATGCCGGCGGCGAACTCGGTGACGACGCCGCTCGGGGTGATCCGGCCGATCCGGTCGCCGTTCTGCTCGGTGAACCACAGGTTGCCGTCGCCCCCCGCGACGATCGAGTGCAAGCCTGCGTTCGCGCTGATGCCGGCCGAGAACTCGGTGACGACGCCAGCGGGGGTGATCCGCCCGATCCGGTTGCCGATCTGCTCCGTGAACCAGAGGTTGCCATCGGGGCCGGCCGTGATCCCGAAGGGGCCGCTGCCGGCGGTGATGCCGGCCGAGAACTCGGTGACGCCACCGCCGGGGACCAGGCGGCCCACGCGGTTGCCGTCGTACTCGGTGAACCAGAGGTTGCCGTCGGGTCCGGCGACGATCTGCTCGGGACCCGCGCCGAAGGTGAGGTCGACGTTGCTGATGGCCTCGGCCGACGCCGACGGCGGCTGCGCGACGGCGAGGATGAACAGGCTGCTCGCCAACAGGCCGAGGATCAGCAGGAGGCCGACGAGCCGCACGGCGGCGGGTCGGGTGCGGGCGGGGTGGGGAAGGTGCGACATGGCGGCAGTGCTCCTGGATCTTCGGAGGGAGGGGCGTGCGATGGTCGATCCGGCGGCGGGCTCAGCCCACCGCGACGATCTCGATGCGGCGGTTCAGGGCGGTCCCGAGCTCGGTGTCTTCCTGGGCCGCAGGCTTTGTGCTCCCGAACCCCGAGGCCTCCATGCGTGCTCGGGGGAGGCCGCCGCTGGCCAGCCAGGCCACCATCGAGGTGGCGCGCTGCTCGGACAGCGTCTGGTTGGCCGCGGCCGCTCCGGAGCTGTCGGTGAACCCCCGCACCAGGATCTTGGCGTCGGGCGCCCGCTTGTTGATCGACGCGATGACGGTTGGGAGCGCCGCTTCCGCCGTCGACTTCACGGTGGACGACCCGACGTCGAACAAGGTGTCCGAACCCAGCAGGTAGATCACCACGGGCTTCCCGTCGGCAGTGGCCACCACGCGGTTGGTGGCGTCGACATCCGCGAGCTCCTCGAACGATTCGCCCGGCAGTCCGTAGACGGAGTCCTTCGTCAGGGTCACCCCGGACTCGGGATCGGGAACGGGCGCGTCGCAGTCGACCGAGATGGTCAGTCCCCCGAGATCGACGGTGCGGCAACGCGAGCGCGGCGACTCGC
>CAYUOL010000502.1:0-3553 GCA_964446345.1 uncultured Iamiaceae bacterium | reverse complement strand
CAGCTCCACGCCCCCACACTACACCTCGCGAGTAATTAGGTGGCGGACCCTAAGGCGGCAAGCTCCCGTGGGATTCGACACCTACCTCGAAGTCGACGACGAGATCGTCCTGATGTGGAGAAAGCACGCAAGCTCAACGCCGCGTGTGCTGTTCCGGTTCGACGACCTGCGAGTCTCCTCGGGCGTCGACGCCGACGATGAACCGACGGTGGAAGTCCGATTCACGACCACGACGGAACAAGCGTTGAGGAACCTCGAGGCTGCGGGCCTCGGTTGGCGCGCCGCTGTCGTCGCGTATGCCGACATTCGGCTGGTCGGCGGCTACTCGTCAGGCATCCTTATGGGGAGTGCAATCTCCAAGTCGTCTTCGTTGGACGAGCAGGAAGTCGTGGCCGAGCAGCAACGCGCAGTGTTCGAGGCACTTCCAGCGGAGGAAGACCTCCGCAGTCTCGGCCAGCTGATGCTCAGCCAATGGCTTGACAGCACGTGCGAGGACGTCGCGCTGGTCAGCGAACTCACCTACGACGGAGACCTTCCGGTCGCGCACGAGGCTTCTTTCAGTGTGTACCGAGCCGCTGACGAACGAGGGATCGCTAACCCGTTCGCCGCAGCGCGCGCAGCGGAGTCGCTGGCACTTCTCGATCGAATCGCCCCGATGCTGTGCTGGCCCTTGGTCCTGTGCGTATTCCTCCGCCACCTCCCGCCTGACGCGACGATCGAACTCGTGCTCACGGAGGACGCCGCCATCACCGGTGAAGTGCATGACACGGCGTCAGCCGTGGACTACGCGACCTCCTACTGGACGGCGGCATCCGACGCCCTGGCCAGCGGCGCACGCACGCTGGAACGGCTCTTTGCGGTGCTCGCCGCCTCAGAAGGCAGTGCCGGACTGGAGTTCTGGTTTGCACGGGCGGCTGACCTGCTCGGTCGGCTTCGAGCACTCGGCTCCAGCGACGAGGCGACGACACGAGCACGAGGTGATGCGCTCGAGTCGCTCGTAGACGCATTGATCCACACCGAGGAGCCAGAGCTCCACGTCCTTGAGAAGAACTTTCGAACGGCGGAGGTCGAGATCGATCTCGTCGTGACCAACGGTCTCCGCGATCCGTTCTGGCTAGCCCTCTCGAGCCCGTTGATCCTCGTCGAGTGCAAGAACTGGTCCACGCGAGTCGGCGTGCCGGAGCTTCGGATCTTCGAGTCGAAAATGCAAGACCGAGGTGCGCTTTGCCGGATCGGCGTCTTCGTCTCCCTGTCCGGGTTCACCAGGACCTTCCTCGATCGCCTCAAGGCGGTTCAGGCCGATGGCGGCGTGATCTTCGCAGTTGACGGCGATGACCTGGTCCGGCTCATCGCCGAGAAGCGCAGGCTTACCGACTGGCTCAGGGAGGAGGGGCTGCGCCGGTCGCTTGGTACAACCCGCTGAGCCCAGCCTTCGCCGACACGGGGCACCCGGTGCCGATTCGATGGGAGCCGGGAAAGGGAGACGTCATGGCAGACAAGACAAAGCCCCGGGCTCCGGTCGTCAAGGCCCTGTTCGCCGTCTCCGGGAATCGGTGCGCATTCAACGATCCTGGGCGAGCGATCTACTGCGAACAGGAACTCACGAACCCGTCGTGGCGTAGCGTCCGGGCGCGGATCTGCCACATTGCAGGCGAACGGCCCAAGGCAGCGCGCTACGACCCGTCGATGACCGACGAGGAGCGCCGTGACTTCTCGAATCTCATCCTGTTGTGTCCGAACTGTCACAACCGAATCGATGAGCTGGAACCTGCCCAGTACGACGTAGCCAGCCTGCAGGCGATGAAGGAGCGCGCTGAGCGCCGCTACCAACAACGCGAGCCGTTTGCCGATGATGCGACGCTCCAAAGGCTGGTCAAAATGGCTCTCGGCGTGTACGACCGCCTTAGTCAACTGGAGCCTCCGGAGGACTTCACCGGTTACATCCCATTCGCTCAGAGCGACGACGGGCACGATCGCGACTTGACCAGGATTGTCGCCACCGCGACGGCGATGATCCGGTCAGGCAAGACAGAAGAGGCCGTAACGAAGTGGGTCTCCGGCCAGCCGGACCTTGAGGCCATCTACGTGTACGGCGCAGTGGCGGCGGCCTATCGCGAAGCGGAGTATCAGCAGTGGAAGGAGGAAACGGGCGGCTCCTCTAGATATGAGGTGTGACCGCGACCCAAGGAGTGTTGGCCCGTGGTGCAGCCGACTTGGGCCGCGAACTCTGAGTCAAGCTGAGAGCGCTCGGGCGGTTTCGCCGCCCGAAGCCGTGCCACATTCGTGCCACAACGGAAAGAATTTCGGCGGATCACGGCGGACGGGCTGGTACCAGGAAAACGGGTCTGACCTGCCCGTTCGTCCATCCGCCCAGGTCACAACATCAGGCCGGATCGAATTCCCAAGCTGAGAACGCGGGTTCGATTCCCGTCACCCGCTCTCGATCTGGCAGAGTTTGCGCAGGTCAGAGGCTATTTTCTGGGCCGAGGTCACGCTGCGCCGTTGTCCACCACCGTCCGTATTTGTGCAGGTCAAGGCCTGTGCACAACTCGGGGGTCCAGAATTTCGCGGCCTGGTTGCGGCCTGGGAGCGCCGGATTCGCCACGAAAGTCCTGGTCACGGCATTGTGGACGATCAGCCTCACCGGCAGATGTTCCCTGATCCAGACCCCCGCTGACCGCGAGCTACCCCAGTCGACCGTCGGTCCGGGGTCAGCCATCGCCGGCCACGCAGCCTGGCTCGCGCAAGATCGCGTCCAGGAAGTCGGGTCAACTCCAATGTCGTGTTGCATCGCGCCGTCGCGCAGGGGGGTCCGGTGAGGGTGGCCCGCCCGCAACGCCGCGTCCGACGCGACGCGTCCGGAGGTTCCCCGCGCCTCCGTCGTGCCGCCCGAGGTCGACCAGGTCCGCGCGCTGCTCGCCGCGGCGCGGGAGCAGGATCCGATGTTGGCGAGCTGGCTCGATGTTGCCGCGGCTACCGGCGCGCGGCGGGGAGAGGTGTGCGGTCTGCGGTGGTGCGACATCGACCTCAACGCGAAGACCGTTCGCATCGAGCGATCGGTGTCGGCAACCAAGAAGGAAGGTGTGTTCATCAAGACCAATAGGACGGACCGGTTCCGGCTCGTCTCCATCACCGACCGAGCCGCTCAGTCGCTCAGCGCGCAACTCGACACGGCGCACGGTAGGGCAGCCGCCGAAGGGAGGCGCTTCGACCCGACCGGGCTCGTGTTCACCAACGATCCGGCTCCTGTCCGACCGTGGCGACCCGAGCTGGTCACCCGCCGCTGGGAACGCCTCCGCAGGAAGAACGGGCTCCACCACGTCAAGATCCACGGGCTCCGCCACTTCGTCGCCACCGAGCTGCTCACCGCCGGCATCGACGTGCGGACCGTCGCCGACCGCCTCGGTCACGCCCGCACTTCCGCCACCCTCGACATCTACTGGGCCCGGGTCCCCGCTCGTCATCGTGACGCAGCCGAGCATCTCCAGGCCGAGTTGCAGAGCCGCGGTCTGAACAGCGCCTTGGAGACCAGGACCGTGACTTCTCTGGAGGG
>CAYUOL010000501.1:0-3595 GCA_964446345.1 uncultured Iamiaceae bacterium | reverse complement strand
CCCTCATCGCATCCCTCATCGCAAAGGTCGTGCCCCGTGCTGAACGTGTTCGCCGTCCTCGAGCAGACGACCCGGAGGACGACCTCGTCCAACGTCGACACCGGCGCGTTCTTCGCCGTCTTCGGCGTGATCATGCTCATCGCCGTGGTCTTCTACGTCTTCATCGCCTTCTGCACGATGAAGATCTTCGAGAAGGCGAACGAGCGCGGCGCCGACGTGCCCAAGTGGATGGCGTGGGTGCCCTACGTCAACTACTACGGCCTCTGGAAGCTGACGGGTCGGGAGATCATCTGGTTCATCCTGATCTTCGTTCCCTACGTCAACATCGTGGCGCAGTTCGCCATCCTGATCGACGTAGCCAAGTCGTTCGGCAAGAGCACGGCCTACGGCGTGGGGATGGTGCTGCTGGCACCGATCTTCCTGCCGATGCTGGCGTTCGGCGACAGCCAGTACCTCGGCCCGGTGCACCAGCCGCCCGGCGGCGGCTTCGGCGGTCAGCCCTACCCCGGACAGCCGTACCCGGGCCAGCCGTATCCGGGGCAGCCGGGCTACGGGCAGCCGGGCTACGGGCAGCCGGGCTACGGGCAGCCGTATCCGGGCCAGCCGTACCCGGGGCAGCCGGGACAGCCCGGCTACGGGCAGCCCGGTCCCGGGGCGCCGGGCGCACCGCAGGATCAGCCGCAGCCCGGGTACCCGCCTCCCCCGGGCGGTTCCTGGCCCGGCCAGCCGTCGGGCTCCTGACCTCGAGGGTCCCGCGCGCTCGCGGGCCCCACCTTCGAGGGATCAGGTGAGGTGGACCTCGCCGTGGCCGTCGACGATCTCGCCGACCTCACTGGCCCCGAGGTGACCGTGACGGCGCAGGATGTCGATCGCTCGATGCGCCTCGTTCGCGGGGACGACCGCGATCATGCCCAGGCCGAGGTTGAAGACCTTGGCCATCTCGTCGTCGCTGATCTCGCCCAGACGCTGGATCTCGGAGAAGATCCGGGGCGACTCCCAGGTGCGGCGCTCGACGACGGCGTCCGCGCGCGGCGGCAGCACCCGGTTGAGGTTGCCCGGGATGCCGCCGCCGGTGATGTGGGCGACGGCGCGGACGTCGACCTCTCGTTGGAGCGCGAGGATCGCCGGCGCGTAGATCGTCGAAGGCCTGAGCAGCTCTTCGCCGAGCGTGTGGGCGGCGCCCGAGTACGCCGGTTGGTCCAGCTGGCGGTGCCCGACCTCGAGCAGCACCCGCCGCGCGAGCGAGTACCCGTTGCTGCGCAGGTTCGGTGACGGCAGCCCGATCAGCACGTCACCCGGTTGCACGTGCTGGCCGGTGATGATCCGGTCGCGCTCGACGACGCCGACCGCGAATCCCACGAGGTCGAACTCTCCCGGTTCCATGGCGCCGGGGTGCTCGGCCATCTCTCCGCCGATCAGCGCGCACCCAGCCTGGCGACAGCCTTCGGCCACGCCTTCGACGAGCTGCTCGATGTGGTCGGGATCGAGGCGGCCGACCGCGATGTAGTCGAGGAAGAAGAGCGGCTCGGCGCCTTGGCAGACGAGGTCGTCGACGCACATGGCCACGAGGTCGATGCCGATGGTCTCGAACTCCCCCACGGCCTGCGCCACGAGCGCCTTGGTGCCGACGCCGTCGGTCGAGGACACCAGCACCGGGCTCTTGTAGCGCGACGCGTCGAAGTTGAAGAGCCCGCCGAAGCCGCCGATGTCGCCGATGACCTCGGGCCGGAACGTCGAGCGGACCTTGTTCTTGATGCGCTCGACCGCTTCCTCACCTGCGGAGATGCTGACGCCCGCCGATTCGTACGTTTCGCCCATGGATCAGTTGGTCCGTTTCGAGGTCGGGAGGTCGCGCGGGACGCGCCGGTTCACGCGTCGGGGTCGTCAGCGCTCGCCACGCGCTGGGCATCGGCGGCCGGCATCAGCGACTCCTGCTCGAACAGCAGGCCGAGCGTCGCCGCCCCGCTGTCGACGTTGGGGGTCGTCGATCGGTCGATCTCGAGCACGCCCTTGGACAACGACACCGGGACGTCGACCGGGTAGCTGCCGCTGAAGCAGGCGTCGCAGAAGCCGGCGCCGTGGGCGCCGGTGGCGACCTTGAGGCGCTCGATGTCGAGGTAGGCCAGCGAGTCGACGTTCAGGTACTCGGTGATCTCGCCCACCGACAGGCTCGCGGCGATGAGCTCGCCCTGGGTGCCGGTGTCCATGCCGTAGAAGCACGGCCACGCGTAGGGCGGCGACGAGATGCGCAGGTGCACCTCGGCGGCCCCCGCCTCGCGCAGCATCGAGACCATGGCGCGGGTCGTGGTGCCGCGCACGATCGAGTCGTCGACGACGACCAGGCGCTTCCCCTCGATGTTGTCCTTCAACGGGTTGAGCTTGAGGCGCACGCCGAGCGCCCGCATCTGCTGGTTCGGCGCGATGAACGTGCGGCCGATGTAGCGGTTCTTCACGAGCCCGAAGCCGAACGGGGTGCCGCTCTCCTTGGCGAAGCCCTCCGCCGCGGGGATGCCCGACTCGGGCACGCCCATGACGAGGTCGGCATCGACCGGAGCCTGCATGGCCAGCTGCTCGCCCATCCGCACCCGGGCGGCGTGGACGCTCTGCCCGTAGAGCCGACCGTCGGGCCGGTGGAAGTAGACGAACTCCATGAGGCAGAGCTTGGGATCGATCGTCGAGGTCTCGAACGGGTACACCGTGCGCACACCCGTGGCATCCATGATCACCATGTCGCCGGGAGCGACCTCGCGGATCTGCTTCGCGCCGACGATGTCGAGCGCCGGGCTCTCGGAGGCGATGGCCCACCCGTTGTCGAGCTTGCCGAGGCAGAGCGGCCAGAAGCCGTTGGGGTCGCGCACGCCGATGACGTGGCCCTCGTCCATCAGCACGAACGAGAACGCGCCCTTGAGCTTGGGCAGCACCTTCATGAGCGCCCGCTCGAGCGCCCGGTGGTCGTGGCTCTCCTCGGGGTCCTGGGCCAGCTCGCGCTCGATGAGCTCGGCGACGAGGTCGCTGTCGCTCGTGATCATGCCCGGCAACATGCCCGCCTCTTCGGCGAGCTCCTCGGTGTTCACGAGGTTGCCGTTGTGGGCGAGGGCGAAGCTGTGGTCACCGACGTAGCGGTAGAAGGGCTGGGCGTTGCGCCACGTCGACGAGCCGGTGGTCGAGTAGCGCGTGTGCCCGATCGCCAGGTGGCCGGGCAGCGCGGCGAGGGTCTTGTCGTCGAAGACGTTGGAGACGAGCCCCATGTCCTTCACGACCGTGATCGTCTGGCCGTCGCTCACGGCGATGCCCGCGGACTCCTGCCCGCGGTGCTGGATCGCGTACAGACCGAGGTACCCGAGGTGGGCCACGGGCTGGTTCGGCGCGTAGACGCCGAAGACCCCGCACTCGTGACCTGGGGTCTCGTCGAGCGCATCCGGCTCGGCGGGCTCCGAGCCGAGCGACGATGTCACCCCGGGTTCGGAACCGCCACCGCGGGGCCCGGAGGCTTCTCCAGCGGTGGGACTGGCAGGGTCAGCGGACGCCGGCTCGGTCACGCGTTCATGATACGCAGACGCCCGCGCCCTTCACGACATCGACACACATCAAGACC
>CAYUOL010000500.1:0-3601 GCA_964446345.1 uncultured Iamiaceae bacterium | reverse complement strand
CAGCACCACCGACAGCACGACGGAGACGACGAGCCACTGCATGCACCCAGGCTAGGCAGCGCGGTTCGGGACGACGACGCGGTCGTCCACGACGAAGAGCGACCCCGACCCGTGGACGCTCGGCGTCCGGGGTCGGGGTCGCTCCACCTGTCGCGGGGACGGATGCCTCAGGTCGGCCGGTCAGGTCGGCCGGTCAGGTCGGCCGGTCAGGTCGGCTGCTCATGATGCGGGAGGGCACGGCCGTCTTCCGGGCCGCCGCCTCAGGGCACGTCGTCGCCGTGGCAGGCGTGCTCGTTGATCGGCACCTCCCAGGCGGGGCTGCTGAACGAGCCCGACGTGGCGACCGTGCTGTTGTTGCGGGTGACGGTGGCGCTGACCTTGACGCCGAGGGTGCGGGTGCCGTCGCACGGGTCGTGGCTCGACTGGCCCGACGCCAGGCTGGCGCTGAAGGACTTCGTCAGGCTGCTCTCGCCGGCGGCCGGCGACTGGTACTTGACGACGTTGCTGGCGTTGCGGATCGTCCAGTGGACCGTGTAGCCACCCGTGCCCGGGAAGCCGCTCGGGTTGAGCGTCGCCGTGAACCCGCTCGGCGGGGCGGTGTCGGAGCCTCCGCTCCACGACGTCGACACCGTGACCCGGGCAGGGTTCGGATCGACGTTGAGGTAGATGCCGAGGTGGCCGCCACCCGTGGTGGCCAGCGACAGGTTGCTCACGACCATGCTCGGCAGGCCGCTGTTCACCAGGAAGGCGCCGAGGTCCGGCACGGCGATCCCCTCCAGGATCCTGAGCGCCGGCGGTCCGGCGTTGGCCACGATCTGACCGAGGGTGACCTGGCCCTGGCTGGGGGTGGGCGGCAGCGCGACGTTGCCCGGGCCGGTCAGCTTCAGGAAGCGGATGCGCGCGGCGATCGTGGACGACGGCAGCGGGACGAGGTGGTTCGTCGCGGTGTCGATCTGCACGTCCGCCCCGATGAGCAGGTCTTCCGCACTGGTGAACACGTCCCCGGTCACCGATCCCTGCAGGGACGGCAGGTACAGCTTCACCGCACCGGGGGACGGCCAGCCCACCGGGGCGTTCGGCAGGTACATCGGTGCGACGGAGGGACGGGCGTGCAGCACCTTGCCGCCGTCGAGGGCGACGTCGAGATCGAGCACGCCGGTGCCCTCACCCGCGCCGGCCGACAGCGCCCGGCTGAGCTGGTTGACGGTCGCCCCGTTGACGACGACCCCGAGATCGAAGTCCGTGGGCAGCAACGTCGGCAGGTCGGGCGAGAGGCAGCAGACCTTCGTCGCGTCGATCCCCGGCACGTTGATCTTCGCCACGGGCGACGTCGGGGCGATCACCGTCGTCGCCGCCTTGCCCACCTTCGTGGCGCCCGGCGCGGGCGCGGCGGGGACGGTGGTCTTGGTCCCCTGCGTGGTTGGTGGTGTGGTGGGTGCCGTGGTGGTCGGCGGCGCCTTGGCCGGGGTGGTCGTCGGGGTGGTCGTCGGGGTGGTCGTCGGGAGCGCCTTCGGCGGGAGCGTCGCCACCGGATCGGTGGCGACCGCCCCGGTCGCGTCGCGGCTCGTGGCCCCGGCCGCGGCGTCGGCGCTCGGTGTGCCCGTCGGGCCGGCCAGCACGTCGGCGGCGCCGGCCGCCGCGCTCACCTTCGCGGCGGCGCGGCTCGGGACGGTCGTGACGGCGGGCGCGGTCGTGGGGGCCGGCGCGGGTGTCGCCTCGAGCACGCCCTTGGTCGGGACGGTGGCGACGGGTCGCGTCGTCGGGGGTGTCGTCGGGGGTGTCGTCGGGGGTGTCGTCGTCACCGGCTGGATGTCCGTGGTCACGGTGCCGAGGGTCCCGCACGCCGGCAGGTAGGTGTCGATCAACGACGTCCCCGGGCGCGTGCGCCGGTGGGTCTGTGTGACGACGGAGCACGAGGCGGCGGGGCGGTACGAGTACGGGAAGCGGGTGCCGCCGAGATCGGTGACGGCCAGGCTGGCCGCCGCGTCGATGCCCTCGTGCCAGATCCAGACCTTGCCGCCGAGGTGACCCGGCGGTGCGGTCTCGACGTACTTGGCGCCGCCCACGCCGAACCCGCCGCCGGCCGGCAGCGTCACGTGGGCGCTCGAGATCGGGCCGTTGGCGAGGTCGGTCAGGCCGAGCGGCGCCGACGTGTTCAACGTGTCGGAGATCTTGGCCTGCATCTCCGCGTTGTGCTCGAGGCCGCGCAGGCGCTCCTCCATCTTGTCGGACAGACCGTCACTGATGTCACCCTCGATGGTGCCGCAGTCCATGGGGCCGGGGATGACCGTGTACAGCGCGAGCAGGGTGCCCGTCGCCTGGACGTTCGAGGTGACCCCGCTCGCGGACAGGATGAAGACGTTGGCCTGCAGCTTCGTGTTCGTCGCGTCGTAGGTGAGCGTGACGCCGATGTCCAGCGACACCGCCGTCTGCGCGGTGACCGAGCACGAGCCGGAGAGGATGCTCACGAAGCCCGCGGCTCGCGGCTTGAGCGTCAGCTTCGGGTACATCGTGCCGGTGATGTGCAGCTGGAGGCGCGACTCCTTGGCGTTGAAGTCGACGACGTCGAGCGAATCCAGGCCGCCGAAGAACGGGAGCTCGTTGAGCGTGCCGCTGGCGGAGGTGCCCAGCGCGATGCCGGGGCTCCACTCCCAGTCGGACGGGATGGAGCTGGGCGCCTGCGAGGCGACCGCGTCCTTCAACATCGGCGGGAGCAGCGGCCTGAGCAGGCTCTGGAGGTCGTCGGCCCCCGGGTCGCTCGCACGCTCCGCGATGGCGCTGTCGTCGAGGGCGACGCCCACGGCCTGATCGACCACCGCGTTGCGGGCGACGGGGGCGGGACCGAGGTGGACGTAGACCTCGTCGGCCCCGGCGGCGAGCGCGGTGCCCCCGCCGGCAAGGGCGTCCGTGCCGCGGATCTCGGTGCGCACGATGAAGCCCGGCGCCCGCAGGTTCGCGGTGAAGGGGACCCACATCTGCAGCAGGGCTTCGTGCACGTCGGGCGAGCCGGTGTAGTGCGCCAGCGCCACGTCGGTCAGGCCGGCGGTGTCGAGGCCGTAGGAGACGGTCGTGCCGGTCGGGTCGATGATCGACACGGTCGGCGCGATCGTGGCCGGGTGCGACGCGGTGGCGAAGGGCGTCAGCGCGTCGTCGAAGGTGTTGGTGCCGACGTGGGCGCACACCAGCATCTCTTCGCGACCGTTCGCGGTGCGGGTCTGCAAGCGGCCCGTGAAGGCGGCGTGGCCGGCGGCGTCGTTGGCGAAGGTGTCGTCGGGCTGGGGCGAGACCGCCGTGCCGTTGAACAGCGTCGGCGAGTAGACGTACCCCGGGCTGACGCCACCGGCCGGCTTGGGGAAGCCGCTCGGCGCACAGGCGGCGGCCGTCGTGCCGACGACCGGTGCGGCCGGCGGGGCGGCCGGGGTCGGGTCGGCCTGCGCCGGCCGGAGGGGGCCGCCGGCCGCGACGCTGGCCGCGAGCACGGCGAGGGCCAGCACGCGGCGACGGCGGCGGCGGCGGCGGCGCCGTGGGCGTGGGCCGGGCAGGGAACGAGGCGCCGGGAAGGTGGGCGCCGGGCCGACCGGCGACGCGGCTGCGCGCATGC
>CAYUOL010000499.1:0-3636 GCA_964446345.1 uncultured Iamiaceae bacterium | reverse complement strand
CCTCACCGAGCCCTGGTCCGCTTCGAGCTGTCCGGCAAGCACCGCGAGCAGGGTGGACTTGCCGGACCCGTTCGGACCGGTGATCAGGAGACGGTCGCCGGATTCGAGCGCGACGGTGACCGGACCCGTGAGCCGGCCGTCGACCGCGACCTCCTCGGCTCGCACGAGCGTCACGCCGGACAGCGTTGCCAGTTCGGGCATGTGGAACCGCAGCGGCGCCACCGGTCTCGATACGGCGTGGTCGGCGAGGTCGTCGATCCGTCGGTTCACCGCCCGAACCAGAGACGGTGCCCGAGTGGCGCGCTGGTGCTTGCCGGTGCCCTTCGGTGGACGCCAGCTCGAACGAAGCCGGTTCTGCGCCGCCGAAAGGTCGTCGGCGAGGCGGGCCTCCTCGGCCAGGTGCTGGTCGTAGTCCTGCTCCCAGCGGGCCATCGCCGCCGAACGACCGGCCCGGTAGCCCTCATAGCCATCGCCGTAGACGCGGGGCCGCCCATCGATGCTGGGATCCAGGTCGAGGATCTTGGTCGCGACATCGGCGAGCAACACCCGGTCGTGGCTGACCAGGACCACCCCGCCGGGATGGTCGCGCAGCGCGGCGGTCAAGAAGTCGAGGCCGTGCTCGTCGAGGTGGTTGGTGGGCTCGTCGAGGAGCAAGAAGTCGTGCTGAGCACCGAGCAGGCACGCCAGGCGCACCCGGTAGCGCTCCCCGACCGACATCTGAGCGAGTGCGCGGCTGCGGTCGCGCACCGCGCCGAGCGCGTCGAGCGCCAAGTCAACGCGTCGGTCCGCATCCCACGCGTCGAGCGCCGTCGCAGCATCGAGCGCCGCCGCGTACTCGTCGTCAGCACCCTCGACCTCCGCGGCCATGGCCGCGGCAGCCTCGTCGAGGGCCTTCAACGCGGCGCGGGCATCGGCCAGCTCCACGTCGATCAGCTCACCGACGGTTCGCGCGTCTCCAGCAGCCAGTTCCTGCTCAGCGACGCCGATGCTGCCGATCCGGCTGACCGTCCCCGAGTCAGGGCGCAGCGTCCCCACGAGGACGTGCAGCAGCGTCGACTTGCCGCGACCGTTCTCACCCACCACGCCCAGACGGGTGCCCGCCGAGACCGACACCGACACGTCGACCAGGACCGGCCGACCCCCTCGTTCCACGTGCACCGACGCGGCGCCGAGTTGGGCGCGCGACCGCGCCCGAACCTCTGTGTTGCGAACCAAGACCAGTTCCTTCCCAGTGGGTGACCATCACCGCCAACCGGCGCGGCCACACGCGATCCACGAACGAGCGACCCCTCCGTCAGGGTTCGCCGATCAACCCGGACGCGACACGCGTCCCAGGGGTCCGTGGATCAAAGGAAGATCGACTGCAACATGACAGCCAGGCTACCAACGAATCTGGCTCCCACCGGGCAGGTTCGCGGGCGCTGTCCACCTTGAGCGCGGGATTCGGACCCGTTCGCGGCTTACCTGGGCATGGAACACGGCCGAACTCTCACCTTCACGCCCGTCAACCACCCGAACCGCCAGGTTCGACAGGTCGGCTTCGACCTTTCGGACACCTACGTCGAGCAGTGCTGGTCTGCTGTCATCGGACCGAGCGCGGTGGTGCTGTTGCGCCGAATGCCCGAGCTGTGGCGCCACGAGGTCCCGGCCAAGATCCCCGCGGACGAGCTGAGCCGCTCGATCGGGCTCGGGGGCGGGACCGGGCCGAACAGCCGGCTCGTGGCGATCACCGATCGGATGGTCAAGTTCGGGCTCGTCCGCCGGAGTGGCGGCCCGGACCGCTTCGACGTGTTCCTCGAGGTCGCACCATTGCAGGCCCGACAGCTCGAGCGGGTGCCCGAGTGGACCCGGGCCACCCATGAGCGGTTGTTCTCGGCTCACCTCGAGGGCTTCGACGGTGTCGCCGAGCACCGAGCGAAGGTCACCAACGCGGCGGTCGATCTGGATCGGTTTCGTGACCGAGCCACCCACTCCGACCGCACCCCACCAGCAGCGCGTCAGGCCCTTGGGCGATGAGCCTCAGGCGCCGTCCCGGCTCTCCCGGAAGCCCGGTCATCGCGGGAACCCACGTCGGTTCTCAACGGCAGGTCTGGCGCGCACACATTGACAGGTTCCCCTTCGGGGAACCTGTTGGCTATCCGGTTGGCAGCTCGTCGTGAAGTTCACCGTCACCCCGCTCGGCGGTGGCCGGGCCGACACGGCCCGGGTCGTGGACTCGATCGTCCGCTACCTGAACCCGCCCGCCGCCAAGACCCCCGGGGCGGGCGGCCCCGCTCCATCGGGGGCAGAGGGCGCGGAGCAGTACTACGCGGACAAGGGCGAGGAACCGGGTCGGTGGATGGGCCGCCACGCCGCGGCCACCGGCCTGGCGGGGGCGGTGCAGCGCCATGACTTCGCGTCGGTGCTCGCTGGCCGTGATCCCCACACCGGGGAACGGTTGATCACCGCGCAGGGCTCGGCCGGTCGACGCCCGACGTTGGGTGCAGGGGCACACTCGCGGACCGGCGCCCACGGCGAGCGGCTCTATGACGTCGCGGACGCTGCCGCGGTCCTCGGGGTCACGCATCGCGAGGTCGAGCGGATGCTCGACGCCGGGACCCGCCTGGTACACGCGGCACTCCCACCGACGGCCGGTCAAGGCTCAACCGAAGATCCCGCTGGTCATCCGGTTGGCGCTGCCGAGACCGAGCCCGGCGCGGCGTATCTGGTCCCTTTGGTCGATGAGGACGGGTCCCGATGGGTGAGCGAGGAAGAGCTGGCTCGCTGCCAACAGGCCCGTGACGAGGGCGTGACACCCGAGCAGGTCCGTGCCCTCGGTGGCCCCGAGGATCAGCTGTCGATCAGCGACGCAGCCCGCCTCGCCGGTGTGACCAACCGCTACCTGCGCGGGGTTGCCCGTTACCACGAGGACCACTCGGTGGAGATCGCCCAGTCGGTCGCCGCGGGTCGTCAGCCTCGCCGGGCGTACCTGGAAGCGCATCGGGGCACCAAGGGCCGCTGGTTGGTCACCCGTGAGCACTTGGCCGAGTTCCTCGAACGACGACGACCACCGGCAGTGCGCGTCGCCTACGACCTGACGCTCACCACCGAGAAATCCCTCGGGGTGTTGGCCCTGCTCGGCAACGACACGACCCGACGGGCGGTGCTGGGGTCGATCCAGGCCGGCAACGACTGGGCGCTCGGCTGGATCGAGGAGCGTGCCGTGGGGCGCATCGACGGCCAACCAGTAGCGGCGCAGGGGTTGATGGTGGCGTCGTTCCGGCACCTCACCTCACGAGCACTGGACCCGTTCCCCCACCATCACAACGTCGTGCTCAACACCGTCCAGGTTCCCGACGGTTCCCACCGGTCGCTGTGGTCACGCTGCCTGTACCGCAACGCCCAAGCCGCGTCCGCGTTGGCGACCGCGGAGATGCGCCACCAGCTCGCCAGCCAGCTCGATGTGCGATGGCGGCCCGGCCGCAAGTCCGGATGGGAGATCGACGGCATCGACCAGGCCGTCGTGTCGGAGTTCTCGAAGCGCCGCAACGAGATCGACGACGCCCTCGGCGAGGCCCAAACCGACACCGGCCGTGGCGCGCCTCCCGGCGAGGTCGAACACATCGTGTTGCGTACACGCCCCGCCAAGAACCACAC
>CAYUOL010000498.1:0-3691 GCA_964446345.1 uncultured Iamiaceae bacterium | reverse complement strand
ACACGCTGACGGGCGCGAACCTCGGCGCCGGCACGGGCACGGTCTTCAGCGCCAAGTCGGGTGCGACGCTGCAGTTCAACAGCCTGGCGGGAACGGCAAACGGCCTGACGGTCTCGGCGCCGGCATCAGGTGTGATCACGATCGACAACACGCTGACGGGCGCGAACCTCGGCGCCGGAACGGGCACGATCTTCAGCGCGAAATCGGGCGCTACGCTGCAGTTCAACAGCCTGGCGGGAACGGCGAACGGCCTAACGGTCTCGGCGCCGGTGGCGGGCGTGATCACGATCGACAACACGCTGACGGGCGCGAACCTTGGCGCGGGCAGCCAGGTCTTCAGCGCAAAGTCGGGCGCGAACCTGCAGTTCCGTGGGCTTGTCGCCGGCTCCGGCACGACCATCGCGCAGACGACGAACGATATAACAATATCCTCCATCGGCAGCACCTACTGGTTCGGGACCGGCCTGGACGGCGCCGCGACAATATCGGTCAACTCGAGCTTGACCAGAGACATGTACTACACTAACCTCACGATCAACGCCGGCATAGTTCTCACAACCAATGGGTTCCGCATCTTCGTAACCGGCACACTCACGATCAACGCCGGAGGATCGATTAGTTATAACGGGGGGGCCGGCGTAGCAGGAAATAGCGGAGGAACGGGGGCGGTCGCGCTCACGACCAACACGATCGGCGGGGGGACGGCCGGAGGGACCGGCGGAAATCTGGGCGCCGGATCGGCAGGAGGCGCCTCGCCCGCAAGCTCCCAGCTCGGGGGCATCGGAAACGCTGGGGGGCAGGGAAATGGCGGAGGAAACGCGGGCGGCGCGGGGGGAACCCAAAGCGCGGTCCCGACCATAAATGGAGGGACGGCCGTGTTTAACGACGTGATAAGGGCAATCACGGGCCGCGACCTCAATAACACGAAGTCCATCGGCGGCACCGGGGGGGGCGGCGGGGGCGGCTCAAATACCTCTGGCAATAGGGGCGGCGGCGGCGGGGGCGGCGGCGGCGTCATAATCGTCGTCGCGAACACGATCACCGGGACCGGGACGATCACAGCAAACGGCGGCGCAGGCGGCGTCGGCGGAACCGGCACCATCGCAGGGACGGCCGGGGGCGGAGGCGGAGGAGGGGGCGGCGGGGTGATCGTTATCGTCCATGTGACCTTCGCGGGCGGCTTCTCGTCATCGAACCTGAGCGTGACTGGGGGCGCCGGGGGCGCCGGGGGGACCCCGTCAGGGGGCGCCGCCGGAACGGCGGGCGCCGCCGGCCGGATTATCGTGTTCTAACATACTGCACGACGCGCCGGTAACCGAATGTCGAAGGTCCTCGATTGCTTCGTCATCGGCCCGTTCTCCGGGCAGGCCAATCTCATTGATAGCCAGACCCTGCAGCCGGCACAGCTGCCGGCAAAAGCCTCGATTCTCGGCGTGTTCGCCCACTGCGAGGCAAGTTTCAGCGACGACGTCCTCATATCTCTCGGCTGGACCGAAGACTCGGCAGGAATATTCGGCGTGGCGGCCGGCCTTACCCTGAGTTCGCTCAGCGCGAACGACTGGCACTTTACGCCAACCGGAGGCGTGTTCACAAACGCCATCACCACGACCGCGACAATTACGGCGGCGCTCCCTGTCCTGTCGGCGGGCCGCCTGCGCCTGAAAATCGTATACGCCGCGTTCGATGACATTATCTAATGGACGGCCCGCCGCATTTTGCGCGCCATGTAGACAGCAATCCGATGACGACCGTGATCGACTGTTTCGCGATGGCCCCCTTCATGCAGGGGGTGCCAGTCGCCCTCACCGACAGCCAAACCCTCCAGCCAGTTGTCTTCTACGCCGCCATGCAGATCTTCGCCATCTACGCCCACGCAGAGATGGCGTTCAGCGCCAACGCGACGATCGAGGTCGGCTGGGCCGGAGCCCCGGGTGCGTTCGTAAGCGCTTCCGAGAACCTCAACACCGCCGCCCTTAACGCCGCCAACTGGCGGCGCGGGGACCGGTCCCAGGGCGAGTACGACCCGGGCGCCCAGTCCCTGGTCCTCACCGCAGACCAGAACGTGACTTCTGGGGAGGTCCGGTTCAAGCTGCTGTGCCACGGGTTCGACTCCTTCTGATAGGGCCAGGGCCCGAGCGGAACCCCGGGCCGGCCTCTGTCTGCCCTAAGCCATAGGCCCGTAGGCGTGCGTGCCGCGCCCGACTGAGCGTTCGGCTCTTTTAGACAGGGGTGCGAATCCACAATCCCGATGGCAAACCAGGTAAACCCTTCTACCCAAAAGTCGCTCAACAATGCCGGCGACAAAGACAAACAGAGACGGCATCCCCAGGCCCTGAAAAACAGGGACCAGGTCGACGAACACGACCAGGCTCGCGCGGCAACGAAGGCCGAGATCTGCGTCGGGAATTTGGTGGACGCGTTTGAAGTTCTGCTAACACTGCAGAAGCAGCCGCTGGACGGAATCTCCGCCACAAAGGTGCTGAAGCTTGCGGCCTGGGCGCGCCCCCATTACCTCAACTTCTGCGCCGAGAGGACGAAACTTTTCGAGAAATTCGGCGAGAAAACGTCAGAAACCCAGTTCAAGGTGAAGACCGAGTCGATCGACGAACTGAACAAAGCCTTGCTCCAGGTCAGGGCTCCTACGGTCCCCGGGCTAGACTCAGCTCTCCTGATCGCCGTCGATAAGCTGGGCGATATCAAGATATCGCCCCAAGATCTCAACGCGCTGAGGCCGTTCCTGTCCGGGCTCGACGAGTAGGGCGCGCGGCGAGTAGGGCGCGCGATCAGTACGTGTATGTCACGTAGATGGTGAAATTGGCCGCGGACATGTTCGGGTTCGCCACGGTAAACACGAGGGGCCAGCCTTTTTGGATCCCGGTCGCGCGCGTCATGCCATCGCCGAACCGCAGGTGCTGACCTCCCAGGATGAGGGGGAGGGAACTTGAGGCGCGCGTCGTGAGTTTGACAACCGCGCCGGCCATAAACGCCGATACCGTTGGGGTCTCGACGGTTATTTGGTTACCCAGCGTGTCGATCGCCAGGACCCGGCCGAGCTCTTCTGTCGTTGGGCCCTGGGTGAGCGTGAGGATTTGTCCGACCACGAAGGCCATTGTCGCGCTTGGGGACACGCTGAGGATGGTCGACCCGCTACCCGCGTCGGCCGTGAGGGTCCCCACTGTCGTTAGCGGGGCGACCTCGGTCGTTACGAGACAGCCAACCAGGTCGCTCGTAATCGGAATGATGAGCTTATATATCGCGATGTCGATTGGCCATGTCTTCGTGATGCTCAGCGTTTGGCCGGCGGGGATGGTAAGCATGATACTGTCGACCTTGGCGCGGCCCGATGTTCTGAATGCTGTCTCCTTGTTGACCTCGACGATGTTCCTTTGCTGGATGTCGATGATCCCCCAGGATCCTGCCTGTACCGTGTGCGTGGTGTTGTTCGGGCAGGCGGTCAGGGCTGTCATGTTCTCTTTCCAGACTGTCGCAAAGCTGTTCTCGCTGATGCACCAGATGTGGTGCTTGTACAGGGTAGTTGATGACATCCGACCCGAAGATATGAAGGGAAAATAAACGACAGCTACGTCCGACCGAATGGCTAGCAGCCTCGCCAAGATTCCCCAGGTCGAGCCGCCAATCTTCGTCGAGGAGATCCACCGCGCCAACCACCACCACTATGACCTTGCCAACG
>CAYUOL010000497.1:0-3700 GCA_964446345.1 uncultured Iamiaceae bacterium | reverse complement strand
CAGCCTCACAGCGACCGATGCCCGCGCCGATAGCAACTACGCATTGCGCTATACATGCGAGAATGGTCATCTGGATATCGCGAAATGGCTCGTAGCAACGTTCAACCTCACGGCGACCGACGCCCGCTCCTGGTACAATTACGCATTGCGCCGTTCATGCGAGAACGGTCATCTGGAAGTCGCAAAGTGGCTCGTGGCAACGTTCGGCCTCACGGTGGCCGATGCCCGCGCCCAGAATAACCACGCATTGCGCTTCTCATGCGAACATGGCCATCTTGAAGTGGCGAAGTGGCTCGTGGCGAGGTTCGGCCTCACAGCGTCTGACGCCCGTGCCAAGGGCAACCACGCATTGCGCGGGGCATGCGAAAACAATCATCAGAAAGTGATACACTGGCTAGAGGAGCAATTCGGCATAAAATAACGGCAGTTATACTCGGTACGCGGATATCTGGAGGGGTTATAGCTCACGCTCTGGAGCGCCGGAGAACGACATAACGAAAGAAAAGCCCGATAGGGGTATAGCCCACATTTTAAGGCGCCAGACTGCGTACATTACCCGCGGCAGTGACAAGTACAATAATGCTACACACACTACCGTCGGACATCTGGGCCCACATCTTCATCTACGTTGCGCCGTCTGACAGGGCGAAACTGCGGGCCATCTGCCGGGCATGGCGTGAGATCCTCGACATCCGCCAACTCTGCTGGGCGGACGTGCCCAGGAAGACGATCATATCCCGATTCCAGAAAGGGGCATCGAAGGGCCAGGAACAAAGCCTACGCTGGCTGGCGAAAAGGTTCAGCCTCACGGCGGATGACGCTCGCGCCGATGGCAACTATGCATTGCACCATTCATGCGAAAATGGCCATTTGGCAGTCGCGAAGTGGCTCGTGTCGACGTTCGGCCTTACAGCGGATGACGCTCGTGCTGACGAAAATTACGCATTGCGTGTTTCATGCGAAAATGGCCATTTACCGGTAGCGCAGTGGCTCGTAGCAACGTTCGGCCTCACAGTGGCCAGCGCCCGCGCCCAGAACAACCACGCATTACGCTTCTCATGCGTGAATGGCCATCTGGGAGTCGCGCAGTGGCTCGTGGCGACGTTCGGCCTCACGGCGGACGACGCCCGCGCCGGAGGCAACTACGCATTGCGCTTCTCATGCGAAAATAGCCATCTGGAAGTCGCGAAGTGGCTCGTGGCGACGTTCAGCCTCACGACAGATGACGCCCGCGCCAAAGGCAACTACGCATTACGTTATTCATGCGCGAATGGCCATCTGCCGGTGGCGGAGTGGCTCGTGGCGACGTTCAAACTCACGGCGACGGACGCCCGCGCCGACGACAACTACGCATTGCACATAGCATGCGAAAATGGCCATCTGGAAGTGACGCAGTGGCTTGTGGCGACGTTCGGCCTCACGGC
This sequence comes from uncultured Iamiaceae bacterium, assembly GCA_964446345.1. Taxonomy (GTDB): domain Bacteria; phylum Actinomycetota; class Acidimicrobiia; order Acidimicrobiales; family Acidimicrobilacustridaceae; genus CAYUOL01. Next base: position 2,276 of record CAYUOL010000497.1, on the reverse strand, counting down.
GGAGGACGCCCGCGCCGAGGCCAACTACGCATTGCACATAGCATGCGCGTATGGCCATCTGGAAGTCGCGCAGTGGCTTGTGGCGACGTTCGGCCTCACGACGGACGACGCCCGTGCCGAGAACAACTCCGCATTGCGTGTTTCATGCGAGTATGGCCATCTGAAAGTGGCGGGATGGCTCGTAACAGCATTTGGCCTCACGGTGGCGGACGCCCGCGCCGAGGACAACTACGCATTGCGATATTCATGCGAGTATGGCCATCTGGAAGTGGCGCAGTGGCTTGTAACAGCGTTTGGCCTCACGGCGGAGGACGCCCGCGCCGAGGACAACTATGCATTACGCCATTCATGTGATAATGGCCATCTAGCTGTAGCGGAATGGCTCGTAACAACGTTCGGCCTCACGGCGGAGGACGCCCGCGCCAAGGCCAACTATGCATTGGATTATTCGCGCGCGAACGGCCACCAGACAGTGGTACACTGGCTAGAGAAGCAATTCGGCATAAAATAACGACATTCATACTCGGACGTAGATACTTGAAGAGCTGAAGCCACACACCGAGACGCCGGGGAACGGCATAACGGAAGAAAAGTCCGATGGGACATGGCCTACATTTTAAGGCGTCTGGCGGTGCACATTACCCGCGGTAGTAATAAGTACAGTAATGCCACACACACTTTCGTCGGACATCTGGGCCCACATCTTCACCTACGCCACACTGTCTGACAGAGTACAACTGCGGGCCATCTGCCGAACATGGCGCGAGATCCTCGACATCCGCCAACAGTGCTGGGCGGACATGCCCAGGGAGACGATCATATCCCGATTCCAGGCAGGAGCATCGAAGGGCCAGGAGAAAAGCCTGCGCTGGCTGGCGAAAAGGTTCGGCCTCACGGCGGACGACGTCCGTGCCAGCGACAACTACGCATTGCGATATTCATGCGCGAAGGGCCATCTGGAAGTTGCGAAGTGGCTCGTGGCAACGTTCGATCTCACGGCGGCGGACGCCAGCGCCAACAGCAACTACGCATTGCGATATTCATGCGCGAATGGCCATCTGTCGGTGGTAAAGTGGCTCGTGGGAACATTCAGCCTCATGGTGGGTGACGCCAGCGCCAACATCAACTACACATTGCTCGTTTCATGTGCAAATGGCCACCTGGGAGTAGCGCAGTGGCTTGCGGCAACGTTCAGCCACGACGCCCGCGCCGAGGCCAACTACGCACTGCGCTGGGCATGCGCGAAAGGCCACCTGGAAGTGGCGAAATGGCTTGCAGAAGCATTCAGCGCCACAAAGACCGACATACAAACCAGTGGAGTTTTGGCGCTGGCCCGCACGTATAAGCACCAGGCGGTAGTACACTGGCTGGAAAACCAATTCGGCATAAAATAACGGAATACAAACTCGGTACGCAGATATCTGAAAAGCTGTAGCTCACACACCGGAACACGGAACCCGATAAACCGACAGAGAACCCCGAAAGGAAAAGCGGCAGAGCGCGCACAGGGGAGAAGCGGGGCCGCCGCGCCAAGCCGGGGAGCCAAAAGAAGGGCGCGCAGCGACGGGGAACATCGCCAATAAAGCGAGGAAAGCAACACGGCATCGGCGCGGGCCCAACAGACACAGCACGGCGACGGAGGCGCACGAGGAGGCGCAGTACGGAACGGGCGCAGGCACAACAAACCCAGCAAGGCGCGCACACAGGGAAACGGGGCCGCCGCGCCAAGCCAGGAAACCGAAGGAAGGGCGCGAGGCGCCGGGGAGCCGCGCCAAAGGAACGACGTAACCACAACGGCAACGGCGCGGGCACAACAGACTCAGCACGGCGACGGTGAGCAAGAGGGCACAAAACAGCAGAAGCACGAGGCGCACCCACAGAGAAGCAGGGACTCCGCGCCATGCCAGGGGACCGAAGGAAGGGCGTACGGCGCCGGAGAGCAGCGCCAATATAGCGACGCGAGCACAACGGCGCGGACACGAGAGACCCAGCACGGCGATGGTGGTGCTGGAAGGCACAATACTACTGGCGCACCAGGCGCACACACAGTGAAGCGGGGACTCCGCGCCATGTCGGGGGACCGAAGGAAGGGTGCACGGCGTCGGCGAGCAGCGCCAATATAGCGACGCGAACACAACGGCAACGGCGCGGACACGAGAGACCCAGCACGGCGATGGCGGTGCTGGAAGGCACAATACTACTGGCGCACCAGGCGCACACGCAGTGAAGCGGGGACTCCGCGCCATGTCGGGGGACCGAAGGAAGGGTGCACGGCG
>CAYUOL010000496.1:0-3735 GCA_964446345.1 uncultured Iamiaceae bacterium | reverse complement strand
CGCCGGGAGCACCGGGCGGAGGAGGGGGTGCGCCGGCACCGACCGGCACCGGGGGCGCCGGCGAGCCGGGAGGAGGGGGCGGCACCGAACCGGGCGGTGCCGGGGCCGGCGCGCCGGGCGGCGGGGGCGGCATGCCGGGCCCGGGCGGCGGCGGCGCACCCGGCCCACTCGGCGCGGGAGGTGGCGGCGCCGCGGCGCCCGGCGGCGGCGGCGGGCCGGGCGTGGCGGGGGGAGGCGGGGGCGGCGCGCTGGTCGCCGTCTTCAGGCGCAGCGAGATCGCCGGGTTGGCCTGCAGGAGCAGGTGCAGCTCGTTCCACACCCGCTCGAGCTCGTCCTCGTCGCCTGGCTGCGCCTCACCCGACTGCTGACGGAAGACCAGCACCCCGTAGTCCTGCGCGAGGCTCTCGGCCCGGTACCGCGCCTGGGTGTCGTCGACCCCACCGCTGATCGAGCTCGCCAAGTTGTTGGCCCCCCGCGAGACGTCGTCTAGGAACCCCATCACACACTCCTGAGTCGTCGGGTGCGAGCGGGCGTCTGGCCAGGCCAGGCGGGCCGTCTCGTCAAGGCCGTGATCCTAATCGGGCGCCGCGCGCACGGTGCTGGTGCGCACCCGTGCGCGACGCCGAGCGGCGCGTCGGGGAGCCGGCGCCGTAACCTCGGCGCCGTGGAACGAGCCCGGTACCTCAGCGACGAGTGGATCGCCGCGATGGACGATCGCTTGCGCGCCGATCCGCCGGCCGGCCTGCAGATCCGCATCCGCACGATCGTGACCGGGGCCCCGGGCGGCGATCGTGGCTACGAGATCTCGCTCGGGCACGGCGCGGACGGGGTGCACCTGCTGACGGAGCTCGGCACGCACGACGGCCACGCGGGCACGCCCGCCGTCGCCCCCGCACCGAGCGAGGAGGACGACGCCACGACCATCACCTTCCGGACCGACCCCGCGACCGCCACCGCGATCGCCACGGGGGCCGAGGGGGCGCAGGCGGCGTTCATGGCCGGTCGCCTGCGCGTGGACGGCGACACCCGGTTGCTCATGGCCCACCAGGACGCGCTCCGCGCCCTCGACGACGTGTTCGCGCCGGTGCGGGCGTTGACCGACTTCGACCTGCCCGGGTCCGGCCCGACCGAAGCCGACCCGAGCGGACGCGACCCGAGCGGACGCGACCCGAGCGGGAACGACCCGACCGACCCCGACCCCACCGGGAGCTGACCCGACGATGCCCGAGCTGCCCGAGATCCAGGCCCACGCCGAGCGGCTCGCCGCTGAGCTCGGCGGTGGGGTGCTGCGGACCTTCAAGCCTCTGTCGTTCACGGCGCTGAAGACCTTCGACCCTCCGCCCGACGCGGCGTACGGCACCGCCCTCACGGGCGTCGGCCATCGGGGCAAGTACCTGTTGCTCGAGTTCGCGCCCGTGCGCTTCGTGGTGCACCTGATGCAGGGCGGCCGGCTCAAGCCCGACGAGAAGCAGTCGGCGAAGCCGCGCGGGGGGCTGGCCCGGTGGGTGTTCGAGGACGGCCGCGCGCTCCTCCTGACCGAGGCGGGCACCGAGAAGAAGGCGGGGGTGTGGGTGATCCCGGCCGACGCCGACCTCTCGCCGGCGACCACGGTGCAACCGTTCGTCGGGCTGGGCCCGGACGCGGACACGCTGACCCGCGACGAGCTGGCGACCGTGCTGCAGGCGCACTCGATGCGCCTCCACGGGCTGCTCCGGGACCAGAAGGCCCTGGCCGGGTTGGGTCGCCGCCTGGCCAACGAGATCTGCCATCGGGCGCAGCTGTCGCCGTTCGCCAACGCGTCCAAGCTGACGGCCGACGAGCAAGCGCGGCTCTTCGACGCGATCAACGTCTGCGTCGCGGAGTCGTTGGCGTACGAGCGATCCCGATCGGACATGAGCTCGTCGAAGGAGCGGCCCGGTGCGGTGCACCACCGCGAAGGCGACGCCTGCCCCGTGTGCGGCGACACCGTGCGCGCCGTCGAGTACGTGCGCTACACGGTGAACTACTGCGCCACGTGCCAGACCGGCGGCAAGGTGCTGGCCGACAACACGACCAGCAAGTTCCTCAAGTAGCTCCGCCGGCCAGGGCGGCCGGGCCGGCCCGAGGCCGCAGGCGCGCCCGCGACCGCTCGGCGATGACATCGAGCGCGAGGAACGTGATCGAACCGGCGAGCGCGCGGCAGAGGTCCTCCGGCTGCTTGACCACCTCGCCCGTGAAGAAGATCGCGACCGCGGCCATCGGCAGCGCCGCGGCCATCAGCAACGTCCGCCGTCGGAAGAAGCGCACGATGATGTAGCCGGCGAGCACGAACACCACCACCCCCGCGACCGCCACGAGCCAGTAGTCGTCGGTGACGAGCCAGGCCTTGGTCATGGCGTCCCACCAGCCCTTCAAGGGCACGATCGAGAACGCCCGCACGCTGTCGACGTCCGTCCCGATCCGCGCCCGCTGGTAGAGCATCCAGGCGCCGTACGCGGCGATGCCGGCGGCGGGGGCGGCGATGCGGAACCGCCGGGGCAGACCGGGCGCCAGCACGGCGACGGAGAGCACGACCGCCAGCGCGGACTCCTTGGCCAGCGCCGCGGCGATGGCGACGACGATCGCGGGGCCGTACCGGCGCAGGTGCACGAGGTAGACGAAGCCGACGAGCAGCGCGATGAGCAGCACATCAGAGAGGTCGAGCAGCAGCCCGAAGTACACCGCCGGGTTCGCGGCGAACGCGAGACCTCCTGCGGCGGTGCCGCCCAGGCGTTGGGCGAACCGCGCGGTGACGTAGGTGCCGACGCCGAGCGCGACGACGTTCGTGAGGAGCAACCCCCACAGCAACGCGGACTCTCCCCCGATGCGCCAGGGCGCGACGAGCACCGGGTACAGGATCCGCCCGGCCCTCGTGCCGGGGGCCTGGATGTGGTTCCGGGCGTTGGCGGGCTCGAGCAGCAGCGGGTCGCGGGCCATCACCCAGAAGGTCTGCCCGTCGTGGCCCTGCCACGTGGGGGCGTACACGCGGTCGCCGAGCACCTGCGTCGCGAGGGCGTAGGTCGGGGCCCGTGACCCGAAGCGCACGAACGTCGCCGGGTCGCCGTCCGCCAGCGGCAGGCGGGCGACGATCGCGACGAGGTAGACGACCACGGCCACGGTCGCGATCGCGATCGCCTGGCGTCGCGCCAGGCGATCGGCCGATCCGCGGCCGGCCATGTCAGATCAGGCCGAGCTCTTTGACGGTGTCGCGCTCTTCGACGAGCTCGGCCACGGTGGCGTCGATGCGGGCCTGGCTGAACTCGTTGTTCTCGAGGCCCTGGACGATCTCGTACGCGCCGTCCTTCGTCGTGACGGGGAACGACGAGATGAGGCCCTCGGGCACGCCGTAGCTGCCGTCGGACGGGATCGCCATCGAGACCCAGTCACCCTCGGGCGTGCCGGTGACCCAGGTGTGCACGTGGTCGATCGCGGCGTTGGCGGCGGAGGCCGCGCTCGAGAGGCCACGGGCCTCGATGATGGCGGCGCCGCGCTGCTGCACGGTCGGGATGAACGCGGTCTCGAGCCAAGCCTGGTCGTCGACGACCTCGGCGGCGATCTTGCCGTTGACCTCGGCGTGGAAGAGGTCGGGGTACTGCGTCGCGGAGTGGTTGCCCCAGATCGTCATCTTCGTGATGTCGTTGACCGTGGTGCCCGTCTTCGTCGCGAGCTGGGCGATCGCCCGGTTGTGGTCGAGGCGGGTCATCGCCGTGAAGCGCT
>CAYUOL010000495.1:0-3748 GCA_964446345.1 uncultured Iamiaceae bacterium | reverse complement strand
CGTCGTTGTGAACGTGTACCACCGTTGTCGGTGCTTGGCCCATCGGAGCGGCCTGCGGAGGTGGAGCGACAGCGGCAGGAGTCGCGACCGAAGGGGGAGGATACGCGTGTTGCTGAACAGGAGGGGCTGGATCGCTGCTCCCATAGAGCGGGCCAGATGCGTGCACTGGCACGGCGTACTGCGCGGGAGGAGAGAAGGAAGTGGCGTTCGGATCTAGGCAAAAGTGACATCAGTACTGTAGACCAAGAGGAAAGCAGCTGCGCACCAGACATCGTCCAGAAAGGGTGCTGCTGTAGTCGGTGTACAGAGGAAGAGAGCTGTGGTGCCAGGACGAACCGAGGACAAGAGCCGAGAGCACACAACACGGCGGGGCATACGGGTACGTTAGCAGTCATACAGCACGGGTCCTTGCAAAGACATACTGTGCGGAGGAGGCATTGTCACGATTCACCCCCACCCCACACCTGTGCCTACGTGCCTGAGTGAGTACGTTTGATCCGAACCCAAGCAAAGCGAGAGAGAGGGAGAAAAGGAAAACCAATGAGCGACCGAGGAGAAGACGAGCTGACCCCTGACATGGCAGCCGCGCGCCCACTACCTGCACCCTCGCCTCGAACGGTATTTCCTCCTCCTCTGCCTGCACCGAATGACAAATTGCAGCTGCCACCGCCTCCGCAACAACAGCAGCAACAGCAACAGCATCATTTGCAGAATCAACAAGAGAGGGCCTATCTGGAACGTCAGAGACTGGAGTACGAACAAAAGATGGCCAACCTCAACAACCTGATCGAAACTGAAGTGCAGCGGCGTCTGGAGGCTCAGCTGGCTCGGATGAGATCGGATGGTATGCTCGATTCCTCTTGATCTGCTTGCACTGTTTTTGCTTCTGCTTGTGTTTCGGTTTGGTGGTGAGTGTGCCAGCATGCCACCGGAGAGCGTAACATGAGAAGGGGCAGATGCGTGGCGACTGCGCACAGCGCATTTCGATGCTGTTTTCGTTTTTCGTTCGTGTTGTGAGTTTGCCAATGCCTGGATAGCATCAGCGAGCCTGTGCACTTGCGTGTCGGCGCGCGAGGGGGAAAGACATCCATTGCCGAGCCACGCTACTGTGAGCTCAAGCGACATAGCTGACTTGGTTTTTGTTCGCAGCGGCATACGCATGGGCAGACCATTGCCCGGTTAACGTACTGATCGACAAGGTGCTCCGCCAGAGGCCCGAGGAGAAACGGCTCGAGTGGCTGCTGCTGTTTCAACGGGCCGAGCTTCATAGCGTCGGTGACCTGCGACGACTGGAAGCCGCACACTGGGAACGCTTACAGCTGCCACTTGGAGTCGAGCAGGCCTTACAGCACGCCATTCGTCTGCCCAATCCGGGGGCCCTGTCAGCCGCTGGCGCCGCATCACAGCCTTTGGCTAGCGCTCCACCCGGCTCGGTTGCAACCAAGCCAGCAGCAGCATCCGCAGCAGGAGGAGGCAACACGCAACCAGAAGTGGATGCGCTGAAGGATTCGTTCTCAAAGCTGAGTCGCACCATCACGGCCGCCGCTCACAAGGCCAAGAGTAATCTCTCCTCGGTCGCAGCAAAAAAGTAACATCCATCTCAAATGAACCGGGATCACCCTTTTTTGTTCAGCAGAAGGTGTTTGATTTGGAAGGTAAAGAGGTGGGAAGGAATGAAGCGATAGACAACAAGGTGGCCGCAGTCGAGCGAACGAAGAAGAGGTGCGATGCGCCATGCGCCATGTGCTATGTACACGTGCCGTGTATGGCATGGGGTGCACGTGTACAGTAGCTACACCTGGCGCGAGTCGTACACGTACATCAGCAGCAGGACCGTTGGGCTGGCTTAGCCCACCAGACTCCGCGAGCGTTACAGACCAGCAGCAGGATGGCCTTTGTCACGCTGACTTGCCAATGACGTTCGCCGGTGTTCGGAATACACTCGGTAGTTTGTCAGTCGACTCGTTGTCCTCCCATCCGCATTGTCTTTGTTCCTGTGAGATGAATGGTATGTCGAGGCCGGAGCTTCGTAGCATGGCTGCGTTCTCTGAACCGTGCGTCTGCCTGGGAAGATGACCTCAGCAAAAGCCCGGCTTTTCTGGAACCTCCGTGCAACCATTCTGTTTGGATCGCTGCAGAGCCTCGTATGTCCGGGTCTTCACACACAAGACAGAGGGACATACCGGAAACATGCCATCTGTATGTACGTGTGCCCCGCCTTGCGGTGCTGTCGAAAGGATGCCCTCAGGATCCAACCCACTCGACAATGGCCTTCGTGTGAAAGCTTGTGGAGCCGCTCTCTGCACGACACTGCTCTCCGTGGCATTTGGGCACCGGCAGAAGCGCGCCAATGACATCCAAAGAGCCGAATTCTCTCTGTTGTCTGGTCACCTCCACCGTCGGCTGCTTTGCGTCGCACGCATTTTCACTGCTTTCATGCTGAATGGCGAGGCCCGCCGGGCATCCAGTCTGCCAAGCGACGTAAGTGCCAGACCCAACATTGCACGCTCGTGTGCGTCTCACCTGTTTCTTTTGAGTTGTGTTCAGGTTTGGTGACCACATGTGACAGCACACGACGCTTGTAACTGTTTGCATCTGCGTCTCTCGTTTGCTCGACCTGATGGAGAAGCAGCACAGGTTGCACGTCGAGCTGACCTGCGAAAACCTTAGTTTTATCCTCCTCGCCTGGCCTCGAGTTGGGCTGCTTACCTTTCGACTCTGCATGCATTCGAGTCTTTTTGCGCCTGCGCCAGACTGTCCTTGTGCAAAGTGTCATTGGAAAACGACGGTTTTGGCTCTTTGGAACGCGCCAGACATTTCGGGGCTCGTTCGATTGTGCGCTGGCCACTGCGTCGGATCCAGTTCCTTCGATACGTCAAGCCTGGCAACGCCGTCAGACCGCCACAGACGATGAATGATACACACAACACACGCCTCCGGAGTGTGTTGCACCTCGTGGCACGCATCACACCGGTTCCACTTTCTTACCTGTGGCCTGCTCCAAACAGTCGCCACGGCGATCCTCCTCGACCCAGCGTCCGCTTTGGCATCCATGCGTTGCACACTATCCATCCTGGCAGCAGGCCCTCCTTCGCGAAAAACCGAGTAGGTCGTGGTCCGAGCCGTGCAACAGCGCTCATGGATGATCGTGTTCCTTCTGCCGCCGAGTGCCGAAATAGCGATACAGCAGATCGTGACTCTGCGGCGGGCAGAGAGATCGACTGCTGCCCAGCCCAAGCTCGAGAGCCCAGGGGTCGTCAAACGATGTCAAAAGTACGATCGTGCAGCTACGGCGCCGAGTGAAACACTCATCGTTCCGCCCAGCAGTCGCAGAGGCTCACACTGCTCTCTCACGAATAGTCCCGCAGTCAGTATTGTCTCCACGGAGCTCTCAGTCCGACGGACTGTGCGGCTATCCGACTACTCCAGCAGGACTGTATGCCTGGGCACAGGCATACACACCACCGGTGTAAAACGCAACACTCTCGTCCCACTGTCGGATACTGCCGACACACTACTGTGCGCAGCGCCCGCACGCTGGGGGCCAATCAACGTCGATACAACGCTCACGCTCGCTCTGTCTGGTTCTCTATGCGACGGGCTTTTTTCTTTTCGCTCTGGCCTGCCCGACCACAACACCTGCTTCCCTTGTCCTCATCCCCACACATCATGTGCGCCGGTGATCAGTGTTTGTGTTGCTCCAAGCTCCATGCTCGCACTCGTGGCGTTCTGTTTACGTGCCTGATTG
>CAYUOL010000494.1:0-3760 GCA_964446345.1 uncultured Iamiaceae bacterium | reverse complement strand
AGGCCGCCCGTATCGCGATGACCCGCCACATCAAGCGCGGCGGCAAGGTCTGGATCAACATCTTCCCGGACAAGCCCGTGACGCAGAAACCCGCCGAGACCCGCATGGGCTCCGGCAAGGGCAACCCCGAGAAGTGGGTCGCCGTCGTGAAGCCGGGCCGCATCATGTTCGAGCTCTCGTACAACGACCCCGAGCTCGCCCGGGCGGCCATCGAGCGTGCGATCCAGAAGCTGCCGATCAAGGCCCGCTTCGTCGAGCGCGAGGAGGCGTTCTGATGGCCAAGAAGGAAGCCCTCGCGGACCTCGGCGACGCCGAGCTGTTCGAGCGCCTCGCCCAGGGCAAGGAAGAGCTGTTCAACCTGCGCTTCCAGCACGTCACGGGTGCGCTCGACAACAGCGCTCGGCTGGGCCAGGTCAAGAAGGAGATCGCCCGCGTGAACACCGAGCTCCGCGAGCGTGAGATCGCCGCCGCCGAAGCGCTGGCCGAGGAGAACGTCTGATGTCCGAAGCAACCGAGACCGAGCCGGCACGGGCGAACCCGCGCAAGGTGCGCGAGGGCCTCGTCGTGTCCAACAAGATGGACAAGACCGCCGTCGTCGCCATCGTGTCGCGCAAGCCGCACCCGCTGTACCGCAAGACCGTGCAGCACACGTCGAAGCTCTACGTGCACGACGAGACCAACGACCTCAACATCGGCGACCTGGTGCGCGTCCAGGAGACCCGTCCCACGTCGAAGCTGAAGCGCTGGCGCGTCCTCGAGGTCCTGGAGCGCGCCCGATGATCCAACAGGAGTCCCGTCTCAAGGTCGCCGACAACAGCGGCGCCAAAGAGGTCCTCTGCATCAAGGTGCTCGGCGGCTCCAAGCGCCGGTACGCGTCGATCGGTGACGTGTTCGTCGCCACGGTCAAGGACGCCATCCCTGGTGCCGCCGTCAAGAAGGGCGACGTCGTCAAGTGCGTCGTGGTCCGGGTGAAGAAGGAGAAGCGTCGCCCGGACGGTAGCTACATCCGTTTCGATGAGAACGCAGCCGTCCTCATCAAGGACGACCAGACGCCGCGCGGCACGCGCATCTTCGGCCCGGTGGGCCGCGAGCTGCGTGACAAGAAGTTCATGCGCATCGTCTCGCTCGCTCCGGAGGTGATCTGAGTGTCAGGGATGAAGATCAAGAAGGGTGACGAGGTCGTCGTCCTGCAGGGCAAGGACCGCGGCAAGCGCGGCCGGGTCGCCTTCGCCTTCCCGGCGACGGGCAAGGTGATCGTCGACGGGGTGAACACCGCCACGAAGCACCAGAAGAGCCAGGGCCAGCAGAAGCCGGGCGGCATCGTGACCAAGGACATGCCCCTGCAGGCGTCCAACGTCGCCGTCGTGTGCAACTCGTGCGGCAAGGGCGTGCGGGTCGGGTACCGCTTCGACTCCGACGGCACCAAGGTGCGCATCTGCCGCAGCTGCGAAGGTGATCTGACATGAGCGCAACAGAGACGGCCGCACCTGCGGTCCCCCGCATGAAGCAGCGCTACAACGACGAGATCCGCGCCCAGCTCAAGGACACGCTCGGCCTCGACAACATCATGCAGGTGCCGACGCTCGAGAAGATCGTCATCAACATGGGCGTCGGCCGGGCCCTCGGCCAGCAGTCGCTGCTCGAAGGAGCCGTGCGCGACCTCGAGACGATCTCCGGCCAGAAGGCCGTCGTCACCAAGGCCAAGAAGTCCATCGCCGGCTTCAAGCTGCGCGAGGGCAACGCGATCGGCGCCAAGGTCACCCTGCGCGGCGACCGCAAGTGGGAGTTCTTCGATCGCCTCATCAGCCTGGCGATCCCCCGCATCCGTGACTTCCGTGGGCTCAACCCGCGGAGCTTCGACGGACACGGCAACTACACGTTCGGCGTGACCGAGCAGCTGATCTTCCCCGAGGTCGACTACGACCAGGTGGACCAGCCGCGAGGGATGGACATCACCATCGTCACCACCGCCCGTTCCAATGCCGAAGGCAAGGCCCTGCTCGACGCCTTCGGCTTCCCGTTCAAGCGCGAAGGGCAGCAGTAGTCATGGCCAAGAAGGCACTCATCGAGAAGTCGAACCGGAAGCCGAAGTTCAAGGTGCGCGGCTACACCCGCTGCCAGCGCTGCGGCCGCCCCCACGCGGTCTACCGCCGCTTCAAGCTCTGCCGTGTCTGCCTCCGCGAACTTGCACACGCCGGCGAGCTGCCGGGTGTCAAGAAGGCCAGCTGGTGAAGGGACTCTGACTCATGACAATGACTGACCCCATCGCCGACATGCTCACCCGCATCCGCAACGCCAACACGGCGATGCACGACGAGGTGAACATGCCCGCCTCCAAGCTCAAGGAGTCGCTCGCGACGATCTTGAAGTCGGAGGGCTACATCGAAGGCTTCGCCATCGCGCAGAACGAGGATCGCCCCGGCAGCACGCTGACGATCACGATGAAGTACTCGCCTGAGCGCGAGCGCGTCATCAGCGGCGTCAAGCGCGTGTCCAAGCCGGGCCTGCGCGTCTACACCAAGGCCGACAAGGTCCCGCGGGTCCTCGGGGGCCTCGGTGTAGCTGTCCTGTCCACTTCGCAAGGGCTCATGTCCGACCGTGAGGCGCGCAAGCGTCGCATGGGCGGCGAAGTGCTCTGCTACGTCTGGTAAGGCACCGCTATGTCACGCATCGGCCGCGCACCCATCCCGGTCCCGTCAGGGGTCGAGATCACCATCGCCGAACAGCACATCACCGTGAAGGGCCCCAAGGGCACGCTCGATCGCGAGCTGCCGGGTGTCATCACCGCCCGTCAGGAAGACGGCACCCTCTACATCGAGCGCCCGAACGACGAGCGCCAGAACCGGGCCATGCACGGCCTGGCCCGCGCCCTCGTCAACAACATGGTGGTCGGGGTGACCGACGGGTTCGTCAAGGACCTCGACATCATCGGCGTCGGCTACCGCGCCACCGCCAAGGGCAAGAACAAGATCGAGCTGGCGCTCGGGTACAGCCACAGCATCACCGTGGACGCGCCCGACGGCATCGAGTTCGAGGTCGACGTCCCCACCCACATCGCGGTGAAGGGCATCGACAAGGAGCTCGTCGGCCAGGTCGCCGCGAACATCCGCAAGCTGCGCAAGCCCGAGCCGTACAAGGGCAAGGGCGTGCGCTACCGCGACGAGTACGTCGCCCGCAAGGCCGGCAAGACCGGCAAGTAGAGGGACCTGCGCGTGCGGTGTCCCATGGGAGATCCGAGAGAGTCATGAGCTCGTCAGCCAAGATCAAGCGCGATGCCCGGTTGCGCCGCCACACCCGCGTGCGTCGCAACGTCCGCGGTTCGGCGGAGCGTCCCCGTCTCGCGGTGTTCCGCTCCAACCGTCACATCAGCGCGCAGGTGATCGACGACCGCAGCGGCCGCACGGTGGCCGCGGCGTCGACCGCCGAGGCGTCGCTGCGCGGAGACGGCACGGGCAACATCGATGCTGCGAAGAAGGTCGGCCAGCTGGTCGCCGAGCGGGCCAAGGCCGCCGGCGTCGAGCGCGTCGTCTTCGACCGCGGCGGCAACCTGTACCACGGCCGTGTGGCGGCTCTCGCCGACGCCGCCCGCGAAGCCGGACTGGAGTTCTAGCCATGATCAACCCCAATGAGCTCGCGCTGCGTGACTCGCGCGTGATCAACATCAACCGCGTCGCCAAGGTCGTGAAGGGCGGTCGTCGCTTCTCGTTCACCGCTCTCGTGGTGATCGGTGACGGTGCCGGTCACGTCGGCCTCGGCTACG
>CAYUOL010000493.1:0-3767 GCA_964446345.1 uncultured Iamiaceae bacterium | reverse complement strand
TGCCGAACGACGCCGCCGTCTGCAGCGTGTCGAGGATGTGGAGCACGTGCGCGAAGGTCTCCGCGAAGTCCTCCCACGGGTGCATCGTCGCGTAGGCGCTGACGTAGCCCTCCTCCCAGCCCGCCGGCGGGCCGTCCGCGTAGTGAAGATCGATCGCCGCCTGGTAGTCGGCGCGCTCGTCGCCGAAGAGCGCTCGTGCCTCCTCGGCGCGGCCGGCCGCGTCCACGAGCACCGTCTCGTAGTAGTGCCCGATCTCGTGGCGGAAGTGGCCGAGCATCGTGCGGTAGGCCTCGTTGAGGTCGAGGCGCACCTGGGTGCGGTGGGCGTCGTCGGACTCGGAGAGATCCAGGGTGACCACGCCGTCCTGGTGCCCGGTCGTGACGGGTCCGTGGCGCGCCGAGAGCAGGTCGAACGCGAGCCCCTCGCCGGTGTCCTCGTCGTGCGGCTCGACCGGCAGGCCGAGCTCGAGCAGCTGGAACACGAGGCGGCGCTTCGCGTCCTCCGCGTCGCGGAACGCCACGAGCCCCTCGGGGTCGTCGTCCTGCGGGCGGGTGCGCGTGAGCCGGCAGCAGCGACACAGCCCGTCGCCTTCGTCCCTGCGCACCAGCCAGTTGCACCCGGCCAGCTCGGCGTTCGCGCACGGGACCAGGCCGTCCTCCACGGCGACCAGCTCGCGGCGGGCGTCGTCGAAGCCCAGGGCCGTGCCGCACCGCAGGCAGGCGCTGTTCTCGAAGAAGACGAGTTGGGAGCAACGAGGGCAGGTGAAGGCGCGCATGGCCGTTCTCCTTACCCGACCGCCGACGCCAGACAGAAGTCAGGAACAAGAAGTGATCCACCGGGCGCGGTCGTACGAATCAAGGCCACGACATGCGCCCGGGGGACACGCCCTCGGGCCGACGGAGGGAGAACGGCATGACCTACGCAGTGACACTCGTGTTCGAAGGCGTCGGCGAGGACCAGTACTGGGCCGTCAACGAGAAGCTCGGCATCGCCCGGGACGGCAGCGGCGGCTACCCGGACGGCCTCATCGTCCACGTCGGTGGACCGGCCGGCGACAACTGGGTCGTCACGGAGCTGTGGGAGAGCCAGGAGGCGCAGCTCACGTTCATGCAGGCATCGCTGGGCGAGGCGCTCGCCGCGGCCGGGGTGCCCATGCCGGCGCAGGTGATCGACACAACGCCGGTGAACGTGATGCAGGCCAGCTGACGACCTCACCCGATCGGTGCGTGGCGGCGCAGGTCGAGCGTGCGCGAGTGCTCGTGGCGCACGACCAGCGCTGCCGCATCGAGCGCGGCCACGTCCACCGGTCCCGGCAGGTGGCCCATGGCTTCGAAGCGAGGGACGCGCCGGGCCTCGGCTTCGTTGGCGTTGACCGGGAAGCGCTCGTAGGCGAGCCCGCCCGGGTGCACGACGTGGTAGGTGCACCCGCCCAACGAGCGACCGCTCCACCGGTCGACGAGATCGAACACCAAGGGGGAGTGCACACCGATCATCGGGTGCAGCGCCGACGGCGGCGCCCACGCCCGGAACCGCACCCCGGCCACGGCGGTGCCGGGAGTGGTGGTCGGCTGGAGGGGCACCGGGTAGCCGTTGCACGTCAGCACGTGCCGGCTCTCGGTCAGCCCCTGCACGAGCACCTGGATCCGCTCGACCGACGAGTCGACGTAGCGCGAGGTGCCGCCCGCCGACACCTCCTCGCCCAGCACGTGCCAGGGCTCGATCGCGCTGCGCAGCTCGATGCGGGTGCCGCCCACCGTCGTCGCGCCGATGCGCGGGAAGCGGAACTCGAGGAACGGCGCCAACCACGCCGTCTCGAAGTCGATCCCGAAGCGCTGCAGGTCCTCCGCGACCTCGTGGATGTCCGCGATGGCGAACCACGGCAACAGGAACTTGTCGTGCAGCTCGGTCCCCCACCGCACCAAGGTCCCTCGGTACGGCTCGTCCCAGAACCGCGCGACGAGGGCGCGCACCAGCAAGGCCTGCACCAGCGCCATGCGCGGGTGCGGAGGCATCTCGAAGCCCCGCAGCTCGACCAGCCCGAGGCGCCCGCGCTCGCTGTCGGGGTTGAAGAGCTTGTCGATGCAGAACTCGGCGCGGTGGGTGTTGCCCGTGATGTCGGTCAGCAGGTGGCGGAACAGTCGATCGACCAACCACCGCGGCGGCTCGTCCCCCGTCCCGCGCGGCCAGTCGTCGAGTTGACGGATGGCGATCTCGAGCTCGTACAGGTTCTCCGGTCGACCCTCGTCCACGCGCGGTGCCTGGCTGGTGGGGCCGATGAAGCGGCCGGAGAAGAGATACGAGAGCGACGGGTGGTGCTGCCAGTACGTGACGAGGCTGGCGAGCAGGTCAGGTCGGCGCAGCAACGGGCTGTCGACCGGCGCCGCCCCGCCGAGGGTCAGGTGGTTGCCGCCACCCGTGCCAGTGTGGGTGCCGTCGATGTCGAACTTCTCGGTGCCGAGGCGGCACGCCCGCGCCTCCTCGTAGAGCTCGGTCGTCAGCTGCTCGAGCTCGGACCACGACGCCGCCGGCGGCAGGTTCACCTCGATCACGCCCGGGTCGGGCGTGACGAGCACCTCGCGCGCCCGCGGGTCGCGTGGCGGCGCGTAGCCCTCCAGGATCACCGGCAGGTCGAGCGCGGCGGCGGCCCGGCCGATCGCGTCGAGCAGGTCGACCGCGTCGTCGAGGGCCACGAGCGGCGGGAGGAACACGTGGACGTGGCCGTCGCGCTCCTCCACGCACAAGGCCGTGGGCGGGGCCTCCTCGAGCGGGACCTCCAGGGCCCCGGTCGGCAGGGGCTGGGCGTTCGCGACAGCCAGGTGGCTCGGCGCCGGCAGGTCGTCGCGGGGCTCGAACGCCGAGCGGTCGGGGTCGAGCGGCGGTGCGACCCAACCCAGTGAACCAAGGGGGAGTCGCAGCCCCATCGGCGAGTCGCCGCCCAAGAGGAAGAGGTGCCCGCGCCGCAGCGCCCAGGTGGTCGTGCCCCACCGACCGCCGGCGTCGGCGACCCGGAACAGCGGGATGGCCCACCCCACCGGATCCCCCGCCGCCCGATCGAGCTCACGCACGAGTGCCGCCCGCTGCGCCGCGTCGACGAGGCGGGGGTCGTCGGGGTCGAGCTCGATCGCCGGCGGGTCACCCGAGGGAAGTCGGGATTCGAGCAACAGGCGCTCCACCTCGTCCTCGTACGCAGCGACGCAGTGGTCCTCGTCGATCCCGAGCTCGGCGGCGATCGTGACGGCGAGCTTCTCGGCCTGCGCGCCGGTCGCCGTGCCCGGCTCGCGCGGGTCCGCGAGGAGGTGCGGGTGGGCCCACAGCGGCACCCCGTCGGTGCGCCACAGCACACCGATCTGCCAGCGCGGCAGCGGCTCGCCCGGGTACCACTTGCCCTGACCGTGGTGCAGCAGCGCCCCCGGGGCCCAACGCCGGGCGAGACGGCCGGCGAGCTCGGCCGCCCGGCGCCGCTTGTCCTCGCCGTCGGCGGCGATCGTCCACTGCGGCGACTCCATGTCGTCGATGGCGACGAAGGTCGGCTCGCCGCCCTGGGTGAGGCGCACGTCGCCGGCGGCCAGGCGATCGTCGACCGCGGCGCCGAGCTGGTCGATCCGCGCCCACTGGTCGTTCGTGTACGGGTAGGTGACCCGCGGGTCCTCGTGGATGCGGCGGACCGTGTTCGAGAACGTGAACGTGACCTCGGCCGGCTCGACGACCCCCGACACCGGTGCGGCGCTCGACGGCTCCGGCGTCGCGGCCAGCGGGATGTGCCCCTC
>CAYUOL010000492.1:0-3785 GCA_964446345.1 uncultured Iamiaceae bacterium | reverse complement strand
ACCTCGGGGTGGCCGCCGTCGCGGTGGCGTCGAGCGGGCGTCTGATCGACGAGTCGCGCGCGCCGCGCGCCGAGCGCCGCTTCGATCCGATCGGGGTCACGCTCGCCACCTCGAGCATGTTCCTCATCACGTTCTCGTTCATCGAGTCCCAGAAGTACGGCTGGTGGGCCCGTGAAGAAGCCGGCCCGTTCGGGTTGGCGCTACCCGGCAACCTCTCGTCTGTTCCGGTCGCGCTGCTGCTCGGCGCCGGGTTGCTCGCCGTTTTCGTGCGCCGCGAGATGGCGACCGAGCGAAGCGGATCGGAGCCGCTGTTCCGCTTCTCGCTGCTCCGCATCCGCTCCTACCGGATCGGCCTCTCTGCCGCGGCGGCGCTGTCTCTCGGCGAGATGGGCGTGATCCTGGCACTGTCGCTCTACCTGCAGACCCAGCTGCACCTGTCCGCCTTCCGCACCGGCCTGGCGCTGGTGCCCCTCGCGGCCGCGGCCCTCCTCATCGGCGGGATCGGTGGACCCCTGGCCGCGCGCATCGGTGCGGCCAAGGTCGTGACCATCGGGTTGCTCATCGAGGCCCTCGGCGCCGGCGGCATCGCCGTGGCCACCCGCGGCGGGGCCAGCGCCAACGACCTCATCATCCCCCTCGCGCTCTACGGGATCGGGCTGGGCATGGCCTCCGCCCAGCTGACGAACGTGACCCTCGGCAACATCCCGCACGCGTTCACGGGGGTGGCCTCGGGCGCGAGCTCGACGGTCCGGCAGCTGGGGTCGGCGCTCGGGGTGGCGATCACCGGCACGCTGCTGGCGTCGGCCACCGACCTCGGAACGGGGGCGTCCCACATGGCGATCTTCGCCGGCGCGCTGCAGCTGTTCGCCGCGGTGGCGTCGGTACGCCTCTGGACGACCATCGGTCCGCCCGACCAGGACCTGGCCAGCGACGTCGCAGCTCGCGGTCACGACGCCGCCACCACCGGACCGCGGGCCTGACCGCCCCGCCCGTTCGGCGCCTCGTCGCCATGGAGGGATCGCCCGCACCGGCTCGACGCCGCGGGGCATCGACTCGCCGACGGCACACGCGGTGCACCGTCTGGACCGACGAACAGCGGGAGAATCAGGGCGCGACCGATGAGTGCTCGGCCGGGAAGGAGTCGTAGTGCCATGACCACGGTGCTGACCCACATGTGCATGTCGCTCGACGGGTTCGTCGCCCAGCCCGACGACAACCCGGCCGAGCTGTTCGACTGGTACTGGAACGGCGACGTCGTCGTGCCCAGCGCGCAGGAGGAGATGACCTTCTCCGTCGACGCGGACGCGGCCCCGATGTTGCGGGACCTCATGTCAGGGTGCGGTGCGCTCGTGGCCGGACGCCGCTTGTTCGACCTGACCGACGGCTGGGGAGACAACCACCCCGTCGGCGCGCCGGTCGTCGTCGTGACGCATCGACCGCCCCCCGAGGACGCCGCCGAGCGGTTCCCGCGCACCACGTTCACCGGCAGCGTCGAGGAGGGGATCGAGACGGCGAAGCAGGTCGCGGGCGAGCAGTTCGTCACCATCGCCAGCCCCGCCATCCTGCAGCAGGCGATCGCCCTCGGCCTCGTCGACGAGATCTGCGTCAGCCAGGTACCCGTGCTCTTCGGCGCCGGCGTCCGCTACTTCGGCGACCTCGTCGACGGCCACGTGATGCTCGAGGACCCCGTCGTGGTGCAGGGCAGCCGGGCGTTGCACCTGCGCTACCCCGTGCGCCGCTGACCCGACGACGCCGCCCCCTGGCGGTGCGACGCCTGGCCCAGCGCTCCTCACGGCTTCACGAACCACGTCGGTCAGCGGCGCGCGCGACGACGGGCCAGCACGATCCCTGCTCCTTCGGCTGCCGTGAGCACGCCGAGCACCGCGAAGCCGAACCTCGTCGAGCCGCTCGTGCGGGTGACGCGGAAGAGCGAGTACCCGCTGGCGGCGCCCGCTCCGGCGACGCTCATCGCGAACAGAACGGGATGCTGCAGGAAGTAGTGGCCGGTGCCCTGCGCTCTCGCCGATGTCATCGGCCCACCTTGCCTGCCCGCTCACCGGGTCGCCAGCGAGCTCGTGCCCGGACGGGTCGAGCCGTGCTGTCCAGCGTCCTCGACGATCCGCGCGCGGCGTGGCCCGACGGACCTTGGGCCCTGGTGCTGGCGCCGGAGGAGCGCCACGCTGGTGTCGACCGCGACGTGGGAAGCGAACCGGGAGGCGCCATGAGCACCGAGACCGCCACGGCACCGAAGCTGCCACCGGCGTGGTTCAAGCACCTGTTCTGGCGCGGGCACCGGCTGGCCTACCGACTCCTCGGCAGCCGCGTCCTGTGGACGCCCGCGAGCAAGCGGGGCTGGGGCGCCATGCACCTCACGACGGTCGGCCGCCGGTCCGGCGATCGTCGCGCGGTGATCGTCGGCTACATCGAGGACGACGACCGGCCCGTCGTGCTCGCGATGAACGGGTGGGACGACGGCCAACCCGCCTGGTGGCTCAACCTCGAGGCACAGCCCGACGCCGTCATCCGCCAGAAGGGACGACCCGAGCGCGCCGTGCGCGCTCGCGCCGTCGAGGGCGCGGAGCGCGAGCGGCTCTGGCGACGCTGGGCCGCGATCGACGAGGGCCTCGACGCCTACGCGGCACCCCGCTCCGTCGCGACGCCCGTGGTCGTGTTCGAGCCTGGCGACGCAACGACCTGAACGTCGGCCGGTGCTGGGGTTGGGGCGGGTGGGGGGCGGGTGGGGCGCGGCCGTGCCGACGACCTACGGTTCTCGGGCATGGCCGCAGCCCCTGTCCCCCAGCGGTCGGCGGCGACCGTCGCCGAGCGGTTGCAGAACCAGTTGCTCACGGTGCCGGTGCCGAGGCCACGAGGCCGAGCGACGGAGGACCGGCGTGACGTCGGCACCGTCGTCGAGGTCGTCGGGCGGATCCTCGCGGTGCAGGCGCAGGACGATCGCGGCGCCCGGTTGGCGATCCGCAGCCGAACGACCGGATGCACCGCCGCGGCCGTCGACGCCGCGCTCGCCGAGCGGCGCGTGGTCGTCAGCTGGCTGAACCGGGGGACGCTGCACCTCGTGCGGGCCGAAGACGAGCCGTGGCTCCACGCGCTCTGCGCTCCCCGCATCGTCAGCGCCAACGCACGGCGCCTCGGCCAGGAAGGCGTCTCCGCACGCCAGGCCGATGTCGGCGTGGACGTGATCGCGCAAGCCGTGACCGACGACGGGCCCCTGACCCGTCACCAGCTCCGGGACCGCCTCGACGCCGCGGGCATCCCCACCGCCGGCCAGGCGTTGGTGCACCTGCTCCTCGCCGCGACGGTGCGCGGCCACATCGTGCGCGGCCCGATGGTGGGCCGTGACCACGCGTTCGTCTCGGTCGAGCAGTGGCTCGGCCCGCGGCCGATCGTCGAGCGCGACGACGCGCTGGCCCGTCTCGCCCGCGGCTACCTCGCCGGCCACGGACCAGCCGGTGCCCGCGACCTCGCCGTGTGGGCAGGGCTGTCTCTCGGCGACGCCCGGCAGGCCCTCGGTGCCGTCGTCGCCTCAGGCGAGACCGAGGATCGGGGCGACGGCCTCGTCGCGCTCGCACCACCGCCCCGCCGCGCACCGGCGTGGCCCGGCCCCCGCCTCCTCGGTCCGTTCGACCCGATCCTGCACGGGTGGGCGTCGCGCGCCGAGCTGGTCGGACCCCACAAGGACATCGTCACGAGCAACGGCCTCTTCCGGCCGTTCGCGCTCGTCGACGGGCGGGCCGTGGCCACCTGGGGCCTCGCGGCCGGCACGAGCA
>CAYUOL010000491.1:0-3787 GCA_964446345.1 uncultured Iamiaceae bacterium | reverse complement strand
CTCGCCGGAGGTCGGGCGCACACGCCCTCGGCCTCGTTCCCCGACCGGGCTCGGCCGAGCCCGAACGCGGCGCTGCCCAGCAGCACCACCACCACGACGGCCGCCGCGGCCAGCGCGCGGTCGCGGCGGCGTCGGCGCCCCGACTCGTGGACGACGTTGGCGAGTCCGACCTCGGCGTCCACCGGCGGACGCAGCCGGCGCAGCCGAGCCCGCAGACCCTCGTCCCCCGGTGCGTCCCGGGCCGTGCCTTCATCCATCGAGCACCTCCAACGTGCGGCGCAACGCTCGGCGGGCGTCGTGCAGCTGCGACTTCACCGTTCCGGGGCTGACGTGGAGCTCGCTCGCGACGTCGTCCACCCTCAGGTCCAAGAGGTAGTGAAGGACGACGGCGAGGCGCTGGCCCCGGGGGAGCTGGGCGAGGGCCCGCGCCAGGTCGATGTCGGCCACCGACGCGTGCGGATCATCACGCTCGACGAGGACCGGCCGGGCGCGCTCCCAGCGCCGCTGGCGCCGGTGCTCGTCGATGAGCCGGTTGATCGCGATCCTCCGCACGTACGCGAGGGGGTGGTCCATTGACGCCAGCCGGCGCCACCGCCCGTGGGCCCGGACGAACGCCTCCTGCACGGCGTCCGCCGCGGCTTCGGGTCCGACCGCGACGCCGAGCGCGCCGACCAGCTCACCGAAGTGCGCCGCGAAGAAGTCGTCGAACGTGAGGAGCGGCGCGGGCCGCCCGTCAGTCCGCTGTTCCTGGTTCCCCACCTCGGCGTCAGCCATGACAGGCGTTCAACGTCCGGCCCGACCGTTTGGTTGGGTCCCACGAGAGATTTTCTTCAGCTGTCCGCCGCGGTGTGGAACAGGCCGTAGACGATCGAGTCGAGCAAGGCTTCCCAGCTGGCCTCGATGATGTTCTCGCTCACACCGATGGTCGACCACGACCGGTCGCCGTTGGTCGAGTCGATGAGCACCCGGGTCACGGCGCCGGTGGCCTTCGAGGTGTCGAGCACGCGCACCTTGAAGTCGGTCAGGTGCAACTTCTCGAACGCGGGGTAGCGGGTGCCGATCGCCTGGCGCAGCGCCTGGTCGAGCGCGTTCACGGGGCCGTTGCCCTCGGCGGTCGCGATGAGCCGCTCGCCGTCGACCACGACCTTGATGGTCGCCTCGGTGACGACCTCGAAGTCGGACGAGTCGGTGCCCTTGGTGCCGAGCCGCGGCCGGTGATCGACGATCACCCGGAACGACTCGAGGGAGAAGAACGTCTGCTGCCACCCCGTGGCGCCGCGCATGAGCAGCTCGAGCGAGCCGTCGGCGGCCTCGAAGTGGTAGCCGTCGTGTTCGAGGGTCTTGAGCTGGTCGACGACCGAGTTGAGCTCTTGCCCACCGATCTCGAGACCGATCTCCTTGGCCTTCATCTCGAGCGTGGACTTGCCCGCCAGCTCGGACACGACGAAGCGCGTGCCGTTGCCGACCGAGTCGGGATCGACGTGCTCGTAGGCGTCGGGCCGCCGCGCGATCGCGCTGACGTGCAACCCCGCCTTGTGCGCGAACGCAGACGTGCCCACGTAGGGCGCCTGCGGGTTGAGGTTGACGTTCACCAGCTCGGCGATGTGGTGCGAGACCGCGGTCAGCCGCTCGAGGTTCGCGGGCGGGATCGTGGCCACGCCCATCTTCAACGAGAGGTTGGCGATGATCGTCGTGAGGTTGGCGTTGCCCGTGCGCTCGCCGATGCCGTTGATCGTGCCCTGCACGTGCAGGGCCCCGCCGCGCACCCCGGCCAGGGCGTTGGCGACGCCGCAGCCGGTGTCGTCGTGGGTGTGCACGCCGATGCCGACGTCGCCGCCGAAGTAGTCGAACACCTCGGACACGATCTGCTCGACCTCGGACGGCAGGCACCCCCCGTTGGTCTCGCACAGCACCAGACGGTCGGCGCCGGCGGTGGCGGCCGCCTCGAGGACTCGCAGGGAGAACTCGGGGTTGTGCTTGTACCCGTCGAAGAAGTGCTCGGCGTCGAGCAGCACCTTGAGCCCGGCGTGGTGCAGGAACTCGACCGAGTCGCGCACCATGGCGACGCCCTCGTCGAGGCTCACCTTGAGGGCCTCGGTGACGTGGTAGTCCCAGCACTTGCCGACGATGCACACCGCCGACGTGTTGGCCTTGACCAGGTTGCGCAGGGTCGGGTCGTCGTCGACCTTGCCCTTGGGGCGGCGGGTGCTGCCGAAGGCGACGAGCGTGCTCGTGTGCAGGCTCAGCTCGGTCGGCGCCCGCTCGAAGAACTCGGTGTCCTTCGGGTTCGCTCCGGGCCAGCCGCCCTCGATGTAGTGCACGCCGAGGTGGTCGAGCTGCTCGGCGATGCGGAGCTTGTCGTCGACGGTGACCGAGATGCCCTCGAGCTGGGTGCCGTCGCGCAGCGTGGTGTCGAACACCTCGACGCGGTCGGGTTGGCGCGCCGAGGCCGGTGCCAGGATGCGGGCGTTCGTCGAACGATCTCGACCGTCGCCGTCCACCACGGTGTCATCCGACATGTTCGACCCAGTCCTTGTAGCGATCGACCTGGCCGCGCACGGCCCGGGCGTACTCGTCGGCGATGGCCTTGGTCATCGGGCCGGGGCACGGGATCGGCCGGTCGTCGACCGAGTTGACCGCGCTGACCTCGGCGGCGGTGCCGCACACGAACATCTCCTCGCAGATGTAGAGGTCGCTGCGCGAGAGCCCGTCGACGCGCGTCTCGAAGCCGAGGTCGCGCGCGATCGTCATGACCGAGCTCTGGGTGATGCCCTCGAGGGCCCCCGCCGAGATCGGCGGCGTGACGAGCACGCCGTTGCGGGCGGCGAAGATGTTCTCGCCCGTGCACTCGCTCACGTCGCCGGCGAGGTTCAACATGATCGCCTCGTCGTAGCCGGCCTTGAGCGCCTCGACCTTGGCGAGCGACGAGTTCACGTAGTTGCCGGTGGTCTTGGCCGACGGCGGCATGACGTTGTGGTCGTGGCGCCGCCACGACGAGATCTTCATGCGCACGCACTTGCTCACGGCGTCGTCACCCAGGTACGCGCCCCAGGGCCAGCAGGCGATGGCGACGTCGACCTCGCACGGCAACGTGTTCAGCCCCATCTCGCCGTAGCCGTAGTAGGCGATCGGGCGGATGTAGCACGATGGCAACCCCGAGGCCCGCACGACGTCCTTCGTGGCCTGCACCAGCTCGTCGACCGAGTAGGGCAGGTCCATCATCATGATCTTCGCCGAGTCGTGCAGGCGCTCGATGTGCTCGGTCAGGCGGAACACGCCGGGCCCGTCGCTCGTCTCGTAGGCCCGGATGCCCTCGAAGACGCCCATGCCGTAGTGCAGGGAGTGCGTGAGGATGTGGATCTGGGCGGCATCCCAGGGGATGAGCTCGCCGTTCATCCAGATCTTCTCGGTCGCGGTGATCGGCATCGTGGGTCCTCAGCGGGTTCGAGTGGTTCGGGTGTCGGTTGGTTCGGGGTGGGCCGGGTGTCGGTCGGTTCGGCAGTCGTGCGGGTCAAGTCTGCAGGACGCGCGCAGCGCCGGCTCGTCAGACGCGCGCCGCGATGGCGTCGCCGATCTCGGCCGTGCTGCCCTGGAGCGCCTCGGGGTCGGCGCAGGCCTTGCGGATGCGGTCGGCCGCATCGCCCTCGCCGAGGAAGTCGAGCATCATCGCTGCGGACAGGATCGCCGCGATCGGGTTCGCCTTCTGCTGGCCGGCGATGTCGGGGGCCGAGCCGTGGAGCGGCTCGAAACAAGGCGGGGCGGCGCGACCGGGGCTCCTCGTCCGGGG
>CAYUOL010000490.1:0-3801 GCA_964446345.1 uncultured Iamiaceae bacterium | reverse complement strand
TCAGTCGACGCGCTGGCCGACTACCGGGCGGCGGTCGCTTTCGACCGGCTCCACCTGCTGGAAGAACAGCGACTCGACGGCCGTCGCCGGTGGATACCGATCGCGGACGCGCGGTTCGCCACGCCGGCGATCGTCGGGCGCGGCGGGGTCGAGCTCGAGCTCACCACCACGTCGCTCGTGGATCCCGACGGGGCGGCGCTGATCGAAGCGGCGCTCGCCCGGGATCCGGCCGACCACGATGAAGACGAGGCGCTCGAACCGTCTCGCGACGCCGTCCCGGCCGGTACCGAACCGGTGGTCGTCACCGCCCGGCGTCGCGGCGAAGCCGTCGGCGTCGCCCAGGGCTGGTCGCACCCGGACCTGCACGGTGAGGTGACGGCGGTCGCGGTCGCGCCGGAGCACCACGGTCAGGGCATCGGTCGCCAGCTCCTCGTGGCGCTCGAGAGCGCTACTGCGTGATGCGCTACTTCTTGATCCAGGCCATGTACAGCGGATGGCTACCGTTCTGCAGCTCGAGGCCCTTCTTCTGCTCGCCCTTCTCGTTGGGCGGCAGCTTGTAGTTCACGACGTTGATGATGTTGTTGCGGGCGACGACGCTGATCTGGCTGTGGAACAACCAGACGTAGGGGACGTCCTGGGCGAGCAGCTTCTGCACGGCCTGGTAGTCCGCGAGCTCTTTGGCCGGGTCGGTCGTGTGGCGCCCGTCGTCGAGCGCCGCGCCGATCGCGGGGTCCTCGTTGCGGGCGAAGTTCAACGCGAAGGTGGGGATCTCGGCGGACGCCTGCGGGTGCCACCAGATCGAGTCGCCCAGCGGGTGGGGTGAGGCGAACTGCTGCCAGATCACGGCCTGGTAGCCACCGGTCAGCACCTGCACGATCAGCGGCGCCTGCTCCACCTGATCGATGGTCACGTCGATGCCGACCTCCTTCCACTGGCCCTGGATGGCGGCGAGCGACTGCCCGACCGTGGCGCCCGGAGGGCCGACCAGCTTGAAGGCGAACTGCCCGCCGTTCTTCGCCTTGACCTTCTCGACCAGCTCGCGCGCCTTGGCCTGGTCGAACTGCGGGTAGGTGGTCTCGACCTCTTTGTTGTACCAACGCGAGGACGGGGCGAACGGGCCGTTGGCGGGTTCGTAGAGGCCCTGGGCGACGGTGTCGATGTAGTCCTTCTTGTTGGTGGCGTACGCGAGCGCTCGGCGCGCGTCCGGGTCGTTCAACGGCGCCGCCTTGGTGTTGAGCATCACCATCGACTCGGACGTCTCGCCGCGCACCGCGTTGAACACCTGGTACTCACCGCGGGCGCCCGCCTCCTTGAAGGCGATGATGTCCTGCGGGTTGGCGCTCTGCATCACGTCGATGTCGCCCTTCTTCAGCGAGGCGGACCGGCTGGTGTCGTCCGTGATCGGGCGGAACACGACCTTGTCGAGGTAGGGGAGCTGCACCCCGCGCTCGTCCTTGCGCCAGTACGACGGGTTCTTCGTGACGACGAGCTCCTTCTCGGGCGTCCAGCTCTGGAGCGCGAAGGGGCCGGTGCCGATCGGCTTGTCGACGTTCTTGCTCGCGAGCCAGTCCTGGTCGACCACGACGCCGATCTGGGTGGCGAGGGCGTACGGGTAGTTGACCCACGGCTCCTTCATGTTCACGACCACGGCGAGCGGATCGGCGTTGAGCGCGAAGTTGTCGATCGGGTCGTAGGGCCGCTTGGTGAGCTCGGAGGTCTTGAGGTACTCCTGGTTTGCCTTCACGAGCTTGCCGTCGACCGGCTTGCCGTTGTGCAGGGTGACACCGGGCCGCATCGTGATCGTCCACTGCGTGTAGGTGTCGTTGTGCTCGAACTTCGCGGCGAGGTTGGGTTGGATCTTCGACTCCTCGTCGTACGCCGAGAGCGTGTCGAGGAACGTCTTCGCCACCTGTTCGCCCGCCGGCGCCCACTGGCTCGATCCCGGGTTCCACCCGTTCGTCTCGGCGGAGAGCCCATAGGTGAGCGTGCCGCCGACCTGGGGCGGTTCGCTGCTCTCGACGACCCCGGCGTTGCCCGCAGGCGGGATCGTGCCTGCGGAGTCGTCGGTCGACGGCGTCCCGCACGCGACGGCCATCGCCGCGAGCACCCCGAGGAGGGCGAGCATCAGCGCGCCCCGCGAGGCCCCGGTCCGGCGCGGCGGCGCCTCTTGCGCGTGAGCAGGCATTGGGTTCCCCCTGGTGGTCGTCCCGTCGTCGCCCTGGTGGACGACACGATGACAGTTGTGACTGTTACGGCTGGTGTCGCAGCTGAATCTACCCAACCGGGCGAACATCGAGCAGTCGGGCTGCACGAAGCATCCCCGGAGCGCAGCTCGCGCAAGCCCGTCCGATACCGAACGAAGGTGAGGAGACGATCGGACGGAACCAGGTGCGAGCGCCGCAGGCGCCCCAGGCAGTTGCGGAGCGCAGCTCCTGCTAGCGGTCGGGGATCTCGTACTGGACGGAGGCCCGCTCGGCGACGAAGGGGCGGATCCGCTCGCGGGCAACCGTCTCGTGGGCGTCGTGCGCGAGGTAGGCGCGGTAGCCGTCGGCATCGGCGAAGTCGCCGACGACCGCGAGGTCGAAGGTCGCGTCGGTGAGCCCGAGATCCGGGCCGACGGCGTAGGCGAGCAGCTCGGGGATCTGCGCCGGGAGCTCGCGCAGCCCCTCGACGATCGCCGCCTTCTGCGCGTCGGTGGTGTCGGGGAGGAAGCGGAAGAGGACGACGTGGCGGATCATGGCGGGCTCCGGCGGAGGGGGATCAGGGCGGTGGTGGGCTCAGAGGAGCGCCTTGTCGATGCCGCCCGCGACCGGCAGGGCCGTGCCGGTGATGTAGCGGGCGTGGTCCGAGCACAGGAACGCGACGACGTGGCCGAAGTCGTCCGGCCGACCGATGACGCCGACCGGGATGCCGTCGGCGGCGTGGCTCAGGTCGCCGCCGTGGAGCTGCACGAACCGATCGGTCTCGTGCAGCCCGGGCAGCACGCTGTTGACGGTCACGCCGTCCGCGGCGACCTCGAGGGCCAGCGTCTTGAGGAACCCGGTGACGCCGGCGCGTGCCGTGTTCGACAAGATCAGGGTGCCGATGGGTTGACGCACCGAGATCGACGTGATGGCGACGACGCGGCCCCAGCCCTGCGCGCGCATGGCGGGCACCGCCTCGTGGCACATGCCGACGGTCGAGAGCAGGTTGAGCTCGAGGGCGGTGGCGTACGCATCCAGCGGGGTGGTCGCGAACGTGCCGGGCGGGGGACCGCCGGCGTTGGGCACCAGGATGTCGAGGCCACCCAGTGCCTCGCGGGCGTCGCGCACGAACTGCTGACCGCCCTCCGCGCTGCTGACGTCGGCGACCAGGCCGATCGCCGACGGCCCGAGCCGCGCAACGGCGGCGTCGACCTTCTCCTGGGTGCGTCCGCAGATCGCCACGGCCACGCCCTCCGCGGCGAGCGCCGCGGCGGAAGCGAACCCGAGACCCGCGGACGCGCCTGCGATCGCGGCCTTCTTGCCGGCCAGCCCGAGATCCATCCCGGCAACGTACCCCGCCGTGCGGCCGCGGGCGGCGCTGGCGTGTGGGCCCTCGCTACGAGACGGTGACCGGGGGCGCCGGGGTGGTCGGGGGCGCGACAGTCGTCGGCGGCGGCTTGGTGGTGGTCGGGGGTGGCGCGACCGTGGTCGGCGGGGGCGACGCCGTCGTGGGCGGCGCGACGGTGGTCGGTGGCCCTGCCGTCGTCGGCGTGGTCGTGGCGAGCGTCGTGGCGGGGGTCTGGGGCTGCGTGGTGGTGACCGCCCCGCCGCCGCCGTT
>CAYUOL010000489.1:0-3810 GCA_964446345.1 uncultured Iamiaceae bacterium | reverse complement strand
TGCACAGGATGCGGCGGTCGGGGAAGAAGAAGTTCATCTCCGCCGGCGCCTCGGTGCCCGGCGTCAGCTGGAACACCACGCGCACGCCATCGATGCCGAGCTCGGTGCCCGACACGGTGATCTCCTCCGTGGGCGCGATCAGCCCGGAGGATCCGAGCAACGGGACGCCCTTGCCGAGTCCCGCATCCACGTGCCCTTGGGGCCCCTTGGGCAGCAGGGCGCCGTACATGTAGGTGGCGCGGCGGGTCATCACGTTGCCGGCGATCACGTTCTCCGAGATC
Organism: uncultured Iamiaceae bacterium; assembly: GCA_964446345.1. Lineage (GTDB taxonomy): Bacteria > Actinomycetota > Acidimicrobiia > Acidimicrobiales > Acidimicrobilacustridaceae > CAYUOL01. Next base: position 3,529 of record CAYUOL010000489.1, on the reverse strand, counting down.
GCGTGCTCGAGGAAGCCTTCGGGGGCGATGACGCGCACGGCACCGCTGCGCACGGCCTGTTCGTTGATGACGCCGCGCACGCCCTGGTAGTGGTCCGCGTGGCTGTGCGTGTAGATCACCGCGACGACGGGTCGCTCGGGCAGGTGCAGGTGCACGAGATCGAGGGCGGCCTTGGCGGTCTCCGCCGAGGTCAGCGGGTCGATGACGATCCAACCGGTCTCGCCGGCGATGAAGCTGACGTTCGACAGGTCGAGGCCGCGCACCTGGTAGAAGCCCTCGGCCACCTCGAACAGGCCGGCGAAGCGGTTGAGCTGGGCCTGACGCCAGAGGCTGGGGTTGACCGTGTCGGGGCAGTCGGCGTCGAGGAAGGCGTACGAATCGAGGTCCCACACCGGGAACCCGAGCTCGTGCATGACCTGGGGATGCGACGGCCGGGCGAGCAGTCCGCGTTCGGCTCGCTCGAAGTCCGCGCGGTCGTGGAAGGGCAGCACGGAGGCCACGGCGGCGTTGGCTGCGGCGGTCGCCGGGGCGGCGGGCTTGAGGGCGAGGTCGATCTCGTCGGTCATGGGTGCCTTGCTACTACATGACCGCGTGCTGAGCCCTGGTCGCGCTCGTCGTCAGACGGGGATGTCCTCGGTGCCGGTGTCCTCACCCTCGGCGCCGCCGACGTCCTTGCCGCACAGGTTGTAGACGAGCGCCCCGATGACGCCGCCGATGAGGGGTGCAAGCCAGAACAGCCAGAGCTGCGAGATCGCCCAGCCGCCCACGAAGAGCGCCGGCCCGGTGGAGCGCGCGGGGTTCACCGAGGTGTTGGTCACGGGGATGCTGACCAGATGGATGAGCGTGAGCGTGAGGCCGATGCCCAACGCCGCGAAGCCCTTCGGCGCGCGGGCGTCGGTGATGCCCATGATCACGATGATGAAGATGGCCGTTAGCACGAGCTCGGCGACGAGGCCCGAGGTGAGGTTGAAGAGGCCGGGGGAGTGCTCGGCATAGCCGTTGGCGGCGAACCCGCCGTCCTTGAGCTTGTCGGCGGTCATGCCCTCCTGCCCGATGGCGATGACCCAGAGGGTCGCCGACGCGGCGATGGCGCCGACCACCTGGATCACGATGTACGGCGCGACGTCCTTCCAGGGGAAGCGCCCCCCGGTGGCCATGCCGAGGGTGACGGCCGGGTTGAAGTGCCCGCCCGAGATGTGACCGACGGCGAACGCCATGGCGACGACGGTGAGCCCGAACGCCAGGGAGACGCCGAGGAATCCGATCCCGAGGCCGGTGTCCTCCTTCCCCTTCAGGAACACCGAGGCGAGCACGGCGCTCCCCGTGCCCCCGAGCACCAGCACGTAGGTGCCGAGGAACTCGGCCCCCAGACGGTTGACGAGCTTCATGGTGAGCCTCCTGGTCGCAACTGGTCCAAGGCTAACGACAGCCTCCTGATCCACGAGGGATCGGGTGGCGCCAACGTTCCGTCCACTCGCGAGCGCGACTGCGCGGCGAGCATCCTTCGATCACCGGCGTGCGAACAGGGTCCGAGGTCCCTACTGGCGAGCTCTCAGAGCGGGGTGTTGTCGTGCCCGCGGGGCGCGAGGGTCTCCCGCTTGGTCGAAAGGACCTCGAACGCGTCGCAGATCGTCGCGCGCGTGACGGCGGGATCGATAACCATGTCGATGTAGCCGCGTTCGGCGGCGATGTATGGGTTCAGCATCTTCTGTTCGTACGCGAGCTCGAGCTCGAGCCGTTCCTCGGGCGTCGCTCGCCGGTGCAGGATCTCGGCCGCGCCCTTCGCCCCCATCACCGCGATCTCTGCGCTCGGCCACGCCAGAGAGAGGTCGTTGCCGATGCGCTTGGAGTCCATCACGATGTAGGCGCCGCCGTAGGACTTGCGCAGCGTGAGGCAGATGCGAGGCACCGTCGCTCGCGCGTAGGCGTAGGCCAGCTGGGCGCCGTGGCGGATCATGCCCCGCCACTCGAGGTCCTTGCCGGGGTAGAAGCCGGGCGTGTCGACGAGCGTGAGCAGCGGCAGGTTGAACGCATCGCACATGGCGACGAAGCGGGCGCCCTTCTGCGACGACGGGATGTCGAGGGTGCCGGCGATCGTCGTGGGCTGGTTGGCGACCACCCCGATCGGGCGACCGTCCATGAGGGCGAACGCCGTGACGAGGTTGCCCGCCCACGACGAACGGAGCTCGAGGAGCTCGCCGTCGTCGACGAGGCACTCGATGACCCGGCGGACGTCGTAGCTCCCGGTCGGGCTGGCCGGGATCAGGGATCCCGCCTCCGGGGTCGGTCGATCGGTGGGATCGAAGCAAGGGTAGCGCGGCGGCTCGTCGTCGAGGCACGCCGGCAGGTACGACAGCAGGTCCTCGACGAGCAGCGCGGCGGCCTCCTCGTCGCCGGCCACGAAGGAGGCGACCCCCGAGGTTCGGGCGTGGGCGCCGGCACCGCCGAGACGATCGTTCGAGATCGGGACCCCGGTGAACTCACGCACCATGCGCGGACCGCTCACGAAGGCGTAGGCCTCCTCGGTCATGATCACGATGTCGGCGAGCCCAAGGAGCAGTGCCGGCCCGGAGACGGCGGGTCCGGTCACCGCGATGATGTTGGGGACGACCCCCGAGCAGCGCACCATGGCCCGGGCGGCGAGCCCCCAGCCGTGCAGCGCAGCGACGCCTTCCGCGATGTCAGCCCCGCTCGATGACAGGTAGGTGACCAGCGGCAGCTGCTCAGCGAGGGCCGTCTCCGCCGCGGCGGCGATGGTGGCACCGTCGTTGGGGGAGAGGGCGCCGGCCTTCTGCGTCGAGTCGACCCGCACGACGATCGCCGACCGCGTGCCGAGACGCTCCTTCGAGGCGGTGACCGCGCCGGGGACGCCGGCGCGGATGGGCAGGGTCGACCTCATCAAGAGTGCGACTCGCTGGCCGCTGCGACGGTTACCACCACGCCGCATGTCGCGGACCCCGTGAGGATGAGGCCTCGGTTCCGTCGTGCGCGGTCGCTCGTCTACGGTTGCCGGGTTCTGATGCGCTGCCCGCCGGCGCATCTGCCATTTCAGCGAGGGGACGCATGAAGGTCACCGTTACGGGCGGCGCAGGGTTCATCGGTGCGAATCTGTGCCGAGCGCTGGTGAAACGACCCGACGTCGACCGCATCGTCGTGATCGACGATCTCTCGAGTGGATCGCTGGAGAACCTCGACGGTCTCGATGTGGACGTGCAGATCGGCTCGTTCCTGGAGCCTGACCTCATAGAGCAAGCGGTCGCTGGGTCCGATGCGGTCGTCCACCTGGGGGCACGGCCCTCGGTTCCCCGTTCACTGGCCGATCCGATTGCCTCGCACGAGGTGAACGCCACCGGCACGTTGCGCGTGCTGGAAGCAGCTCGGGCACATCGCAACCCCCTCGTCATCGTCGCGTCGTCCTCGTCCGTCTACGGGGGCAACCCTGCGCTGCCGAAGCACGAAGACCTGAGCCCGATGCCCCTGAGCCCGTACGCAGCGTCGAAGCTCGCAGCAGAGTCGTATGCGTTGGCGT
>CAYUOL010000488.1:0-3821 GCA_964446345.1 uncultured Iamiaceae bacterium | reverse complement strand
GGTGGCCGGCGCGAGATCGGCGACGTGGGCCGTCCGCCCGGTGCCGGGCACCACGGCTCGAACGACGCCGTCGAGCGCGACATCGAACGTGTCGATGGTCGCGTCAGGGTCGACCGTCGGGGCCAGCCAGGCAAGGTCGAGGCTCGTGGGGGATGCCGCCGTGACGGTGAACGTGGTCGCCGGCGGCCACGACGGCAGGCACGCGGACACAGCGAGGACGACGGGCACGACGATGCCGGCGAGCAGCAGCGATGTGCGTCGGCGCGCGGTGGTGCGCGCGGAACTGACCGGGGTTGCGTTCATCGTGTCCTCCGTCGCAGGCGTAGGTCTGTCGCGGTCGTCGTCCCGACCGCCCCTCCTCGAACCTACAGTTTGTAGGTTCAGCGGTCAAGCAAATACCTACAGTCTGTAGGTAGCGCGACCGCCGGTGCTACGGTCTGCCCATGGCACCAGCCCCCGCGAGATCCGGAGCTTCCGCGCCGCGTTCGGCGCGACCAGGCGCGCCGACGGCCCGATCGAAGCGTCTGCCCGCGGCCGAGCGCCGGGCGAGCCTGCTGGCGACGGCATCGGAGCTGCTCGAGTCGGGAGGCTCCGACGCGCTCCGCATGGACGCGCTGGCGCGGGCGGCGGGGGTGACGCGGCCGGTGGTGTACGAGCACTTCGGCGACCGCGAAGGCCTCATCGTGGCGTTGATCGAAGAGCACGGGGCACGGCTGCAGGCGCGCGTGTCGGCGGCGATCGCCGGGAACCAGACCTTCGAGGAGGAGCTGCGCGCCGCGGTGCGCGCGTACCTCGCGGGCGTGCGCGAACAGGGTGCCGCCCTGCGCGGCCTGCTCCGTTCGGGTGGCCCCTCGCCTGCGGTCGAAGAGGTCCGCGCGGCGATCTGGGACCGTGGCACCAAGCGCTGGGCCGCGCGCTATCGCCAGGAGGTCGACCTCGTCCCGGCGGACGCCGAGGCGCTCGCGTCGTTCCACCTCCACGGCCTCTGGAGCCTGTCCGACCGCTGGCTCGCCGGGAAGCTCTCCGCGCGCCGGGTCGAGGAGCTGCACCTCGCAGTGGTGGACGGCTCGTTGCGCGAGGTCGCCCGCCGTACGGCCGCCCGCCGCGAGAAGGCCTGACGCCTGCGGCGGTCGTCCCTGGCGGGGTGACCTCTACGTCGCCGGCGCGAACGTCCGCAGCGCGTCGTGGTCGACCTGGAGGATCCCGTACTCGGGGTGCAGGGGTTGGATGCACACGTGGTTCGCTCCGGCGGCGACGTGCTCGTCGAGGCGAGCCCGGATCTGCTCCTCCGTGCCCCACGCCACGATGGTGTCGAGGTAGCGCTCGCTGGGCGTGTCGATGTCCTCGTCGGTGAAGCCCAGGGACTGCCAGGCGCGGCGGTAGCCGGGAGCGCGGCGGTAGAACTTGAGCGTGTTCGCCGCCGTGGTGCGGGCCAGCTCGGCGTCGGTCGACAGGATCACCTTCTGCTCGACCGCCAGGTAGCCGTCGGGGCCGAGCGCCTCGCGCGCCCGAGCCGTGTGCTCGGGGGTGACGTTGTAGGTGAGCACGCCGAGGTCGCGCGAGCGGGCGAGCTCGAGCATCTTCGGGCCGAGCGCCGCGAGCACGATCGGCGGTGGCTCGGGCGGCGGCACCGAGAAGTAGAGGCTCTTCTCGTAGTGATCGAGGTACTCCGCGAGCTGGGCCAGCGGGCGGGAGTAGTCGGCGCCGCGCGCCTTGACGACGATGTCGGGGGACGACACGCCGAGACCGAGCGTGAAGCGGCCGTCGGTGATCTCGGCGACGGTGTTGGCGCCCTGCTTCATCACGCCGGCGTGACGGTTGAAGATGTTGGCGATGCCGGTGGCGAGGCGCAGCGTCGACGTGTGCGTGCCGAGGTACGCGCCGAGCGCGAAGGGGTCGCGTCCGAAGGTCTCGGCGTACCAGAGCGTCTCGTAGCCGAGCGTCTCGATCGTGCCGGCCACCGAGGCGACCTCGGCGATCGCGAACGCCTCCGGCGCCAACCACACGCCCATCGTCGCGGGTGCGTCACTCGTCATGGATGTCTTCCCCCTGGAGCTCGGTCGCGGCGCACGGCGGCAGCGACGGACGGTGCGTTGAGTCTGGCCGCCCGGCGCCGAGAGCACACCCCGACGGGCCGTGGCAACGGCCACACGGATCTCCCGTGCTCTCCACCGAAGGGGTTCGCGACGGCGCGTCGCGACCGCAGCAGAATGCTGCCGTGACCGACCCGATCCCCGCATCGCCATCGCTCCCGCCGTCGCTCGTCGGATCCCTCGATCGCGCCGCACAGAGCGCGTTCGACGACGCCGTGGGCACCCCCGGCGCGGTCGTCGGCGTGGAGACGCCGGAGGGCCGCTGGATCGGCACCTACGGCGTGGCGGATCCGAGCGCCGACACCCCGATGACGAGCGCGACGCACGTGCGCATCGGTTCGGTGACCAAGACGTTCGTCGCCACCGTGCTGCTGCAGCTCGTGGCGGCCGGCGAGCTCGCGCTGGAGGATCCGGTCGACCGCTACGTGGCGGACATCCCCGGGGGCGACGTGATCACGCTCGGGCTGCTCGCCACCATGCGCAGCGGCCTCGCCGACTACACCTCCGATCCCGCGTTCGCCGGGCAGGTTATGGCCGACCCCACGGCGGCGCACACGCCGGACGAGATGATCGCGGCCGGCGTCGCCCACTCGCCGGTCTTCGCGCCCGATGAGCAGTTCGCGTACTCGAACACCAACTACGTCCTGCTCGGCCAGGTGCTCGCCCAGGTGACCGGCCGGCCGCTGGGCGAGCTGCTCGGCGAGCGCATCCTGGACCCGCTCGGCCTGTCCGCCACCTCATGGCCGGGCGACGCCACCGAGCTCCCCGAGCCCTACGCCCAGGGGTTCACGTTGTCCTTCCCCGGGGGGACGCGGGACCACCCGGTGAACGCCACCCACTTCAACCCGGCCTGGGCCGACGCTGCGGGGGCGCTGGTGTCGACCGTCGAGGACCTCGTGCCGTACTGCCGGGCGCTCGTCACCGGCGAGGGCCTGCTCGACCCGGCGGCGCACGAGCAACGCCTCGGGTCGCTGCGGGCCGCTCCGGCTCTGGGCCCGACGGTCACGTACGGCATCGGCCTGATGAGCATCGACGGGTGGCTCGGCCACTCGGGCGACATCCCCGGCTATCGGGCGGCGGTGTACCACCACCCCGAGATCGCGACGAGCCTCGTCGTGGTGACGACCAGCGACATCGTGTGCGGGCGGTGCCCCGAACCGATAGCCGCCGTCACGATCCCCACGGACGCGCCGTGCTGCTCGCCGACGACGCGCCTCTTCGACGCGGTGTCCGCGGTGCTCGGCCGTCCGTCCGCGACGCCGACGGGCGGCGCGTCCGAGTAAGCGTTGGTCGGGTCAGTTGCGGTTGGGGACCATGTCGGCGCCCAGACCCTGATCGGCCGCCGTGTGGCGCGCGATCTCGGCGCGGCCCACGACCATGTGGTGCACCTCGTCGGGCCCGTCGGCGAGGCGCAGCGTGCGCTGACCGGTGTACATGTCCGCCAGCGGCGTCCACTGCGACACCCCGGTCGCCCCGTGGATCTGGATGGCCTGGTCGATGATCTGGCACACCCGCTCGGGCACCATCGCCTTCACGGCGCTGACCCACACCCGGGCCTCCGCGTTGCCCATGAGGTCCATCGCCTTCGCGGCGCGCAGCACCATGAGGCGCATCGCCTCGATCTCGATGCGCGCCCGCGACACCAGCTCGGTGTTCTTGCCGAGCGAGATGATGGGTTTGCCGAACGCGTCGCGGCTGAGGCCGCGCTCGATCATCAGCTGCAGGGCC
>CAYUOL010000487.1:2222-3822 GCA_964446345.1 uncultured Iamiaceae bacterium | reverse complement strand
AGCCCGCGTCGGTGGCGAGGCTCGTGAAGACCTTCTGCCCGTTGATGAGCCTCTCGTCGCCGTCGCGCTCGGCCTTCGTCGTGAGCGACGCCAGGTCGGTTCCCGCGTCCGGCTCGGTGTAGCCGATGCAGAAGTGGATCTCGCCGGCCAGGATCTTCGGGAGGTAGAAGTCCTTCTGCTCCTGCGAGCCGTACTTCATGATCGTGGGGGCCACCGAGTTGATCGTGAGCATGGGCACCGGCGCCCCGGCCCGCATCGACTCGTCGTAGAAGATGAACTGCTCGATGAAGCCCCGGGCCTGGCCGCCGTACTCCTTCGGCCAGCCGATGCCCAGCCAGCCGTCGCTCGCCATCTGCTTGACGACCTGCCGCGAGACAGGGCCGACCCCTTCGCTCACCGCCAGCTCGGCGACGATCTCCGGCGTCAGGAGCTTCTCGTAGTAGGCCCGCAGCTCGCGCCGCATGGCTTCGTGCTCTGGTGAGTAGCCGATGTACATGGCAGTCCCCCGGTGAGGAGCCCGCAGCGCCGGAGCACCAGGGCGGGTGGGCAAGGCTCGTGCGAGGACCCTCTCACCACGAGGACGCGCACGCACCAAAACGAGAACGTGTTCTATTCAAGTCCACCTGAGCGGGTCGTGTCGACCCCACGGGCCTGCCGAGGTGATGCTCGTCCGCGATCGATCAGCGAACGCCCGGAGCGTCCGTCGTCGACGGTGTCGGCTCGGTGGCCACGCTCGAGGGGTTCGTCGTCACCACGGTCGTGGTGCCGCCCGGAGCAGCCGTGGTGGTCGGCACGGACGTCGTGGTCGACGTGGGCGGCAACGGGACGGCGAGATCGATGTTGCACGCGTTCTTCACGGCCAGGTTGAGCCGCGCGTTCGGCACGACGAGCCGCTCGTCCTGGGCCGACTGGACCGCGATGAGGTCAGCCACCGCACCCGCGTAGTCCGGGACGTCGACCTTCTTCTGCTGGAGGTCCTGGGCCGCGGTGATCACCACGTCGGTGCTCTTGATCAGCCGGTCCAGATCGGGCTGCAGGTCGGGCGGGGCGCTCGCCTTGAGCTTCACGTACGCGTCGCGCTGCTGCGTGAACGTCGCCGCGGCCGTGCTGATGTCGATGTTCGCCTGCGCCGCCGTCGCCCCCCGGATCGCCGCGACGTCCGCGCAGAACTGATCGACGTTCGCGCCGGTGAGATCGACCGAGTCGGGGGTTCGCTCGAAGCGATAGGAGATGAGCAACGCCACGAGCACCTCGGCGACGATGACGAGGAACCAGAAGCCGCCGCGCCGGTAGAGCGGCGGCTTGGTGACCTTGCGCGGTGTCTTGGCCGCGGCGGTTGCCGCGGACGGCTCGAGCCGGACCTTGCGCTGCGCGGCGCGGCTCTTCGCCGTCGACGACGCGGCTGATGGCTTCTTGCGCGACGAGGCGGATGACTTGGCCGGGTCGCGCTTCTTGTCGGCGCCGGCCGCGCTGTCGTCCCCGTTGTCGTCGCTGTCCATTGCGATCCGTTCCGACCTCGCGGCGCTTCCGCCGGCCTCTCCCCTGGGTCCAGGCTGCGGGCCATCGTAGGCCGCCGCATCCGACCGGGAGCGCCACGACA
>CAYUOL010000487.1:0-2122 GCA_964446345.1 uncultured Iamiaceae bacterium | reverse complement strand
TGGCCCAGTCGCTGGCCCACCCCGGCACCCACGCCCCGCTGCCGACGGAGGCCGTCGACGCGTTCGAGGGCTTCCTCGATCGGTGGGAGGACACCGCGAGCGTCGGGACCGAGTTCGTGTGGACCGCCGACGTCGATCCCGAGCGCGTCGAGTACCTCGCCCACGTGTGGTTCCAGTTGGCCGCCCGGCTCGCGTCGGAGGCCGAGGCGCGCGGCTTCCCGCTGGCGCCCCCCGAGGGCGAGGAGTTCTACCAAGCCCTCGTCCGCGCGCTCCTCGACGCGCTGGCGCAGGAGGGTCGCTCCCTGCTCGAGTTCTCGGAGCAGCTGCGCGAGGACTGGGCTTGAAGGACGATTGAGCCGAGCTGCGACGAGCGGTGACGCCCGACGGGGGCGCTCGGTGCCGCGGCGGCACCGGGGCCGGCGACGGGCGGGGCAGCCGGGTCGGTGCCCCGACCGAGCGCGGGGACCGTGCCCACGAGCCGACTCCGGAGCGCGGCACCCGCCTCCGGCGCACACCCGACTCCGGAACGACAAGAGGGCCACGATGTGGCCCTCTCGAGTGCGGGTCGGCGCCCATCGCCGACGGGTTGTGGGGTGCTGCTGCGGGGTGCTGTGGGCGGAACAGGATTCGAACCTGCGACCCCTACCGTGTCGAGGTAGTGCTCTAACCAACTGAGCTACCCGCCCGGGGTGAAGGCGCACCCTAGCAAAGGTGGCCGATCGAGCTGAACCCGGATAGCCGAGCGCGAACGGCGGTCGCGCCCTTGTCGGGGCGCCGGAAGAGGACGCCTCCCGGCGCGTGCCGAGGGGACCGATAGCCTCGCCGATCGATGCTGTTGCCCCTCCTCGCCGAGCGCCGGCACGACGATGCGACGGCGGGCCCGCGCGTGCAGGTGCGCGACCAGGCGATGACCTACCCGCAGCTGGCGGCGTCGGTCCTCGCGACGGCGGCGGGGCTGCCCGCCGCCGAGCGGGTCGCCGTGCTGGCCGACCGCGAGCTGGCCACGGTGGTCGCGATCGTGGCGGCCCTCGTGCGAGGCACGACCGTGGTCCCCGTCAACCCCAGCGCCTCGGCGCGCGAGCTCGAGCACCAGCTCCGCGACAGCGACCCCGCTCACGTGCTGCTGGGCACGACCGCGGCGGCCCGGCTGGAGGCGGATCCATCCGGTGCCGGCCCCCTGAGGGAGAGGCCATGGCACGTCGTCGATCTCTCGACGACGACCCCGACCTCGCCGCCGGGCGACGCGACGTGGCCCGACGCCCCCGCCCCGGAGTCCCCCGCGCTCGTCATGTACACCTCGGGCACGACGGGCCCGCCGAAGGGGGCGGTGCTCTCGCACCGGGCGGTGGCGGCCAACCTCGACATGCTCGCCGAGGCGTGGGCCTGGACGCCGGCGGACACGCTGGTGCACGCGCTGCCGCTCTACCACGTGCACGGCCTGGTGCTCGGGGTGCTGGGTGCCTTGCGGGTGGGATCCGGCCTGCACCACCTCGGGGACTTCGACCCGGATGCGACCGCCGCCGCGCTGCGCGCCGGGGCGACGATGCACTTCGGGGTCCCGACGATCTACCACCGGCTGGCCGACCGCGCCGCGGCGAGCCCGTCCGTGGCCGAGGCGCTCGCCGGCGCCCGTCTGCTGGTGTCCGGCTCGGCGGGGCTCCCCGCCCCGGTGCACGAGCGCATCCGGGCGCTCACCGGGCACACCATCGTCGAGCGCTACGGCATGACCGAGACCATGATCACGACCGCCGTCCCGGCCGGCGTCACCACCAAGGCGGGCACCGTCGGGCCCGCGCTGCCCGGGGTCGGGCTGCGCGTCGTCGACGACGACGGGGCGGACGTGCCCGCCGACGCGCAGGCGATGGGTGAGGTGCTCGTGCGGACGCAGGCGATGTTCAGCGGCTACCTCGGCAGCACCGACCGACCGGCGACGGTGGACGACTGGTTCCGCACAGGGGACACGGCCACGATCGACGCCGACGGCTACGTGCGCATCGTCGGGCGCAGCAGCGTCGACATCATCAAGAGCGGTGGCTTCAAGATCGGTGCCGGCGAGATCGAGGACGTGCTGCTCGAGCACCCCGCGGTCGCCGAGGCGGCGGTGCGCGGCGTCGCCGACGAC
>CAYUOL010000486.1:0-3836 GCA_964446345.1 uncultured Iamiaceae bacterium | reverse complement strand
GTGGTCTTGCCGGGCTCCCTGATCTTGTTCTCGAGATAGGTGTTGCGTGTGTACCAGCAATACATCGGCCCCGGCAGGCTGACGCTGTCGGAGTCCCAGTACAGCAGATCGAAGGCATCCGGCGTCGCGCCCTTCAGATAGCTGTCGACCACATAGCGCCAGATCAGGTCGTTGGCGCGCAGCGTGCCGAACGTAAAGGCGAGTTCCTTGCCCGGCAGGATGCCGCCATTGCCGATCGTCGCCTCGCGCAGCACGACGTGGCCCTGATCGATCAGGAGCCCGATCTCGCCGGTGTCGGAGAAATCGACCATGGTGGTGAGCAGCGTAAGGGTGGAAAGCTTGTCTTCGCCGCGGGCGGCCAGCACGCCGGCCGCGCAGCTCAGGATCGTGCCGCCGACGCAGAAACCCAGTGCATGGACCTTGTCCACGCCCGCGATCTCGCGGACGATGTCGACCGACTTGAGCGGGCCGAGACGGAGATAGTCGTTCCAGGTCAGGTGCCCGATCTCCGGCACCGCGCTGCGCCAGGAGATCAGGAACACCTGGTGCCCTTGCGCCACCGCGTACTCGACGAAGGAATTGCCCTTGCCGAGATCGAGCAGGTAGTACTTGTTGATGCAGGGCGGCACGATCAGAAGCGGCGTCTTTTCCACTTCCGCCGTCACCGGCGTGTACTGGATGAGCTGGATCAGCTCGTTTTCGTAAATCACCGACCCCGGCGTGTTGGCGAGATTGCCGCCGACCTCGAACTTGGATTCGTCGACCCGCGTGATCCGTCCCTTCTGGAAGTCCTCGATCAGGTTGCTCATGCCGGCAGCCAGGCTGGCCGAACGCGTCTGGATGGCGGTGCGGATCACTTCTGGATTGGTGGCGGGGAAATTCGACGGGCTCATCGCATCGATGAATTGCCGCGCATAGAATTTGAGTTGAAGCCTGGTGCGATCATCGACCTGCGCTTGCTCGACGAGATCGGTCAGTTGCTTCGAGCCGACCAGATAGGACTGCTTGAGCAGGTCATAGTAAGGACTCGCGGCCCAGGCATCGTCCTTGAAGCGGCGGTCACCCCTACCCGGCTGGATCTTCTCTTCGATACCGAGCGCCTTGACCAGCGTCGTGTTCCAGAACTTCCAGACCTGGAGGATGGCGTCGCGTTGCAGATTGGCGGCTGCGACAAGAGGCGAGGCCTCCTGCTCCCCGGGCTTGTCGCCCAGCCCCATGGCCGCCGCCATGGCGTCGTCGAACTGCTTGAAGGACTGCTGGCCAGCCTGCATCAGGCTCTGAAGATAGGCAGACGGGTCGTCCGGCGACCGTGTGCTGTCCATGTAACCTCCGGCAGGCAAACGCGACTGATCTTCATCAGTGTCGCCAGCCGCGCTCGAGATTCAAGGGGTGAACACGCTCCGGAGAACGCAGTTGTCTCGCGATGCAGCAAAAGGCTGCTGCGGGGAGCCGACGAAATGGCCACGTCACGGGCAGAGAGCTGCTCCGGTCAGCCAGGCTTTTTGGCAGACGTCATTCCGCCTGCAGCGCTGTCTGGATGTGACGCATCGCCCTCTTCAGCCCCAGGCGCCGCATTGCTACCGTCATGGCCCGGCGGCTGAAAGAGGTGCGCGTGCTCGTGGCCGGTGCCCTCGGCAATGGCCTCGACAACCTCATGCGCGATTGCCTTCACGTCCGCGACGACGGCCTTGGCCGTTTCGATCACTTCTTCCTTGATCGCCTCAACGATGTCGTCGTCATCGTCACCCATCTTCAAATTGTCTTTGTCATGAGAGCCCATCTTGAAATTGTAGCAGTACTTCGAAAACCCCATTTGATTCTCGTCAAATCGCGCCTCCCTGCCCGAGGATAAGCTTTTTTCGATCAACGGGACAGGGGTGCACCATGACATATCGACATCGTGGAAATTGCCTACTCGCTTCGTGCATCGTCGCATGCGCAGTGGCGCTGTTCGCCGCGTTCGGATCCGCCGTCGCCGCCGAACCGGTGAGCGAGGGAAAAATCCTGCGGGCGTTGACCCCAAAATCGCTGACGCGAAATCTGAGCGGAACCAAGACCCCGCAGGACATCCAGCGGCAGACTTTCATCAACAGCGTGCGCGGCACGACGAGATCGCTGACGCTCGACGAGCGAACCGAGGTCGCGGCCATCGCAAAAGAACGGCCGAGCATCGATCTGGAGATTTATTTCGACTACAACTCGGCCGAAATCGCCAACAAGGCGGTGCCCGATCTGATGAATCTGGGCCGTGCGCTGACCAACCCTGCGCTACAGGGCGGCGTGTTCCTGCTCAGCGGGCATACCGACGCCAAGGGCGGGTCGGAGTACAATCAGGCCTTGTCCGAGCGGCGGGCGGAGTCCGTCAAAGCGTTCCTGATGAAGAACTTCCGGATTGCCGCCGAGAATCTCGTCGCGGCGGGATACGGCAAGGAGCAGCTCAAGAACCAGGCCAATCCTTTCGCTCCCGAGAATCGACGGGTGCAGGTCACCAATTTGCAGACCAAGCAGGAAGCCGGCAACTGAGCGGCAGGCGGGTCCCGCAGCGCAAGGAGACGCAATGAAGGCGCGCGATATCATGAACAGGAAGGTGGTGGCAGCATCACCCGAAATGTCGAGGCGCGCCGTCGCCGAACTGCTGGTCAGGAACGGCATCAGTGCGCTGCCCGTCGTTGACGCAAACGGCGCACCGATCGGCATGATCAGCGAGGGCGACCTGATGCCCCGCGACGAGTCCGAGCGCGAAGCCCGGCGCGACTGGTGGCTGAAAACGCTTTCGGAAGGCGAGGATCTTTCCCCGGAATTCATGAGCTATCTGGAGTCTCAGGATCGTTCCGCCCGCGACATGATGGTGTCGCCCGTCATCACGATCGACGAGAATGCAGAGGCGGTCGAGATCGCCGAATTGCTGTCGGAGAAGAGAATCAAGCGCGTGCCGGTCATGAGCAACGGCCGCATCGTCGGGATCGTCAGCCGTGCTGACCTGGTACGGGCCTTTGCCAATCGGGGGCAGGCGCCGCAACCCGAACCTTCGCTCGATCGCGGCGGCGAGATTCCGGCTTCGCCGAATCCGCCAATGGCCTCGCGACAAACGCGCAAACCGCCGGCATCGTCGCCCGGTCCCGACGCCGGCAACGATGATTTGTCGGCCGGGGGTTTCCGCGACCTAGCGCTGCAATTCCGGCAGCATGAAGCCTCGCATCGCGATGAGATCAAGGCCCAGCTCGCGGAGGGTCACGACAAGCAAGCGAGAGAAATGCTGCAGGCGCGGCTCGCGGAATCCTCCTGGCAGCGCATGTTGCGCAACGCGCGCGCCGCCGCCCTCAAGGGAGAGGAGGAGCAGCTTCTGCTGCGCTTTCCCTGCGAGCTCTGCACCGACCACGGCCGCGCCATCAACGCCCCCGACCCCGCATGGCCGGCCACCCTTCGGGGATTGGCGGCGGAAATCTTCCTCCGCTGGAAGAAGGAATTGCAGCCTCAGGGCTTTGGCCTCGCCGCGAGGGTGGTGGAATTCCCCGACGGCGTTCCCGGCGATATCGGCCTGTTTCTCGAATGGGGCAGGAAGGAAGTCTGACCGGGCGCACCGGCGGACAACGCGCGGCGGCTGATTAATCTTTTTTGCGCTTCCTGGGTACCTGCTCCAGCCGTTCCTCAAGCGCCGCGCAGACGGTCTGCAGCACCTTGATTCGGGCGTGGAGCTTGTTGTTGGCCTCCACCAGCGTCCACGGCGCCCTTGCCGTCGACGTCCGGTCGACCATGTCGCAGACGGCTACTTCATATTCGCGCCAGCGCTTGCGATTGCGCCAGTCTTCCTTGGTGATCTTGAAGCGCTTGAACGC
>CAYUOL010000485.1:0-3836 GCA_964446345.1 uncultured Iamiaceae bacterium | reverse complement strand
GGCGGGTGCGCTCATGACCGCATCGTTGCGGGCGGGTTCGCGTGAGGACAACCGCACGCTCCGTCCCAGGCACAACAACGAGCGGCGTGACGATGCGGCCACGAGAATTGACGAAGAAGTGCCGGATCGGTGCCCGCGTCCTGCCGTGACGTCAGAGGGCGTCGATATCGTGCTGTCGGCACGGCGATTGCATCGACTGGTTCACCGGACACGGTTGCGGAGCCAAACGAGGAACACCGCGTCGACGTTCGGGTTGCGTTCGGCGACGGCGAGAAGGTCCAGGAGTCGTTCGTGGGCTCGGCGTCGTTGGGCCTGCCGGTCGGTTTCGAGGCCTTCTCGGCGCAGCGCCCTACAGACCGTCGACACACTGACCCCGTGGGACGCGGCGATCTGCTCGGCAGTCTGCTGCTGGTCGAGCGCGTCGACGAGCACCTCGCGGTCCAACGTCGGGGTTACCTGTCGACGCGTGACACCGGCCTGGTCAAGGAGCCGGTAGATCACCGCAGCCGAACAGCCGTGGTGGGCGGCGAGCTCGGGACCGCTCCGACCCTCGAGGTAGAGCCCGCGGTGACGAGGTCGACATCAAGCTCCGGTAAGGGAGTGCCCGGCGGTCTCGCATCGGTGTCAGCCGACACGGATATCCCTGGTTGAGCGCGATTTCCGTCACGTAATTCCCTGATCGGCCGTCACGGATATCCCTGACCGTCCGTCATCGATGTCCTTGTGATGACGCTCGCCGAAATTCCCCAGAGTTGCTCACCGAAATTCCCTAGGTCGGGGCTGGGTGGCGGGGTTGAGGTTAGTCACGGTTGGTGGCGGCCACCCCCTTTCGTAGGTTGGCGGATCGTTCTCGGTGGGCGCGCATGCGGTAGCTGTCGCCGTCGATGTGCACGACGGTGCTGTTGTCGAGGAGCCGGTCGAGCATGGCTGCGGCGATCATGGGGTCGTCGAAGATCTGACCCCAGGTCGAGATGAGCATCCCCCCGTTGGGCGGACACTTCGAATAGGAGAGTGTCCATGTCCAACAGCAAGAAGAAGCGGTCGCGCGGGCGGCCGTCGAAGTACCCGCCGGAGTTCCGTCGTGACGCGGTCGCGATGGTCCTCGACGAGGACCGCTCGATCGCTGAGGTGGCTCGGGCGACCGGGGTCAACCCAGGCACGCTTGGCAACTGGGTCGGCCAGGAACGCATTGAACCGCCCCGAGATCCGTGGAGGCTCCGGTCCTTGAGTAGGGACGGCTCAGAGGGCGTCGTCGATGATGGTCTCGATGAGGCTGCCGATGCTCACCCCGCTGGCGCGGGCGGCGGTGATGACACGGGTGTGGTTGGTGGCGGTGAGTTGGGCGGACACGGTGTGGCGGGGGTTGCCCGATGGTGGCTGGTAGCGGGTTCGGGGTCGGGCTCGGGCCGCGATGACGGGCAGGTGGTCGAGTTGTTCGACGATGAGCGTGGCGATCAGTGTCGAGCGGGTGACGCCGCGGGCGGCGGCTTCGCGGTCGACGGTTTGGACGCGGTCGGCGTGCAGGTGCGTGGAGATCGACCGGCGGCTGGTCCATGGCCGTCGAACCGTCATGTTGGGTTGACTGGTGCTCATGGGCGGGTGGTGTTGAGCGTGAAGTAGACGGGTTGGCCGTCGAAGCCGGTGGTGGCGACGAGTTCGGCGGTGTGGCTGTTGGTGGTGGACAGCGTCCAGCATTCGTTGCCGACGACGGTGACGCCGCGGGGTACCGGTGTGTAGGAGCGCAGCGGGTTCGGGGTGGTTTCGCAGCGCACGATGGGGCCGTAGAGCAGGATGCCGTTGTCGATGGGGTCGAGGTTGAGTTGTTGAGTGGCGGCGCTGTCCGCGTCGCCGGTGTAGGTCGCGTGTAGCTCGACCATCACGTCATGGACACCAGTGCGGGGTTCCCGGTTCCGGGGGCCTTGGGAGGTGTCGTGGTGGACGCCGGTGACGGCGAGTGTCCATCCGTTGCCGACGTCGGCCGCCATCCCAACCGGGACCGGGTTGTCAGGTGTGCGTCCGGCGGGCGGAACCGCGAGCTCCGCGGGGACCGACGTGGTCGACGCCGTCAACGACGTTTGTGGCGAGGAGGCCACTGGTGCCGCGACCGTCGGGTTGGTGGGCCGGGTCACCGCGGCATCAACCGGGACCGTCTCGACGTCGGTGCGTGTCAGCACGGTGACGGTGACCACGACCATCGCAGCGATCGCGACCAGCACCAGCGCCGCTGCGGAGGCCACCGCGACGAGCCGAGCTCTACCGGACGGTGACCGAACGTGCGGAGCCTGAGCCGGAGCGGGGCTGGTCACCGAGCACCCGCCCGGTCAGAACCGACCACCGGGGTTGCCGTGTCTGTACGACACGTGAGCGCGCACCGGGACGGAACGTTCATGGCTCCTCCATGATCGAGGCTCGTGGTGGATTGTCGAGTGGTCCCGGTCGACCGACGGCGGGTGCGCTCATGACCGCATCGTTGCGGGCGGGTTCGCGTGAGGACAACCGCACGCTCCGTCCCAGACACAACAACGAGCGGCGTGACCACGCGGCCACGACGAACTTGTTGAAGAAGTGCCGGATCGGTGCCCGCGTCCTGCCGTGACGTCAGAGGGCGTCGATCGTGCGGTCGGCACGGCGACCGCATCGACTGGTTCACGGACACGGTTGCGGAGCCAATCAAGGAACGCCGCGTCGACGTTCGGGTTGCGTTCGGCGTCCACGAGAAGCTCCAGGAGTCGTTCGTGGGCTTGGCGTCGTTGGGCCTGCCGGTCGGTTTCGAGGCCCTCTCGGCGAAGCGCCCTACAGACCGTCGACACACTGACCCCGTGCATCGCGGCGATCTGCTCGGCAGTCTGCTGCTGCTCGAGCGCGTCGACGAGCACCTCGCGGTCCAACATCGGGGTTACCGGTCGACGCGTGACACCGGCCTCGTCAAGGAGCCGGTAGGTCACCGCAGCCGAACAGCCGTGGTGGGCGGCGAGCTCGGGACCGCTCCGCCCCTCGAGGTAGCCCGCGGAGACCCGGTCGACATCAAGCTCGAGTAGGGGAGTGCCCGGCGGTCTCGCTTCGATGCCGTGGTAGCGCAGCCACCCCGCCACGGCCTGGGGTGACACGCCGTAGTCGACCGCGATGTCGCGCAGGCTCCGACCTTCGGTCACGTAACGGCGGAACAGCTCGCCACGCTCGGGACGCAGTGGGTTCGGTGGTGTTCGACGCCGCTCGATGCCGAGACGATCAAGACAGCGGTACACCGTTGAGGTCCCGCACCCGAACCGGTGCGCGATCTCCGCCGCCGACAACCCGACGCGGACGTAAAGATCACGAACATCATCGTCGGACACATCGGCGCGCGGCGCGGACGGGCTCGGGCGCAGCGCGATACCAGCGTCCCGCAGCCAGTTGTGCGCCGTTCCACGAGCCACACCGAGCACAACCGCGATCTCACCCACGGTGTGCCGCTCGACTTCGTAGAGACGTCGAAGTTCATCCGGATCAGGCCGGTCGTATCGCATCAGTGCAGCTCACAAGCGGTATGACGTGAGTAAGAACAACGCGTCAACCCCTCGTCACCGACGTTTCCCACCCACGCTGGTTGGGAAGCCCGAGTTGCAATGCCAACGCATGACTCGTTCTCTTGTGACTAGGTCGCCGGGCCGCGAGACAACTGTAGCTCTCCCGAGAACCTGCCCTCTCTGAGGGCAGGTTCTGCTGCGAGTCCCACCAGATCTCAACTCAGCTACTGATGTGATCCTCACAGTCAGTTGAGCCTCAAATCCGACTCGCCGGACTGCAGAGTTCAGTCAGATCACTGTCCGGTAGACGCGGCTCGATCGGAGCATTAG
>CAYUOL010000484.1:0-3873 GCA_964446345.1 uncultured Iamiaceae bacterium | reverse complement strand
AAGACCTGGACGGCGTTGAAATACCCTGCCCGCCGCGGCTGGACACGCGCCACATCATTGGCGATCTCGACGCGACCGGTCGGGTCCTTTGACTCTGCTTCACCCTTGTTGCCGCCACGGGTTGGAGTCCAGGCCGGAGGGACATGCAAGGGACGCGCGTGGTCATCCGCCGGCATCGGCAGATCAGGAGATGGTGGCACCTCATCATCATAGCTGATCTGTGGCGGCTTGAAGGTCGTGCAGCCGGAGAGCGCGACCGTGAGAAGAAAAGCGAGACATAAGGCCGCGCGATTCCAATCGGGGTGCGCGGATCGCGGAACGGGTTTTCTCACTAACCGAGCTCCTTTGACCAGTTGATCGCATTGACATAGACGCCGAGCGGATTCTTGCGGAGACGATCGGCATCGCGAGGGGTTTCGATGACGACGGAGAGGATCGCAGTCCAGCGCTCGGTTGTGGCGAGTTGGCCGTTGTCATAACGGCGTTCAGTCCATGCGATCCGAAAGCTTTCCGGTGAGGCGCGAATGACGCTGGATATCTCGACCGCAACTTGTGTGTTGCCGAGCCTGGCAAAGGGGTTATTGCTACGTGCGTAGTCGTTCAGCGCTGCAGCGCCACGATCGGTCGTAAAGTCGTAGGCGCGGAGCCAACCCTGGCGCAGCACAATGGCGTCCGATGGAAGGCCCCGCACATCTTCGATGAAGCGCGCGAGATGAAACGCGATTTGCGGATCGGTCGGCTGATGGAACGCACTTGCCGGCGCGACCGCCTGGCCCTGACCGAGACGATCAACCTCTACC
The DNA here is from genome assembly GCA_964446345.1 of uncultured Iamiaceae bacterium. Taxonomy (GTDB): domain Bacteria; phylum Actinomycetota; class Acidimicrobiia; order Acidimicrobiales; family Acidimicrobilacustridaceae; genus CAYUOL01. Next base: position 3,073 of record CAYUOL010000484.1, on the reverse strand, counting down.
ACCCACGGCGTGACGGTACCTTTCGTAGACTGCCAGACAAGGGCCGCCGAAAACCCTCCCGACAGCAACAGACATCCGAATGCCATCAACCGCCAGTTTCTGGCCTGAACGCGCGCTGACCCGATGCGCTCATCCCAGACTTGGGCTGCCTTTTGGTAAGGCGTCACCGGCTCTGGCGTGCGGCCGTAATGCATGGATGGTCGTTTGAACATCACTGCCCTCCCTCGGACAGGTCGACGGAGGATCCGCCACCGGCACTATCGCCGCTACGGACGGCGTGGGTGGCGGCGGACACGCCCTGGTTCACGGTCTGCGCGCGCTTCATGCGACGTGCCCAGGCCGGAGGCCCATCTGTTGGTGGTGAACTACTTGTCATTCCAGCGGCCATGCGGCGCAGCGGGCTGACGATTGCCGAGCCGCCTGCGCTGGCGACACCACTTAATCCTCCGGCTCGGTAGGCACTTGCCGTTCCGCTCGCTATCGCAGCTGCGCCACGGGTGGCACCTACGATCGCTCCACCGGCTAGTCCTGCGCCGCCAGCCGCGAGGCCGGCGCCAGCAGCGATGGTGCCCCCTGCGGCCAGGCCAGTGCCGACCGCGGCGCCGGCACCGAGTTGCGGTCCACCGGATACGATGCCGTTGGCAATACCCGGACCGAAGATACCGAGGCCAAGCAACGACAGTGCCCCGAGCACGAGCGCCATGGCATTGTTGATGGTCGGCTGGTTGCCGGCAAATCCTGCCGTGAATTGAGCAAACAGCGTCGAGCCGATGCCGACGATGACGGCCAGCACCAGAACCTTGATCCCGGAAGAAATCACGTTGCCGAGCACGCGCTCGGCGGCAAAAGCGGTCTTGCCGAACAGGCCAAACGGGATCAGCACGAAGCCAGCGAGCGTCGTCAGCTTGAACTCAATCAGCGTGATGAAGAGCTGGATGGCCAGAATGAAGAAAGCGAGAAGCACCACGATCCAGGCGAACAGCAGCACCACGATCTGGACGAAGTTCTCGAGGAAGCTGATATAGCCCATCAAGCCTGAGACCGACTCGAGAATCGGCCGTCCGGCATCAAGGCCAACCTGGGCGATCTTTCCGGGTCTTAGGAAATCGGCTGAGGAAAGGCCGGTGCCAGAGGCTTTCAGACCCAAACCTGCAAAACTTTCGAAGATGATGCGGGCGAGGCTATTCCAATTGCCGATCAGAAGGGCGAAGACGCCGACGAACAAGGTCTTCCTGACAAGGCGTGCCAGGATGTCTTCGTCTGCGCCCCATGCCCAGAACAGGCCGGCCAGCGTGAGATCGATGGCCGCCAGCGTCGTGGCGAGATATCCGACCTCGCCTCCGAGAAGCCCGAAGCCGGAATCGATGTAGCGGGTAAAGGTTTCCAGGAACTGGTCGATAATGCCGGTGCCGCCCATCCGCCTACTCCTTCCCAGGCTGTGGAATCGAATTGTGCGGCCCGAGCCTTGGCTCGCCGTTGTTCTCAGGGGGGACGAACAATGGCGATTTGCCCTGAGAAGCGGCGCTTTCCGAGGACGTTGGAGGTGTCTGCCTGAGGAATTGACGGCGTTTCTCAGCCCAAGCCTTGCGGCATTCCGACAGAGCCTCTTTCTGCTCTGAGGTCACGGAGCGGCACTCCGCGAGCTTTGTTGCCAGCGGATCGGAGGCCTGGTCCGACGATATGGCGGACGCGGTTTGGTTGCCGTCCTCACGCAGGCGAATTGCGCAGGCCGCGACGGAGAGGACGACGAGCATCAGCGCCGCGATCGTCGGCAGCCTGTCGATTCTCAACTTCTTCATCAGTGAAACATCCGAACGGCTGTGGGTTGATAATCCTGACCGGGGGTCAGGAAGCGGCGCAGCTGCTCCCTGCCCTGGTCCTGCGCGGCGGCACGCTGAGCAGACTCCAGGCTCTGTGCGCGTCCATGAGCCGCGACGACCGCCGTGAGATCGGCTAGCTGCAGAGCTTGCAAGGCCAGGAGCTGATTGCCGGCCTGGCTCGCCTGTAGCGCCCCGGTCGCAGCCTGGCTCGAGGCGACCAGCGCAGACATCTGGGTACGGTTGGTATTGAGGTTGCCAACGACCGTTGCCTGCGTCCGCATGGCGTCCTGCAAGCCGGCAAGCGCGTTCTGCCAGCGGACTTGCGCGTTTGCGATCAACGCTTGATCGGAGATACCTGATGTTGCCGGCGCGTAGGTCGTTGAAAACGCGTGATCAATCTGCCCGACGTCATAAGCAATGCGCTGGGCCTGAGCGAGAAGCTGCTGGGTCCGCTGGATCGACCGTTCCAGTTGCAACAACGACGAGAACGGCAACGTTGCCAGGTTCTTGGCCTGATTAACGAGCATCTGCGCCTGATTCTGCAGAGACACGATCTGGTTGTTGATCTGCTGCAGGCTGCGAGCGGCTGTCAGCACATTTTGTGCATAGTTATTGGGATCAAAAACGACCAACTGCGCCGACGCGGGCCTCAAGCTGACGGCAACGGCGATCGCGATCATGCTGGCGGTGACAAGACGGTAGAGGCGGTTCATCTGGAAGCCTCCAATTCGTCGAGATGCGGGATGAGGTCGGTCGCCCAGGAGATGTCGCGTGCCTTGAGCCAGCCGCGCACAAAGTCCTCACGGCCATGTTCGGCAAGGACTTGCTCGATAAGTGCCTGGTCGGCTTTGGAGGAAGCCGCCGTGAAGGCCAGCGCAACCTCGCCGAGACCGAGCTCGAACAGGCGATTGCCTCGGCGCGACTGGCAGTAGTAGTCGCGCTTCGGCGTTGCGCGCGCCAGGATCTCGATCTGCCGGTCGTTAAGCCCAAAGCGTCGATAGATTGCCGTGATTTGTGGCTCGATGGCGCGGTCGTTCGGTAACAAAATGCGCGTCGGACAGCTCTCGATAATGGCCGGCGCGATCGCGGAGCCATCGATGTCAGCCAATGATTGGGTAGCGAAAATGACGGAGGCGTTCTTCTTGCGAAGGGTTTTCAGCCACTCACGCAGTTGACCGGAAAACCCTTCATCATCGAGCGCGAGCCAACCTTCGTCGATGCTGAGCCGAGTTGGCCGGCCATCAAGCCGTGCT
>CAYUOL010000483.1:0-3936 GCA_964446345.1 uncultured Iamiaceae bacterium | reverse complement strand
CGTCGTCGTCGTCGTCGTCGTCGTCGTCGTCGTCGTCGTCGTCGTCGTCGTCGAGGTACGCGCGACCGTCGGCGTTGTCGTGGTCCGCGTCCGAGATCACCGCGCCGTCCACGAGTTTCGGGAACTCGTACCCGGCCCTCGGAGCGAATCGGATGCGCGCCAGCGTCAGCACGATCGTCGACCGGCCCGACACAGCGTCGCGCTGGAGCGTGTGCGCGCCGCAGTGCGGACAGCGCGACTGCATGCCCGGACCGGCGGCACGACGGCGGAAGCAGTTGCCGCAGAGCGCTGTGGTGAACGCCTCGCTCACCACAGCAGCACTGCGGCCCAGGCGGCGCGCGGCGCCGCCCGTCACGTACTTCTGGAACGCACCGAGCGCCGACACCTGCGCCGCCCGGTTGCGTGCGCGACCAGCGCCCGTCCTCGTGCCCACGCCACCGTCGCCGAGTAGCGTGAGCACGCCACCGCGCAGCGCGCGCGCGGCCCCCTGGCGGCCCTGCGTCGCGCGCGTGTCGCGCAGCCGCCCGCGCACGCGCTCGAGCCGCGCCAGGAGCCGCACGCGCTCGCCGCTGCTCACCGCTGCTCGCGGGGGCGCCGCATCCGCGTCCGACGCACGACTGCCGTGCCCGAGCGAACTCTGCAAGCCGCCACCGCCGCCGCCGCCGCCGCCGCCGCCGCCGTCGCTACCCGCAGCGAGTCGTGACTGGTACGCGGACGCGCGGGCGCTCAGCGCCGCAAGACGCCCCGTGAGGCCCTTGCCAACCACTTGCACGTTGGGTACGCCAAGTCCCGCGTCCGCCGAGAGGCCCACGCGGTACATCGTCGCCAACGCGCGCTGACCAGGATCGGCGCCGACGACGTCTGCGACGCCCTCGCCCGACGTCACGAGCAGCGGCGGCAGGCAGCCAGCGATCTGTACTGTGATCATGCCCGGCAGCTCGACCACGTTGCTCTGCGCCCCACTCGCCGAGCGCTCCTGCTGCTGCGCAGCCTCTTCGAACCGGCGGTAGCGCAGTAGCGACCGCTGCTCGCGGTTGAACACCAACGTCGTCGCGTACCCGACGGGCAGCAAGAACGGCTGCGCACCCATGCCGGCGGCGATCGCCAGGCCGCGCTTGATCTGGCTCACGTAGATGTCGTGCGTCGCCCACTGATCGTGCCCGAGCAAGCGCATCAGCTCCATGTACTCGTCGGCGCTTGAAAAGACCTCGAGCTCGCCGGCCGCGTTCATCAAGCTGCTGCTGCGCTGCGTCGTGAAGCGGACCTGCAGCGACGTCAGCGTGTTGTGCACCTTCATCTGCGGCACGCCGACACGCCCCTCGCTCTTCATCTGCTTCCAAGCCGTGGTGAACTCACGGTGCAGCGTTCGCAGCACCTCGACGCGCTCGGTGCGCTTGAGCAGGCGAAGCGGCACGCTCCAGAGGCGCCCGTCGAGCGATGACACGGTGTACACGCTCACAACCGTCGGCTCGTCGTCGTTCGCGAGCTTGATCAGCTCGAGCACGCCGAGGTCCGGATTGGCGGCCATGCGCGCAATCGCCACGGCACGAAGCCGCGCTCGCAGCTGGTTGATGGCGTGAAACGAGAGCATGAGCGGCGCCGATGTGCGCGCGCGCTGCTGCTCACCGGCGTTGATGCACCGCACGAAGAGGCTGCGAAGCGGGTGGTCGGTAGCCGCGCCGGTGACCGGGCCGCGCGCAAGCCCCAGGCGCCCCGTCCGGCGCGTCAGCTCGGCTATCAGAGACAGCGACGCCGCTTCCATCGGCGCGCGCGCGTGATCGACCTGGTCGCTCACGGTCGTCACGGTGCGCGTCAGCGGCACGCGCTCGCGCGCGCTCCGCACACTGTCGCCGCTCGCGCTCGCCGCTGGTTGCGCGGACGCGGACGGCTCCGGCTCCAGCGACGCCAGAAACGCCGACGCGGAGTCGCGCACACTCGCTGCATCAGCGTCCACGATTGGCGGGTCGGTGCCAAGCGACGCATCTACGAGCTCGGCGTCCAGCGCCGCCGCATCGACCTGTGTCGCACGCACCGCCACGCCGACCACGAAAGCGACAACCGCGGGCTTGCCGCCGAGCTCCGCGCGCATGCCCACCGGCAGCCACGCCGTGCGCAGCGAGTACTGCGTGACCTCCGCGGCGGCGTAGTCCAGGAGGCTTAGGCGACAATTGCCTACGCCGCGCACACGCGGCGACGACGACCAACGCGTGCCGATTCGCCCACCGAGCAACGCCTCACGCACCGTGTCGACGACGACCTGCACCAGTGCGGACCCGCGCTCCACGATGCGATTGACGCCCTCGGCGCCTCCATCTCCGGCGGCCGCGGTCGCGCACATACCCTGTGCGATTCGGTCTGCGTCGTGTGCTGCATGCTCTGGGAGGAGCACCGGCACGCCCACGTGCACCTCCGGCGTGCTGCATATGCCGTGCTTCTGGATGACGTCGTTCGGCGCCGCACAGACGCGGTACGCAGAGAAAGCCACGCGACCTGTGCTCGTTCGCGCGTTCGTGGCCACCACGCTCGCCGGGATCAGAGTGAGGGACAGCGGCTCGTTGCGAGCGGCCGGCTCGCGCTCGGGATACTCGGTCACTGTGTCGGGAAGAAGTGTTAGAATGAGCACGGACGAGCGCGTGCACACTGCACCGAGCCGCACCTCGCCCGGCAAACGCTGGGTACGGTACACGCCCGCCCGCCGCAGCGGCCACCGCCAGTTCGCGACATGCACGGTCGGCGTCACGATCGTGACTATCGTCGTCGTTGTCGTCGTCGTCGCCGCCTTCCCCCTCGGTTACCGCGCCGACCAGCGTCAAGCGCGCATGCGGCTGCGGAAGCGACGCCGCCTCCCGCACCGCGGTCACGCCAGCATGCAGCACGTGAGGCGTCACTCCAAGGGACTTTGCCAGCTCAGTCATCAGCGCCGACAGCAGGCGCCCAGTGTGCGCGAGGAACGCGGGCTCGTTCCGCGCGCGCTTGGCGAGCACGCGCTGCAACGCCGCCAGCTCGTTACGTTGCGCCACCGACGCAGCGCCTCCTGCGTTCTGAACGGTGTGCTGCGCTGCCGCCATCCGGGCACGCAGCCCGTCCGCCTGGCGCGCGCCCTCGATCGACCGCTGCAAGTCGAACACGCGCCGGTAGATGAGCCCGAGGGCGCCCTCACGACTCGCCACCGCTTCGTGCTTCTGGTGGCCTGCACACACTTCACGGTGAGCAAAATCGATTGCTAGCGCACGCTGTCGCGTACACTTATCCCTCCAGTACTGCGCAGCGACGAGTCTCGCCTGGCTCTGCGCCAAAAGTTGGGCGTGTCGCTGCCTGGAGCTCGTCTCGCGCAGCTGCAGCGAGTCGGTCTTGCTCAGCGCGGCGGCGAACGACATCCGCAGGCCCGGAGCCGCTAGATCGTCGAGCCACACGCCCTTGGCGAGCGCAGTGCCGACCAGTATACTCGTCGATGGATCCCCGCGCAGCAGCGAATCTGCGAGGGCGGCAAGCAGCCGCTCGGCTGGCAGCTTGCGCTTGGCGTCGGCGTACAGCTCATCGATTGACTTGCCTGCGGAACGCAAACAGAACCACGTCAATGCGAGGAGCGCTACACACACGCACACACACACACAGACACAGACTCGCCCAGACACATCATGTCTTATACACACATGCACACGCATTCATGCATGCACGCGTGCAGGCACGTGCAGATCACGCATACTCACACACAGGCTCGCCAGCACACACACACACACGCACACACACACACACACACACACAGACACACTTCGCATCACACACACACACACACACACACACACACACACACACACACCCACACCCGCACACACACACACACACCCCCACACCACACACACACCACACACACACACACACACACACACCACACACACACACACTTTTTTTTGTTTGTTTTATTCATGATGCTTC
>CAYUOL010000482.1:0-3952 GCA_964446345.1 uncultured Iamiaceae bacterium | reverse complement strand
GCTTGCGGCCGAGGCCGGAGCGGCGGGCGGGTCGATCGAGGACGCAACCGGCGATGAGAACGATCCGATCTACGATTTCGACCTCTCGGTGGCGCGGGTCCGGGCGGCGGTCGCGGTCGCCCGCGCCCGGCCGGTGCCGTTCGTGCTGACAGCACGCGCCGAGAACCTGATCCGGGGCCGCAACGACATGGCCGACACGATCCGCCGGCTGCAGGCTTACGAGGAGGCCGGTGCGGACGTGCTCTACGCCCCGGGGCTGCGCAATTGCGCCGAGGTGCGTCAGGTGGTGGGTGCGCTCAAGCGGCCGTTCAACGTGGTCACCGGCTGGCTCGATCCCGCCATCACGGCCGCCGAACTGGCCGAAGCCGGCGCCAAGCGCATCAGCGTCGGCGGCGCGCTCTCGCGCCTTGCCCTGGCGACCTTCGTGAATGCCGGGCGCGCGATGAAGGAGCAGGGCTCGTTCGCCTGGATGCCGCAGATGCTGGGCATCGCCGAGATGCAGGGCCTGCTGGGGGCGGGCTCGGTACGTTGGGTCTGGGAGGGTGTCGCCGAGGACGTTGGTCCGGAGCCTTGACGTGCGGTCCCAACCGAGACTTGTCAAAGCGGTCTCATGATGTGATGATCGCTACAACCGGTGCGGGTACATCGGGTCGTGAAGCTCGGAGTTCCAGGGAGGGCGACGTGGCTGGTTTCGAAGTCGACTTACCGGCTTTGCCGGGAGGTTTCGGATTGCGCAACACTCTCGATGCCATGCGCAAGGCTGAAAAGTCGGCCGTCATCGTTCCCGATCTGCAGGGCGGAGGGCAGGTCGTTCTGGGGAGAGATGTTGTCCAGGCGATCCAGAGTGGAGGATCGCGGAGCTTGACCTGGATTGCCGCCAACGTAAGTAGGCGTCGGAATTGGGAGAGTGCGGAAACGCTCGCCCATTTCGCCGGACGGCTTACTGCCTACTCAGTTGAGCTTGGCGATCCGTCGGTAGAACTGCCGCCGATCTATCGGCCAGACGCGAGTCGAGTGATTGGCGAGCCTCCCTTGCAAGTCATCCGCATGGATGTTTCAAACCGCGTCGGCACCCTCCAAACACGGCACGGCTGGATCTTTCATGGTCTTCGCTTGCGTCTCCACTGGTGTGTGTGCAGTTCCAAGAATGTCGACTGCATAACGGATATCTCAGGCAAGCAGAGCGGAGATCCTTGCAGCCGCGGCGACGGTACGCTGACGTGTTACTAACGTGACGTTCACCAGCCTGCTCAGTTACCTGGGAGGCCTGTTTTCTCGGGCCTTTTGGTTTGGTTCGTTCCTACCGCTTGCGGTCTTCGCAATCCTCAATTTTCTGTTCGTTGTGTTTGTCTACGATCTCCCAATGAATTGGACTCCGTGGACGACATTGGGCAACGACTGGAAGGGACTGCCGCTCGCCCTGCTTGGCCTTCTCGTCATGACTTATGCGATCGCACCACTTGTTTCGGCGCTGCATGGTGTGCTCGACGGCTCATTGCTTCCGGAGGATCTTCACCGCCTGCTTTTTCGTCACCGGCGCGCCGAAGTGGCGAAGCGTCGGAAACAGAAGCAGAACGCGACGGCACTTATGGCCACATTCAAGGCACTATACGAGACGAAGCCCGCGGAACTGGAGATGGCACGGCAAGAAGGTCTATCGCATCCCATCCCCGCCAAGGTCTCGCGGAATAGCGCCGCATTCGATGTCATGTTGCTGGAAATGACCTTGGCGTCTGCCTTTCTTCCCAAGGCCCAGGAAGTAAGCGACGCGGCAGATGCTGTGGCTGCGCTGATGAGGAGCGGGGATCGCGTGGCCGATGCTCTTCGTTACAGAATGCTCGCAGTGCTCGAAGATTCAGCGCGAGTTGCTGAGCATGAAGCGATTATGGCAACGTCGCGCTCGCGCGGACTGGCACTGGAGCACCCTCAGGCGACTCGTATTGGCGACGCCAGGGCGTTCGTCGAAGGCTATTCGCTCGCGGTCTACAACGTTCAATTCAGCTACATATGGCCGCGCGTTCAACTCGTCCTGAAAAAGGAAGATGGGCTAGGCGACAGGATTCTTGCAGCTCGCGCTCAAATCGATTTCTCCGCCGTCTCGATGGTGCTTGTCGTCCTTGCCGGGTTGATCTGGCCGCCCATCTTGGCCTTCACGAGCGCATCTTACACACCCATTCTCGTGATCGGTGCGGCGGTTCCTCCTCTGCTCGTCATCTTCTATGAACTTCTTTTCGAGAGCGAGATGGCATTTGCCGAAGTGGTCAAGGTGGTACTTGATCGTTATCGCATCGATCTGCTGACGACGGTATTGCGCCAACCATTGCCTGCCACGTCGTCCACAGAGCGGGATCTATGGGAAGCCCTGGAGAAGGCCGAAGAGGGCCATAGAGGCGAGATTACCTATCGACATCCGAGTTCAGGTTCGCCGCCATGATCAGATCGCTCGCACTCGCGCTAATATGGGTAGCGTTCATCGGATGTTGGCTGTGGCTGCAGGCTAGCGAGTTCGGCCATAGCGAGGTGACCGCGAAGGTGGATCTATTGCCCAACCATCTGATCCAGACTCAAGATGTGTTGGTGCGTGGTATATCCGACCGCTATGTCGTCGATAAAGTGGAGGCGAACAAAGCCGTCTTGCCACGGAATTTGGCGACGGAGCCGAAGCTCGAGGCCGGCAAATCGCTGGTGACAGTGCCGGTTAGCCGGCAACTGGTGAACGAAAGGCTGGCTGATGTGGGACGCCAGGTTAGTATTTGCAATGGCGCTGCGAAACTTGCCGACGCCACAGTTGCGTTTCTTGTCTGCAATCGGCGAGAGAACGGGGACTGCACGGCGTTGCTTGGTCCTGCGACCGGCCAGAAAACGCTGCCCGATGGTGTCGTTGCGACTTCCCACGTCGGCGCCCCTTCCTGTCCGTGAGCGACCATGCCCGATATTAAATGGAGTCCGTTGGACAGCCCTCCCGACATCGTCGGTCGCGACATTTACGAGCCGTGGCTCGTAGCCGTTTCGATAATCCCCGCTTGCAAGTACGTCCGATTGAGAGTGTCCGGTCGTTGGAGGCTCCCGGCCAGCATGGACAAGCCATGCGAGCCTTATGGCTACACCAACGCTACGGCACCCGGTGCGGCCATCATTGCTGACTTTCCGATCGGGGCTCTGATTGGACGTTTTGGCGGTGGGTCGGCCGGCTACTCTAAGGAGCAGGCGACTGACCCGGAGAAGGGCGGGCCGTTCGCCATCGGCACGGAATGTATCGTGCCAGTTCCGAAGGACTGCATCGGTCCGTTGTTCGTTGGCTTCAACTCGACGATCCGGCCCGTCTTCGTCTTGTCGTTGTCGATGACGATCGAGAGTGGCAATTCGACGACCACGAACTAAGTGGTCGTTGTCAGGTGATCGTGATCGGCTCCGCCGGCGGGCCGTCGCGCAGCAACTGCTTCAGCCGCGCGGCGAGATCGACCGGCTCGAAGCGCTCGGGCGAGGCGGCGATCTCGTCGGCGGTCCACCAGCGATGGTCGAGGGTCCAGCTCCTCTCGCGCTCGTCGAGGCCGGAGGTATCGACCGCCGTCGACTCGGTGCGGGCCAGGAAGAAGCGCTCGCGATGCAGCACCTGGCGCTCGCGCCACTGCATGACGCGCTCGCGCTGCCAGACCCAATGCACGCCGCCCACGACAGCGAGTCCGGTCTCCTCGCGCGCCTCGCGCACGGCGGCCTGGGCATAGTCCTCGCCGGGATCGACCATGCCGCCGATCAGCACCCAGAACGGATCGCGGAACGGATCGGCCGGGTCATAGACCGCGGGGTTGTGCACCTTGAACAGGAAGAGCCGATCCCGCGGATCGAGCAGGATCAGCCGCGCCGACGGACGTTCTATCATTTGCCCTTGAGCAGCCTCGCCGCGTCGACCGCGCCGTAGGTCAGGATGCCGTCGCAGCCGGCGCGCTTGAAG
>CAYUOL010000481.1:0-3975 GCA_964446345.1 uncultured Iamiaceae bacterium | reverse complement strand
GGCGTCGACTCGTCCGACTCGCTGGTCGAGACCATCAAGGGCCAGCGCATCGCGATCTTCGGCGCCCTCGATCGGGTCGAGCCCGCCCTCATCCCCGGCTGGGGGGCCACCGACTCGAGACCCGGCCTCGCGCTCGCGACCGAGCGCGAACGGCTGCTGGACGCGATCCAGAGGGTGCGCCCCGAGGTCGATACGCTCATCGTCTTCCTCCACTGGGGCACCGAGCACACCTCCTGCGCGTCGCCGGAGCAGGTCGAGCTCGCCGACGCGGTGCGTGCGGCCGGCGCCGACATGGTGATCGGGAGCCACGCCCACCGCGTGTTCGGTGCGGGACGGATCGGTCCGACGTTCGTGGCGTTCGGCCTCGGGAACTTCGTGTACTTCCGGGAGGACGGCGAGTCGGGGCGAACGGGCATCCTGCTCGTCCAGGCGACCGGCCGGCAGGTCGACTCGTACTCGTGGGTCCCGGCACGCATCACCCACGGGATCCCGATCCCCGAGACGGGGAAGGCGGCGGCGAGCGCCGTCGCCGAGTGGGGGCAGCGGCGGATCTGCAGCGGGCTGGCGCCCTGAGGCGAGGGCATCCGGCCCAGCCGCGCGGCAGGGATCAGCTGACGGTGATCGTGAAGGTCGCGCGCACCGGCTCGGCCATGTCCTTCGAGCCCTTGGAACCCGGAGGGCAGTTGGTGCAGCGGTTCAAGGTGATGGTGGTGGTGCCGGGGGCCTTCGCCTTGAACTTGAACTCGTGCTGCCCGGCGCTCGCTCCCGTGGACCCCGGGGTGGGGGCCTCGGCCTTGAACGAGTCGCCGTCGGCCTTGACGAGCCGGCCGTCGGGCGCGCTGATCACCTTCCACTCCTGACCGGCCGCCGGGTCCTCGGGGAGGCGGATCGCGAACTTCTCCCCCACGACCACGGCGATGTCGGGCTGGTCCTGCTTGAAGACCTTCTTGGTCGGGACGTCGGCGGACGAACCGGGGTCGACTCGCTCTTCGGTCGTGGGCGCCACGCTCGACGGCCCGGCGCCGACCGCGCTGGTCGAGTTGGTCGAGCCGCATCCGAGCAACGACGCGACGGCCAGCGCCGCGACGGCCACGACCCTCGGGCGGGAGGTGGTCGGGCGGCGCGGAGCCACGGTCAGCCGGCGCGCCGCTCGGCCGCGCCGACGGCGTTCCACAGCAACATGGCCCGGTTCATCGGGCCGAGGCCGCCGACGCGCGGCGAGAGCCAGCCGGCCACCTCGGCGACCTCGTCGGCGACATCGGAGATGACCGTCTTGCCCTCGAAGGTGACGCCGGCCGCCACCACGGCCGCACCGGGCTTCACCATGTCGGCGGTGATCAGGCCGGGCGACCCCGCGGCCGCGACGAGGATGTCGGCCTCGCGCGTGTAGGCCCCGATGTCGGCGACGCCGGTGTGCACGACGGTGACCGCGGCGTTCGCGTTCGACCGCTTGAGCGTGAGCAGGTTCGCGAGCGGCCGCCCGATGGTGAGCCCGCGCCCGACGATGACGACGTGTTGCCCGGCGATCGGGATCTCGTAGTGCTCGAGCAGGGCGACGATGCCGGCGGGGGTGCAGGCCCGGGGTGCCTCGGCCCCCATCACGAGCCGGCCGAGGTTCACCGGGTGGAGCCCGTCCGCGTCCTTCTCGGGATCCATCTGCATGAGGGCGGCGTCGTAGTCGAGGTGCCGCGGGAACGGGTACTGCATCAGGTAGGCGTCGACGTAGGGGTCGGCGTTGAGCGAGGCCACCACCTCGAGGACCTGCTCCTGCGTGGCGTCGGCCGGCAGCGTCTCCTGACGGCTGATCATCCCCAACTCGGCGCAGTCGCGGTGCTTCATCGCGACGTAGCGCGCCGACGGTCCGTCGTCCCCCACGAGGAGGGTGCCCAACCCGGGGGTGAGCCCCCGATCGATCAGCTCGTCGATCCGGTGCTTCAGGTCGGCTTTGAGCGTGGCGGCGACGAGTTCCCCGTCGAGGATCTGGGCGGTCATGGTGCGCACCCTACCCGGAGACCCATCGGCGGCGGCCCCGGCGGCGGGGCGACCCACGCCACGAACGCCGTGGCGGAGGTGGTGACGACGCGCCGCTGCAGCACCCCCTCCGCCTGATCCGCGCCCGGGTTCGCTCGCGGCCGACCCGTCGACCACGCTGGAGGGCGTGCCCCCGTCGCCGACCGCCACCACCGCCCCCGCGCCGACCGGCGCGCCCCTGCGCATCGGCCCGCTCGCGGTGTCGCCGCCGGTGGTGCTCGCGCCGATGGCCGGCGTCACGAACCCGGCGTTCCGGCGGCTGTGCCGGCGGTTCGGCGCCGGCCTGTACGTGAGCGAGATGATCACGGCACGTGGGCTGCTCGAGGGCAGCGACCGCACCCGCGAGATGACCACGTTCGATCCCGACGAGTCACCTCGGTCGATCCAGCTGTACGGCTCCGACCCGGCCATCATGCGCGCCGCCGTCGCCCAGCTGGTCGACTCCGATCACGTCGACCACATCGACCTCAACCTCGGGTGCCCCGTGCGCAAGGTGACGCGCCACGGCGGCGGCGCCGCGCTGACGGCGCGGCCGCGCCTGCTCGCCGCGCTCATCGGCGGTGCGGTCGAGGCGGCGGGCGCCGTGCCCGTGACCGTGAAGTTCCGGCTGGGCATCGACGAGGCGTTGCCCACCTACCTCGACACCGGCCGCGTCGCGGAGGACGTCGGCGCCGCCGCGGTGGCGCTGCACGCCCGCAGCGCCGCGCAGCTGTACGCCGGAACCGCCGACTGGTCGGCGATCGCCGAGCTCAAGCAGACCGTGCGCACGATCCCGGTGCTCGGCAACGGCGACATCTGGTCGGCCGCCGACGCGCTGCGCATGCGCCAGGAGACCGGCTGCGACGGTGTGGTGATCGGACGAGGGTGCCTCGGCCGGCCGTGGCTCTTCCGCGATCTCGCCGACGCCTTCGCCGGACGGGCCGTCGCGCCGCCCCCGCGCTTCGGCACCGTCGCCGACACGCTGCTCGAGCACCTGCAGCTGCTGGCCGACCGCCTGGGCGACGACCGGGCCCTGCGCGACATCCGCAAGCACGTCGGCTGGTACCTCACGGGCTATCCGGTCGGCGCAACGTTGCGGCGCACGCTGACGACCACGACCTCGTACGCGCAGTTCCACACGGAGCTCGCCGGCGTGGACCGCGACCTCGCGCTGCCTCCCGAGCACTGGAACCAGCCCCGTGGCACGCGCCGCGGCCCGCAGAAGGTCACGCTGCCGGACGGGTGGCTCGACGATCGCGGATCGGCCCAGGCGCCCGATGCCCTCGCCGACGCACTGACCTCCGGGGGCTGACGTGCCGACGCGCCCTCCCGCCGGACCGAGCACCCCCGACGGCGTGCGCCGCGCCGGCGCTCCCACCCCCGGCGCCGCCGGCCGCCCCGGCCCCTCGCGCACCGCGGGGGCCGAGCCACCGTCGCTCGTGCTGGCGTCCGCTTCACCGCGACGGCGTGCGCTGCTCGAGCGCTTCGGCGTCGAGCTGATGGTGGTGCCCGCGGAGATCGATGAGCACCCCCACCCGGGCGAGGCCGCGGCGGATCTGGTCGCCCGCCTCGCCACGGAGAAGGCGGCCGCGGTCGCGGCGACGTTCACCGCGGCCTACGTGCGACCCCCGGACCCGGACAAGGTCGTGCGGCTCGACGACGTGCGCCGCACGCACCGCGGGCCCGTGGTGCCCGTGCTGCCCGTCGACGACGTCGCCCGGGGCGCGCCGGCGGCGACGCCGCTGCCCGCCCGCGCCGAGGTGATCGTCGAGCACCGCCCCGAGGGCGCGGTGGTGATCGCCGCCGACACGGTCGTCGTGCTCGACGGGGAGATCCTGAACAAGCCCCGCGACGTCGCCGTCGCCCAACGGATGCTGCGCTCCCTGAGCGATCGCAGCCACGAGGTGATGACGGCGATCGCGGTGGAGGTGGTGGACGCCGCCGGCACGACGTTCGCCGACGTCG
>CAYUOL010000480.1:0-3977 GCA_964446345.1 uncultured Iamiaceae bacterium | reverse complement strand
TTATTCTACCACCAGCAGCTCAATCCGCGCATCGGCCGTGACGAGGATCGACGGCTGGCACTCGTGGTCGACGCGCACCTTCCACGTGCCCGCGGCGCGCTCACCATGGAACGCGCGCGTCGGCAGCGCGTGCCCGACGAGCGAGTGCACCGCGTGCAGGTACGAGCGCTCGTACACGGGCACGACCGTGCCCGCCGGCGACTCGAGCGAGATCGCCTGCACGCGCGCCATCGAGCACCGCCCGAGCTCGAGCCCGAGCACCGCCGCGGCCCACACGACCGTGCCGTCGGCCGCGACCACCGCGCTCAGCGCGCTCGTGCCGTACGCGAGGTACGGCCGCGACACGTCGAGCGGCGCGGCGACGTCGACCGGCGCCCAGCGCGCCGTGCGGTTGGCCGCGAGCGCGACCGCGACCGCGGCGTCGGGCACGCCGAACCCGAGCCGCGTCGAGTACACCAGGCCGGCCGCGTTGCGGATCGCCGGTTCGTTGACCGAGATCACGCGCTGGTTCGCCTGCGCCGCGTGCACCAGCACGTCGAGCACGTCCGTCGGCGTCAGCGGCGCGGCGCCCGCCGCGGGGCGCAGCAGCGCGACGACGCCCGCGATCTGCGGCGTCGCGGCCGACGTGCCGCCGAAGCTGCTCGTGCACTGCCCGTCGGGCCGCGCGGCCGTCACGCCGACGTAGTCGTTGCTCGACGGCGCGGCGACCGCGACCGCGCCCGCCTCGCTGTACGGCGCCGCGCGCCCGTCGTACCCGAGCGCGCCGACCGCGAGCGTGTACCGGTGCGACGCAAAGCCGTCGTTCGACATGTGGCCGCCGTACTGGTAGCCGTTGCCCGCCGCGAACAACACCGTCGTGTTGCGCGCGCGCAGCGCGTCGAGCGCAGCGAGCAGCGGCGTGGCGAGCTCGGCGATGCTCGGCACGTAGTCGTTCGGGCCCCACGAGTTGGACACGGCCGCGGCGGCGCCCGTCGGCGCGTACACCAGCGCCTCGGCGATCTGCGTCACGGTCAGCGGCACCCCGAGCATGAGCATGCGCACCGGAACGACGGTCGCGCCGGGCGCGACGCCGGTGCCGCACACGCCATTGTCGGCCGCGACGACGCACGACGCGGCCATCGTGCCGTGCGCCTCGTCCACCGGCGGCATCGCCGACTGCCCGGCCATCTGCACGTTCAGCGCGTGCGCGCCGTCGACGCGCGCGAGGTCAATGTGCGTCCAGTCACTGCCGCTGTCTGGCACGACGACGACCGCGCCCGCGCCCGCGCCCGCGCCCCACGCCGCGCGCGCGTTCAGCACCGCGAGCGTCCACTCGGGCGCGACCGCGTCGCGCTGCATGAACGGCACGGGCACGAGCGGGCGCGAGCCGATGGCCGCCATCACGTCGCGCGTCAGCGGCTCGAAGCCGTCGGTCACGTACTCGACGGCGGGGTGCGCGGGCCGGTCGGGGTGCATCTCCGCGAGAAAGTGGCCGGGCACGGCCGACGCACGCACAACCACGCCGCCAATCGCGGCCGCGACCGCGGCCGCCGCCTCGGGCGTCGCGGCGCGGATCAGCGCGTGCGCGCGCGCCTCGATCGGCAGGCCGGGGTCCGTCGGCAGCGGCGCGGCGGCGGCGAGCGCGCAGAGCAGAAGCAGACACACACGCAGCATTCTGCCGCGCGGACATGTCGCGCGGGGGTTATATCACGCAGCGCGTGCCGCTGCCGGCGGGATCGATGCTGTGTGTCCGTGGGGCTCTCACCTAACACCGCGAAGTCGTGCTCACGGCGGCTGCAACGAGCCGGCACGCGAAATGTAGTAGTTTATTCAGGCTCGCTGTTCCACTCTGCCGAGTCGTTGTAGCTCATCACATGCTCAAACGCCTCGTCGGGCGCGATCGCGAACCCGCGCTCCATGTACTTGCGCGCGCGCCGCTCCTTCTTGAACGCGTGCGCCGTCATGTCGCCATCCGGGTCCCCCGTCATCAGGCGGCGGTACAGCGTCGGCGGGACGCGCATGACGCCGCGCCGGATGTCGGCCTCGGACGCGCCCACGAACATGAACTTGCCGTCTGCCCACGCGGCGAGGTTCAGGTACACTTGGCACGCGCTCAGGTCGAATGAGCCGGCCCACTCGAGCACGGTGCGCTGCTTGCCCGAGAACAGAAAGTCGACGCAGGGGAAGCCGGGGATGGCCGCGAAGATCCGGCAGGTGGACACGCGGTTGTCGTGGCCCGAAAGTGCCGCATGCAGCGCGTTCATGTCGTCGACGACCGGGCGCGCGCCCGGCTCGATGAACACGTCGACGTCCGTCGGCGTCCACGCGGGGTGCGCGCCGATCGAGGCCAGGTACGCGTGCAGCGCCGCGCCGCCGCCGACGTACGCCCGCGCGGGGTCGATGCCGCTCTGCCGCAGCCGCGCAATCAGCGTGGTGGCAAGAAGCCCCCCGAATCCAGGTTCCATGGTCCGAGTGAACAATTATGAGATTTTCGATTGTGTTGTTGCAACAACACGCAAGTTTGAATTTTCCAGGGGGATGGCAACGATCCGGCACGCGGTGCCCGCCGACGACGATTTTCTGCGCGACTTGTGCGCGATACCGGACGTGCGCGCCGCGTTCCTCGATCCCGGCGCGGCCCCGGACGACACCGAGGCCTACATCATCGAGCTGGCCGGCGCACCCGTCGGTTTCCTCCAGTGCACGCGTATGCACGCGCGCCACCGCTTCCTCGACCACGTGCCCGACGCGCTGCGCGCCGACCTGTCCGGCGACCGCGTGCACAGCGTCGGCTACGCCGTGCACCCCGACTGGCGCGGGCGGCGCGCGGCGACCGCCGCCCTGCGCATCGCGGTCGCGTGGCACCGCGGCCTGGACCCAGAGTGCACGTTCTACGCGCTCGCCGACCGCGACGGCGCGTCGGCGCGCGTGCTCAAGCTGTGCGGCTTCCACCGCTTTTGCGAGCCGGGCCCAGATGGGTTATGGACATACGTGTGCATTTATTTCTTCAGAACCCGGAACAGCCGCTCGAGGACGCGCATGGTGTCGAATGTAAAACTCATGTCCTGCGCGAATACGCGGTGCATGAACGGCTGCGTGGGGATCGTAATGTGCTTGGTGTACACACGCAGGGTCAGAGTCGTTGGCTGCATCGTGATTGAAATGTCCCGCCCGGGCCAGTGAGGTTCGGGGTACGCGTCGGACACCTCCCCCGGCATTGTCATCACAAAACACGCAAAACACGACGGACTGTCCATGTCGAACCCCACGTTGCGATCGAAATCGAGATGGAGAACGAGCGTGTACCCGTTGCCAAGCACGATGCGGAGCTCGGGCAGCGCAAAAAAATGTTTCCTGCACAGGGCTTCGGTCTCGGCGCGGCCGGGGAATCGCACGATGCTGACCATGAGAATCCGCTTGGCCTCTGCGAACAATGGCGGGGTCGGATTTCGGTAAACGACCGTATGTGGCTCGCCGTTCGGGCGATATCCGTGCGTCCACCGCACGGGGTGGCCGCATAAATAGTTGATGGTCGCCATAGACGCGTGTGCGGATGGCGGCGCCCCGAGTGCCACCGGGGGGAATTCGGACAGGCGCCACATGAGATCGCTTTGCCACCGGACGGAAAAAAAGTACACAAACTGTTCATCTCCGTCCGTTTCTACGGGCGCGTAAATTATCCCATTCGCGTTCATTTTCACGTATGCATGGACCACAGGGGTTCCCCGTGATTATCTACCATCATACAACCCCGGCACGAGGAATCGGCCGAGCGTCTCGTTGCAAATGTCGAATACACGTCGGGGAGAATGGTCGAACACCGCCGCTTCCTTCTCGTCGATCCCTCTCGTGAGCACGCGCAGACCAAAGCGCACGCGCAGGACGTACGGGAACAAGGACGGAATCTCGGGCTCGAACGTGGCTCGCTTGAAGGCGTACTGCGCGGCAGTGTCAATCTCGACAATCACATCGCCGAACGTCGTCGGTGCGCCGTCTTC
>CAYUOL010000479.1:1004-4036 GCA_964446345.1 uncultured Iamiaceae bacterium | reverse complement strand
GTGCTGGTTCTCGCCGTAGCGCAGCACCTGCTCGCGGTCGAGGACGAGCGAGATCGTCTCGGGCAGCTCGGGGGCCGCGTCGCTCGCCGCGTCCTGATCACCCGTCCCGGCCTGATCGGTGCCGCCTGCCGGCGCGCCGGCGTCGAGCCACGCCACGATCTGGCGGTCGTAGTCCGCCGTCTTGGCGAAGGCGGCCCGGGCGAGGCGGCGTCGCGTCTCGGGCAGCAGGTGCCCCTCGGCGCGCAGCTCGGCGAGGATCGCCCTGTACTCGGAGGGGTCGGTCACCACGCCGACGAACTCGTGGTTCTTCGCCGACGCGCGCACCATGGCCGGGCCCCCGATGTCGATCAGCTCGATCGAGGGGTCGGTCGAGAACGGGTACAGGTTGGCCACGACCAGGTCGATCGCCTCGATCCCGTGCGCCTCCATGTCGGCCTGGTGATCCGGGTCGTTGCGGTCGGCCAGCAGCCCACCGTGCACCTTCGGGTGCAGGGTGACGACGCGATGACCGAGGATGGCGGCGGTGCCGGTGAGGTCCGCCACGTCGGTGACGGGGATCCCCGCCGCGGCGATCGCGTTCGCGGTGCCGCCGCTGGAGAGGAGCTCCCACCCGAGCTCGTGGAGCCCGGCGGCCAGCTCGGCCACACCGGTCTTGTCGTACACGGACAGCAGTGCCTTCATCGCAGCTCTTTCAGGAAGGGGACACAGGAGGACGGGGTGGCCAGGAGTCGACCGCGCGGGTCATCGGCCGGGATCGAGCACGGACCCGCGAGCGAGGATGTCCTTGATCGTCTGCACGTACAGCGGGCGCTCGACGACCTTGATGCGCTCGTGCAACGTCTCGGCGGTGTCACCGGGCAGCACGCGCACGGCTTCCTGGGCGAGGATCGGGCCGTCGTCGACCTCGGCCGTGGCGACGTGCACGGTGCATCCCGTGATGAGCACCCCGGCGTCGATCGCCGCCTCGACCGCGTGCCACCCCTTGAACGACGGGAGCAGCGCCGGGTGCGTGTTGAGGATGTGGCCCGCGAAGGCGTCGAACATCGGCGCCCCGAAGATGGTGCCGAACCCCGCCATCACCACGAGATCGATGTCGTACTTGCGCAGCACGTCGACGACCTCTTGCGTGTACGCGTCGCGGTCGAAGTCCTGACCGTACGAGGTGCGCTCGACCAGCTCGAAGGGCACGCCGTGGGCGTCGGCGATCGCCGTCGCGGCACACGGACGATCCACCACGACGACCTCGACCGGCACCCCCTCGGTCAGCGCCGCATCGAGGATCGTCCCGCTTCCGGAGGCGAGGACCGCAACGCGCAAGGACATCTCCCGGACGCTACCAGCACCCGTCGGCGCCTCGATCGGTTCCGCGGGCGGCGGGGTCGCGGGAGGCTCGATCAGAGGGGTGGCCCGACCGGACACGGGAACGGACACGGGGGGGTTCGGACACGCGATCCGCGGCGGCGGGTCAGAGGGTGGCCAGGTCGAGCACGATCAGCGCCGTCACCGTCAGCAGGCGCTCGAGCGGGGTGATGTCGGTGCGGTAGCTCAGGCGGTGCTCACGCGTCGGGCTCGCCCGCTTGCCGGTCGGTTCCGCGACGTCCACCGCGGTGGTCGCGACCAGCAGGCCCGTGGTCGTGGTGATCTCGCCCTCGCTCGCGCTGAGCATGCGCAACCGGGCCCACGGGGGCGCGGCCGGCTCGGTGCCGAGGGTCAGCCCCACGCTGACGCCACCACTGAGCAGCGCGTCGACCGCCGCGTCCACGCTGCCGGCGCCGGCGCCGAGCCCCGGCGCGGGGGGCGGCGTCGCGTCACGGGCCACGGCCGCCCAGCCGATGATGCTGCCCGAGGGCAGCAGCAGCACGAACTGCTCGGCCGGGCCCGAGCGGGCGAGGCGGGCCACCGGGACGTCGGTGGGGGTGACCAGCAGGAGGTCCGTGCCCGTGGCCCCGCCCCGCCGCCGCGGCGCGTTGGCGGCGCTGAGCGCCGGGACCGACACGACCGACAGCAGCGCCGTGCCGGCGGCGTCGCGGGCGTCGAACGACAGGGGCAACGCGCGCTCGGCGCCCGGGCTGCGCCGCAGGAACACCGAGTACGCCTCGAGCCAGGCGCCCGGTTCGAAGCGCGGCTCCTCGAACGGGGACAGGCCCGGTGCGCTCGCGGCCGCCGGTGCCGCCCCGGACGGGCCGGCGGGGGCCGCCCCGCCCACGCTCGTCGCGGCCGGCGGGCGCGGCGGCAACGGGTCGCGACCGATGACCTGCCGGTTCGACACGTGCTCGGTCCAGCGCGCGCCGTCCCACCAGCGGAACTCGTGGCGATGCCCGGGATCGGGGTACCACGCAGGTGGAGCACCGGAGCCGGCCATGCCTCTTCCTACCGCGTCCGAGCGCGCGGCGACGAAACGGCGCGCGGCGGGCTCACGACGACGGCGGCGGCACCGCGTCGGGCGGCACCAGCGCGGTGACGCGGTAGCTGAACACCGTCCGCAGCGGCCCGGCGAACGCGAACGAGAGTTCGACCCACGCCTCCGGCGTGCCGCGCGGGTCGGGCACGAACCGCGAGTGCACGTTCTCGACGAACACGTGCTCCTGCGCCCCCTGCACCGCGATCTCGGGCACGGTGAACCCCGCCCCGAGGTTCGCCTGCAGGTACGGAAGCCCGTCGGGCAGCAGCATCGCGAGCACGTGGGGGCCCATGGTGCCCAGCTGGCCCTGGATGGCCGTCATCCCCATCACCTGGGTGATGGGCGACGGCCCGGTGCGGATGACGCCGCTGTAGGTGGTGCTGCGCATGGGCTGGCCCGTCGCCCCGGTGACCAAGAGGTCGATCCGGGGGTTGGGGACGATCTCGGGGTACGGCACGTGACGACTCTACGAGCACGTCACCGGTGGATCAGGCCCAGCCGTTCTCGCGCACGATGTCGACCATGTGCTGGCCGGCTTCGGTGGGGTTGAGGCCCACGCGCACGCCGGCCGCCTGCAGGGCCTCCATCTTGCCCTTGGCCTGGTTGCGCAGTAGTTCCTCGGCCTTTTCCT
>CAYUOL010000479.1:0-994 GCA_964446345.1 uncultured Iamiaceae bacterium | reverse complement strand
CCGTGCCCTTGCCCCCCGACACGATGGCGCCGGCGTGGCCCATCTTCTTGCCGGCCGGCGCGGTCACGCCGGCGACGTACGAGGCCACGGGCTTGGTCATCGACGACTTGATGTAGTCCGCCGCCTCTTCTTCGGCCGAGCCCCCGATCTCGCCGATCATCATGACGGCCTTGGTGTCGGGGTCGGCCTCGAACGCCTGGAGGCAGTCGATGAAGCTGGTGCCGGGCACGGGGTCGCCGCCGATGCCGACGCACGTCGTGACGCCGATGTCCTGCAGCTTGAGCTCGTAGAGCGCCTGGTAGGTGAGCGTGCCGGAGCGGGACACGATGCCGACCGGACCACCGGGCTTGGCGATCTCGCCGGCGGTGATGCCGATGTTGGCCTTGCCGGGGCTGATGATGCCGGGGCAGTTCGGGCCGAGCAGGCGCACGTTCGGGAAGTCGCGCTGGAGCTTGTTGAAGAACCAGGCCTCGTCCTGCGCCGGCACGCCCTCGGTGATCACCACGATGAACTCGATGCCGCCCTCGGCGGCCTCCATCACGGCGGCCTTCACGCCGGGGGCCGGGATGAAGATGCACGACGCCGTGGCGCCGGTCTCCTTCACGGCGTCGGCGACGGTGGCGAAGATCGGGATGCCGTCCACGTCCGTGCCGGCCTTCTTCGGGCTCGTGCCGGCGACGACCTGCGTGCCGTAGTCCCGGTTGCGCAGGCCGTAGAAGCGGCCCTGGTTGCCGGTGAGTCCCTGGTAGACGACCTTGGTCGTCTCGTCGACGAAGATGCTCATTTGACGTCGCCTCCCGCCAGCTCGACGGCGGTTCGGGCTGCCTCGAGCATCGTGGGCTTCGACTGCAGCTTGTCGGACAGGTGAGGTTCGAGGATCGCCCGGCCCTCGGCGGCGTTGGTGCCGTCGAGGCGGATGACGATCGGCGCATCGATGGTCACGCGCGACAGCGCCTCGACGATGCCGTTCGCCACCTCCTCGCCGCGGGTGATG
>CAYUOL010000478.1:0-4037 GCA_964446345.1 uncultured Iamiaceae bacterium | reverse complement strand
CATGCGCCGCCGCTCAACGCTATTACCGACGGCGCCTCGCTGCTGTGGCGGCTACAGGCCTATGGTCACGCCGTGCCCGACGGATTGTGGGCGGACGCGGACACATTCGCACAGAGCGCTTTCCCGCGATCGAGCATTCCCTTTGCCGACGTCCACATGGCGCTGTTCGCGGCGGCGACCCATAATCGGACGGCACTGGAAGAGCGCCTTGGCGTGATCGAAAAGCGCATCGCCGACGGCAAGCTGCCGGCCGGCGCCGTGGTACCGGCCCTGTTCCGCGCCATGAGCGCCTTTGCCGAAGGTGACTATCGCACCTGCGTGACGCTTCTTTCCCCGATGCTGGACGAAGTCGTCCGCATCGGTGGCAGCCATGCGCAGCGCACGCTGATCGAGGACACATTCATCGTCGCGCTGATGAAGAGCGGAGATCAGGCGCGCGCCCGCGCCATGCTCGACGCAAGGCTGCACCGCCGGCCCTCGCCGCGCGACATGCGCTGGATGACGCAACAGAACGCCTGACCGCGCTATTCCGCGGCTCCGAGCAGACGCGCCTCCTTGGCCCATTGCCGTCGCGCGGCGCGATGCCAGAACAGGCTGGTGCCCTGCATCAGCAGGCGGTAGACCCGCGGGCTGACGCCGCAGCTCTCGCGGAAACTGCGGCTGAAATGCGTAGACGAGCTAAAGCCGCGGCCAAATGCGATCTCGGTGATGGAGCAGTCCGCAAAGGCGGGATCGGCGAGATCCTGCCGGATCCGATCCAGCCGACGCTGCCAGATATAGGCGTTGAGCGTATCGGCCTCGCCATCGAACAGCTTGTGCAGATAGCGCTTCGAGCAGCCGATCGCCGCAGCAACGCGGTCGAGCGTAAGATGCGGGTCGTCGAGATTGACGTCGATGAACCGCTTGACGCGATCGCGCGTCAACTCGCGCAGCGACGCGTCGGTGGACGTCCCGGCCCGGTCGAGAACTGCAAGCTCGACATGGCTCGCGATCATCTCCGCCAGATCGTCTTCGCCGGGCGTGGTGCCGCCGTCGCGCAGTGATTCGAACGCCGACACCAGCAGATCATAGGTCAGCCGTCCGACCCCGGACCGGCCGGAGAAACGCCGCACCACGAGGTCGTCGAGATCGAGCCCTAGCCGCACCAGCGTCTCGCGCGGCAACAGCATGATGATCTGATCGATCCTCTCCGGATTCGACACCGTGTAGGGCTTCGTCGTGTCGTAGAGGCTCCACTCGCCGGGCGCCAGCACCACCTTGCGGCCATTCTGCTCGAAACACCCCGCGCCTTCGACCTGCGCTACCAGCTTGACGTAGTTGCGGTTGTCCTTGCGGATGCCTTGAGGGGTGCGCTGCACGCGATGCCGGCTGGCAAGGATGCGCGCCAGCGAGACATCTCTGGCTTGGCCAAGCTCGAGGCGGCCTTCGAACTGCGCATCGCCGAATGTGTCCGCCTGCAGCGGCCCGATGTGGCGACAAACGAAATCGCCCCACAGCCCCAGCCGCTCGCGGGGGGCGACATCGGCGGTCGAAACGACGGCCAGATTGTTATGCACGTCCCCGCTCCTTCCCTTCGCTCTCAACTCTAGCGACGGGCCGCTCCGGAAGCCACTGCCGTCTCCCGGTTTGTGCGCTGCATTAGCGTATTGCCAGCCCAACCGGGACGAAGTTCGCTCTGGGGCAAGAACCCGCATCCCAAGCGGCGCAAGATGCGGCACAGCCGGACCGGCAATGACAGGCCGGCCAATGAGTTAACTCTGAAATTCGGGGAGGACGCAAATGAACAGAGGTCGAAGTCTGTTTGCGGGGACACTGGCGTGCGCCATTTTGACGCTCGCTTTCGGCGGGGCCGTCATCGCGCAGGAACCGGCCTCGATCAAGGTCGGCTACGCCATCTCCAAGACCGGACCGAACGCCGGCGGCGCCAACGTCACCCAGATCCCGAACTACCAGCTCTGGGTGAAGGAGGTGAACGACAAGGGCGGCCTGATGCTCAAGAGCATCGGCAAGCGGGTCAAGATCGAGGTCATCGAATATGACGACCGTTCGAACTCGGAAGAAGCCGTGCGCGCCGTCGAGCGCCTGGTCACGCAGGACAAGGTGGACCTTCTGTTCCCGCCCTGGGGCACCGGCCTCAATCTCGCGGTCGGCCCGGTCTTCAACAAATACGGCTATCCGCAACTCGCCTTCAGCGCAGTCACCGACCGCGCGCCCGACCTGGCCAAGCGCTGGCCGAACAGCTTCTGGTTCCTCGGCACCAGCAAGCAATATGTCGACGCGCTGGTCGACTTGCTGTCGCAGATGCGCAAGGACGGCAAGATCAACGACAGCATCGCGATGGTCAGCATCGCCGACGGCTTCGGCATCGACCTGTCGAAGGCGGCGCGCGAAGGCTTCGAGAAGGCAAAATTCAAGCTCGCCTATGACAAGAGCTATCCGATCGGCACCCAGGATCTCTCGCCGCTGCTCGGCGAGGCGCAACGCTCCGGCGCCGACACCTTCGTCGCCTTCAGCTATCCGCCGGACACAATAGCACTGACCGATCAGGCCAAGGTCGCCTCTTTCGCGCCCAAGGTAATGTTCCTCGGCGTCGGCGTCGGCTTCCCGCTCTATCCGCAGCGCTTCGGCGAGAACATCGAAGGCATCATGTCGCTGGGCGGCTGGCAGGCGGGCAACAAGGGCACGGCCGAGTATCGCGCCAAGCACAAGGCGATGCACAACCGCGATCCCGACTACTGGGGCAGCCAGGTCGGCTACGCCTCGCTGCAGATGCTCGAACAGGCGATCGAGAGAGTCGGCAAGATCGACCGCCCGGCCATCATCAAGGAGCTGCAGACCGGCACCTTCGACACCGTGCTTGGCAAGATCAAGCTGGAGAACAATATGCCGGTGAAGGCCTTCCCGCTGATCGGACAATGGCAGAAGGGCTTCTACACCGGCGTGGCTCCGGCAGGTCCCGGCATGGCCGCGGTGGTCGTGCCCAAGCCGGCATGGAAGCAGTAAGGTTGGGGTAGACTGGATCTCGGGCCGCCGCACCCTCGCGACGGCCCGGAACCGTTTTCGGTAGGCAGATGTTCGTTGCCGCAGTCGCGTCCGGGCTCGTTCTCGGCGGCATGTATGCGCTGATCGCCATGGGGCTCACGCTCCAGTACGGCGTCGCGCGGATCATGAATCTCGCCCATGGCGAACTGATGATCGCCGCGGCGTTCGCCGCATTCTGGCTGTTCACGTCGGCGGCCGTGAACCCGCTGGTCGGCCTCCTCCTCGTCGTGCCGGCAGCCTTCGCCGTATCCTGGGCGATCTATCGCCTGCTGCTGACGCCGCTGGTGGCCCGCGCACCCAATCGCGATGCGCTCGAGGTCGACAGCATCCTGGCGACCTTCGGCATGCTGTTCGTGATCCAGGGCGTGATGCTGGCGATGTTCGGCGGCGCCTATTACAGCTACAGCTTCCTCGCCTTCCCGGTGAACATCGCGGGCGCGACGGTTGCCGCCAATCGCCTGCTGGCGCTCGGCTTTGCCGCAGCGATCGGGCTTGGGCTCTATCTCTATCTCACGCGCACGCGCCTCGGCACGGCGGTTCGCGCCGTCGCGGTCGATCCGAATTCCGCGCCGCTTGTGGCGATCGACGTACGCGCCACAGCGGCACTGGCGTTCGCCTTCGGCGGCGCGCTGGTAGCGGCCGGCGGTGTGCTGGTCTCGATGTTTCTCACCTTCAACGCCAATATCGGCGTCGTCTTCACCATGAAGGCGCTGATCGTCGTCATCATGGGCGGGGTCGGCAACCTGCTAGGCTGCCTGGTGGCCGGGCTCATCCTCGGCCTCGTCGAAACCTTCGTGGCGACATGGATCGATCCCGGCCTGACGCTGGCGGCCACCTACGCCATCTTCCTCGTCGTTCTTCTGGTTCGCCCGCAGGGCCTGTTCGGAACGGCATCGCGATGAAGCCTGTTCTTGCGCTCGCCGCCGCCATCGCGGTCGCCATCCTCGCCGCGGTGCCGCTCTACGCCGACGCCTATCAGCTCTCGCTCGCGATCA
>CAYUOL010000477.1:0-4048 GCA_964446345.1 uncultured Iamiaceae bacterium | reverse complement strand
CTGAGGGGTCGAGGGCTGAGGGGTCGAGGGCTGAGAGGCGCCAGGGCTGCGGGACTCGCGGGGATGCGTCGGCAACGCACACGCGCGAGTCGCTGACCTCCTGCCCGCTGTCACCCCGAGGTTCGGTCCGGCGCGACGAGCACGGCGACACGCCGTTCCTCGCGCATCACGCGGTCGTACTCGTCCCAATCGTCGTGGCTGCCGCCCGCGGCGAGGAAGATCTCGCGGAACAGCCGCCGGCGGCGATCGTCGTCCACACCCGCCAACGCGTCGTCGGGGCCGACCAGGACGGCCGGCCCTTCCACGCCGGCCCATCGCCAGCCGGCGCGCACGACGACGGTGGCGCGCGGCCGGGCGCGGAGGTTGCGCAGGCGCGCCGCCGTGGCCGCCGAGACGAAGGCCACCACCGGCTCCCCCGTCACCGGATGATCGATGACCCCGGCGTTGACCACGGATGACTGGATCGAGCCGTCAGCCCGGGTCGTCGAGACGACCACCAACCCGTGGTCGAGCGGGATCAGGTCGCGGAACGCAGCAAGATCGGTCATCGACCCATCCTGCCGTTGTCGGCGTCGCCACGCGCCGCGACCCGCGAGGTCGACGCCGATCGCTCCGATCGCCGCAGCGCACGGACGACGACCATCCATGACGCCCCGACGATCGTCCACGGGAGCACCAGGGCGAACGGCCACCACGGGTGCACGGTCGGGTGGTCGGATGCCGGCGCGCGCGGGGTGGTGCGCGCCCAGGTGACGAAGGCGTCGCCGATCGGAACGGCTCCGAACACGTACCTCCGCTCGCCGCCGAAGGTCAGAGGCAGGCCGAACACGTCGGCCTCGTGGAGGATCGCGACGGCCAGGCCCTCATCACCGTTCGCCCGGGCCGAACCGATGGCGACGGCGGTCGCGCTGGCCGAGAACCCGAGCACGAGCGGACCCGAATCGACGTCGCCCGCGCCCTCCACGCCCTCGGGGTGCTCCCGGATGCCGACCAGGCCGGCACCGGTGGCGACGAACTGCGATCGGAAGCGTCGATAGACCTCGGGCGCGGACGCCGGATCCACCGTCGGCCACAGGCGCTGGATGATCGTCTGCGACGTGCCGCGTGAGCCCTGGATGATCGCGCCGGTCCTCGGATCCGTCTGGTGCGGGAGCAGCCCGGTGCGAGGGTCGACCAAGCCGGCCGCGCGACGAAGCCAGCGGTCGATCAGCGGCCCATGGTCCTGACCCGTGACGAGGTCCGCGCGACGAAGGGCGGCCATCGCCACCACGTTGTCGACCGGCCAGGACTGGTCCGGGTAGGCGGCGAGGAAGGGCGAACCACCGGCATTGAGACTGCTTTGGAAGGCCGACGCGATGGCGTCGGCCTCGGCCGTGATCTGGTTCCGTTGGGCACCGTCGACAACCGGTTCGAGCGCCGCGGCGTTCGCCCGGAGCAGGAGCGTCCACCCGGCGTAGAAGATCCCGAAGCGCGGCGTCAGCGCCGCGTCGAACGCGCCGCGGCCCGCCGGCGACTCGAGCCGATCGAGCGCCCAGCGAGCTTCTCCCGCCGCCGATCCGGCGTCCGCGTGCCCGGCCGCCGCGAGATCGGCCCAGGCCAGTCCGTACAACGCGTAGGAGAAGAAGGAGCCCTCCGGGAACTGCTGCTGCGCGGCTTCACCGCTGCCGCCCTCGAGCGCCGCGCGCTGGAACGCGAGCGAGTCGCGCGCCGGCGTGACGTCGTCGGGGGAACCATCCGCCACCGACCTCCCCACCCACCCCGTGATCAGCAGGAGGAGCGCCGTGACGACGACCAGCGCGAGGGTGGCCGGTCGCCGCCCGGACCGACGGCGGGCGGCCGTCGTCGTCGCCGGCCGGATGTCGGGCCCACCCCCGCTCGTCATGCGCCCAGCCTGCCCGACGAGGCCCCGCCGGTCGGGTCGCCCCTCGATCGGATCGCCGCGGCGCGGGCCGACCGACGGACGCGGCGGTGGCCCGATGGACCCCGCGTGGCACCACCGGTTCGCGCGGTGCCGACCGGGCGCGTCAGAATGCCGGCGTGGACGACATGACGGGTCTCGCCGCGGACCAGCTCGCCGAGATCGTCACGGAGGCCCCCTTCGTCGTCATGGTGCTCGACGAGGGCGGGACCATCCGCTACGCGAACCCCGCCACCGAGCAGCACCTCGGCTACGAGCCCACTGAGCTCGTCGGCACCCCGGCGTTCGAGCGGATCCACCCCGATGATCTCGAGCGGGCGCTGCTCTCGATGCGCTGGCTCTCCGAGGGCAACGCGTTCGCCGGTGGGGTCACCAGCTTCCGGGCTCTGCACGCCGACGGCACCTGGCGTGAGCTGGAGGTGGTGGCTCGTGCGACGCAGGCCATCGGCGAGGTGGCCGCCGTGATCTGGTGCCGCCCGATCCCCGAACGCCAAGCGGTGGTGGAGGACGTGATCCACGGCTTGGTGGCGGGCGAGGCACCCGAGGCGGTGTTGCTGCGCGTCTGCGACTTCGTGCTCTGGCGCGAGTGGGGGACGCAGGTCGGGATCAGCTGGGTGATCGACGGCACCCTGCACTGGTGCAGCACCGGCGCGCCACGGGAGCTCGTGACCGGCGAGGGCGACGGTTCGCCGTGGGACCGGGCGCGCACGCAGCGAACCGCGATCGAGGCCACGACCGCCGATCTCGATGCGCGCCGGCGAGACCTGGCCGCCGGCCTGGAGGTCGCGGAGCTGTGGGTCGAACCGCTCGACTGGGGCGGACCCGATCTCGCGCTCATCACGGTGCTGACCACCGCAGAAGGGGTGACGCCCGCGCACCACGCGTTCGGCGTGAGCCAGATCGGCACGATGACCGAGCTCGTCCTGCGATGGATGGCCCAGAGCAACGAGCTCGAGCGCTCGGCGCGCACCGACGCGCTCACCGGACTCGCCAACCGGCGCAGCTTCTTCGAACGGCTCGACGCCGAGAAGGGGCCGGGAGCGATCGTGTTCTGCGACCTCGACGACTTCAAGCCCGTCAACGACGAGTTGGGCCACGCCGCAGGCGACATCGTTCTCCAGCGGGTCGCGGACCGCATCGCAGCCGCGGTCCCGGCCGGTCACCTCGTCGCCCGCCTCGGCGGCGACGAGTTCGCCGTGCTCTGCCCCGGCCTCGACCAGAGCAGCGCCGAGGCGCTCGCGCAGCGCATCCGTCAAGAGGTCGATCGACCGATCGACCTGGACGGCACGGAGGCCACCGTCCGCCTCAGCGTGGGCGTCGCGCACACCGATCGCGTCCTCGACGACGACACCGTCCACCGCGCCGACGTGCAGCTGTACGCGGCGAAGCGACAGCGCCCCACCACTCGACGCCCCCCGGTGCGACGCTGACGGTCCAGCTGGGCCGACGCACCCTCACCCGCCCAGCGTCGTGCCGGTGGCGATGGGGAGCGACGTGCCCTTCCGAGCGGATCGTGGCGGTCCGGCTCGCACGGGCGACCGCATCCACCCGGGCACCGGCGTTCCAGTCACCCGGCGTGTGAAGGCAGAGGTCTCTCCCCCCCCCATCGGCGGGGCGCACCGGCAAGGCTGTCCGGATGGAGGCAGTCGAGTTCCCCGGTGCGTACGGCGACGAGCACGGTTCGGAGGCGATCACCTGGCGGGCCGCACCGAGCGGGCGGCGGCGCGGCTCAGGTGTCGGCGGGGTCCCGGCTTCGAGCTCCGCACGGTCATCAGGGGCTTCGGGCTCTGGGGCCACGACTTCGATGGACTCGAACCGGTCGAATCGGCGCGCACCGACGGGCTCGGCTTCCGGTTCGACGGGCCGGACCTCTCCCATTGCTCGCTCGCCGGCGAGCTGCTCTGCGTCATCGAGTCCGATGGGGTCCGGCGCCCCGTCGCGACCCACCGACGGGCGAACCTCGCGCCTGAGGCAGTGCGGCGGCTGTTCAGCGTGGCCTCGCCGAATCCGACGGCCATCACGCTCGCTGCGCTGGCCGATGCGCTTGACCTCGAGGTGGCTTTGGCGGCGCGGCCGAAGGTGCGAGCCGCGTCGAAGAACCAGAGCCGAAGGGGCTGGGAACCAGTCCCA
>CAYUOL010000476.1:0-4056 GCA_964446345.1 uncultured Iamiaceae bacterium | reverse complement strand
TATTCGACCAGTTCTGCGAGAAGGGCAGCACGGCCGGGGAGTTGTCCAGCACCATGGCGCCGGTGCTGATGGTGAACAGCGCGATCAAGAACAGCGCGCGTGCGATGCGTGAGGAGCATCGTGGGAGTGTGGCGAAGGTCTTCATGGCGGTAGGGTTGGGATCTCTCAGCCGATCGGCGAGAGACGAAAATTAGATGGTCACTTCAAAAGGAATCCAATAATGTTGATAATTAGTCGGTGATTATCGGGTATTTTATTTGGAATGATCCTAAAAAACGTCTATGGCCGTGCCTGCCGGAACCATGGTGCCGGCTCTGCGGGATCCTTCCATGCATGCCGGGGATGCCGTGAACCCGACCATCCGACGTGGTCGGGGGGCGAGCATGAAGGGTTCGATCGCACTGTTCGATGACCAGCCGGCGGTTGCAGGTGGTTCCTCCCGCCGTTTCCGGTACAAGGAAGAGGCCTCCGGCCAGGTCTCCTCGCATCCGCAAGGTTCCGCTTCGCGAGATCCTGAAACTGCTCCATTCGCGTATCAAGACCCTGCTCTTCGTCAGGGGGGAGGCAGAAGCGAGAGGGCCGTCCCTTGCGGAACGGCCCCCTGCTCAAAAAGCTCCTGCGCTTACTGGATCACCAGGCGCTGGGTGTAACGCTTGCCATCGATGGTCACGTGTACCATGTAGAGCCCTGCGCCCGTATCGCGGCCCAGGTCCATGCGGTGGTTCACGATGCCTTCGGCGGCCACGGTGCGCTCAGCGAACACGCGCTTGCCCACCATGTCGTACACGTCGATGTCGATCATGGTCGCATCGCTCACGTCCACACCCTCCATGTACACCGTCACCAGGCCATCGCGGTTCGGGTTCGGGTACAGGCTCATGGTCACGTTGGTCGCTTCGTCGAACAGCAGTTCGCGCGAGCCTCCCTGACCTCCGTGCGGTACCATCTTGATGCGGCAGGCCGGTCCGAAGTTGCTGCCCGCCATCACCGGACGAACGCGCATGTTGAGCCACAGGTTGTTGGGGATCGGGAAGCTGTACAGGCTGTTGGGCACGATGGTGGGGTTCGCCGTGGTAACGCGGCGGTTGTACGTGCCATGCGGATCGAAGAACCACCAGGTGTAACCCGTGGCGCCCGGCTGGCTGTTGCAGTACAAGGGCGACTGGCGGTCGTGCGCCGAACGATCGCACCAGTTGGCCAGCACGCTGTTGTTCCAGGTGGGCACGCAGAACGAGCGGGCTGCGAGCGGACCACCGATCTCGCTGGTGCTGGAGTAGCTGCCCATGCTCGCGTCGATGATGCGCCTTCCGCTGTCGTCGCTCAGCACGTAGCTGGAGCCACCGTCGTTGCCGCTATCGCTCACCTCCAGGTGGTAGCAACCCACCGGTACGCAGAACGCCTCGGTCACCGTGGTGTTGGCCTGGCCGGCCGCGTACGGGCCACCGGACTCCACCACCGTGTTCTCCGTGTCGTCCCACACCGTCCAGGTCACTTCGCCGGGGTTGCCGTCCAGGCTGATCGCCAGGAGCAGGTCCTCCGAGCAAGGTCCCTCGGGCGTGCCGTGGCACTCGCAGTTGGCATCCACCACATCGTTGTCGGTGGTGTTGTCGCCATCATCGCAGGCATCGCCGATGTTGGCCTGCAGATCGGGGCAGTCGTACACCTGTGTGCCGTGGCACTCGCAGTTGGCGTCCACCACGTCATTCTCGGTGTCGCCCTGATTGTCATCGCACGGATCGCCGATGTTGGCGTGCAGGTCCGGGCAGTCCCAGATGGGAGTACCGACGCACACGCAATTGTTGTCCCAGGTATCGTTCTCGGTGTTGGCGTTCTGGTCATCGCAAGCCGTACCGGGCAGGGCCGTGCCACCGGGGGTGCCTTCGCAGTCCACATCCAACGGGGTGCCCACGCACTGGCAGTTGGCATCGATCTGGTCGTTCTCCGTTCCCGCGTTGCCGTCATCGCAAGCGGTGCCGGGCTCCGGGTTGCCGCAGCCGCACACGCCGGCCGCGATCTTGTCGGGATCGGTGGGGCAGCCGTCGTTGGCGTCGCACACCGTGTCACCATCGGTGTCCTCGAAGGTGCCCGCGCAGTTGCAGTTCACATCCCAGAGGTCGTTGATCGTGCAGGCATCGTCGTCATCGCAGGGTGTGCCGGGCTGTGCAGGACCACCGGGGGTGCCTTCGCAGTCGTTGGCCAGCGTACCGGCGCAAATGCAGTTGGTGACCACATCGCCCGAGGTGTTCGGGTTGCCATCATCGCAGGCATCACCATTGGTCAGGCCTGGCAGTTCCGGACAGGCGTCCACGCAATCGGCCACGCCGTCGGCGTCGGTATCGGTGTCAGGTGCGCCGCAGCCGCATTGGCCGGCGGCGGTCTTGTCGGGATCGGTGGGGCAGCCGTCGTTGGCGTCGCAGGTGCCATCGCCGTCGGTGTCCTCGAAGGTACCGGCGCAGTTGCAGTTCACATCGTACACATCGTTGATCGTGCAGATGTCATTGTCGTCGCAGCCGGTGCCGGGCTGGGCCGGGCCGCCGGGCACGCCTTCGCAGTCGTTGGCCAGCGTACCGGCGCAGATGCAGTTGGTCACCACATCGCCCGTGGTGTTCGGGTTGCCATCGTCGCAGGCATCACCGTTCACCAAGTTGGCCAGCGCCGGGCAAGGATCCACGCAGTCGGCCGTGCCGTCAGCATCGGTATCCGTGTCGGGCGCTCCACAGCCACATTGGCCGGCGGCGATCTTGTCGGGATCGTTCGGGCAGCCGTCGTTGGCATCGCAGGTGCCATCGCCGTCGGCATCCTCGAAGGTGCCGGCACAGACACAGTTCGCTTGGATCACATCGCCCGAGGTGCATGCCCTCAGATCGTCGCACGGTGTTCCCGGCTCCGGCCCGCCGGGGCACAGGTCGAAGAAGTTGCAGGTGCCATCGGCGTCGGCGTCGTTGCAGTTCATCCGGTAGCTGATACCACAGCCGCCGATGCTAACGAGATGCAGATAGTATGTACCGGCACCCAACGCATTGAACGCCACCGCTGAACCGGCCGGTGTGTGCGATGCCCCGACCGTATGGTCCGAGTAATTGATCAGGTTCCCGTTCCCATCTTTCAAGTGTACCCGCAACGCGCCTCCTGCCGCGTTCTCCGCTTCCAGGTCGAAGGCGATGTTGCCCGCGCCGGGCAGCACCACGCGGTAAAAGTCATCGTTGTCGCCATAGTAGGTGAAGTTGATGTGACCGGAGGCGCTCGACGAATCAGGGTTCAGCACAAGGGCCTGTCCAAAGCTGTTGTTCGGTTCGGCATCGTTGCCGAATACCGCCGGTATCGTTTGATACTTCAGCTTGTAGCTGATGCCACATCCGTTGATGCTCACTACTTGCAGGTAGTAGTTCCCCTGTCCGAGGCAGTCATATCCAAGAACGGAGGTGGTGGGCGTGTTGCCACCGCCCGCGAGCGGATCCCAGTATGTGATCAGATTGCCGTTGCCATCGTGGAGATGAACGCGTAGGTTCCCGTTCGCGACCGGCACGCGCTCGGCGATCACCGTTATACTCATGGCGCCCTCGGCCGGGGGCTGGATGAAGTACCAATCGCCGTTGTCGCCGTAGTAGGTGAAGTTGATGTGCCCTTCGGTGAAGGTGTTGTGGGCGAGCGGACCATTGGAGAATGCCTCGCCTGAGCTGTTGTTGGGTTCGGCATCGTTCCCGTACACCGCTGGTAGGGTCTCATACTTCAAGCGGTAGCTGATCCCGCAACCATTGATGCTCACCACCTGCAGGTAATAATCGCCCTGGCCTGCGCAGTCGTATTCCACAACGGTCGTTACAGCCGTATTGCTACCGCCCGCCACGGGATCCCAATAGGTGATCAGGTTCCCGTTGCCGTCGAGCAGATGCACCCGGATGTTGCCGTTCGCAACGGGTACGCGCTCTGCGATCGCGGTGAGGCGTATGGTGCCTTCGGCCGGGGTCTGGATGAAGTACCAGTCGCTGTTGTCGCCGTAGTAGGTGAAGTTGATGTGCCCTTCGGTGAAGGTGTTGGGGGCGAGAGCACCATTGG
>CAYUOL010000475.1:0-4074 GCA_964446345.1 uncultured Iamiaceae bacterium | reverse complement strand
CACCCGCGCCGACCAACCCGACCGCCAGGGCGACGCGGTCGACATCGCCACGTTCCACGCGGCCAAGGGCCTCGAGTGGCCGATCGTGCACCTGGCCGGGCTCGAGCAGGGCTACGTGCCCATCGGGCACGCGCAGACGCCGGTCGAGCTCGCCGAAGAGCGCCGCCTCTTCTACGTCGCGGCCACCCGCGCCGAGCGCGAGCTGTGCTGCACGTGGGCGGCGTCGCGCACGTTCGGCACGAAGGTCATGGCCCGCGATCGCTCGCCCTACCTCGCCCAGGTCGTGGCCGCCTGCGACGCGCTCGAGCGTGACGAGGTGCCCGACGACTGGGCCGCGCACTTCCGCGCCGCGCGGGCGAAGGGCGCCACCGCCCCGTCGGCCACGCGCCCGCGCGCCGAGGCCCTCCCCTTCGAGGGCGCCCCGACCGATCGAGCGCCGACGGCGGACGAGCCGAGCGCCGGAGGGGCAGGAAGCCGCACCGCCGAACGACCGACCGGCGCCGCCGGCCCCGCCACGGCTCGCGCCCGCGCCCGAGCGGCGACGCCGGCCCCCGGGCGCCTCACCCCGGCCACCGACGACGAGGTCGCGCTCGTCACCGCGCTGGCCCGCTGGCGGGCATCGGTCGCGAAGGGGGCGGCCATCACCCCGCTGGCCGTCATGCACGACGCCACGCTGCGGGCGATCGCTCGCCGCCGGCCGACCACCATCGAGGCGCTCACCGCCGTCGACGGGTTCGGCGCGGTGAAGGCGCAGCGCTACGGCGACGCGATCCTGGCCGTCGTGGCCGACCATGCCCCGACACCAGCGCCCTGAGTGACAAGGTGAGGGCGTGCAGTTCGAGGTCACGCAGCGCTACGCCGCCCCGCCAACCGAGGTGCTCGCCGTGTACACCGACCCCGCGTGGTACGACGACCTCCCCGAGTTCAGCCGCGTCGGCCGCCCCGCCCTCGTCGACCGCGAGGTGGCGGGCACCCGCGTCACGATGCGCGTGCGCTACCGCTTCACCGCCGATCTGCCGGCCGGGGCCGACAAGCTGATCGACAAGAACAAGCTGACCTGGATCGAGGAGACGGTGTACGACCTGGCCGCGCTCACCGGCGCCAGCCGGCTGCTGCCCGACAACTACCCCGACCGGCTCACCGCGTCGGCGCGGCGGCGGTTCAGCGCCGATGGCGGTGGCACCGTGGCGGTCACCAACGGCGAGGTCAAGGTGCGCGTGCGCTTCGTCGGGGGAAGAGTCGAGAACGCGATCGTCGACGGCCTGCGCGAGCACCTCGACGCCGAGACGGCCCTCGTCAACGCCCGCCTGCAGCCCTGACCGGGCTCGCCCGTCACCTTCTGCACAACGGGTCGGCTTCGGCGACGTCGAGATGGCAGGCACGCCCGTCCGATCCCGAACGAGGTGAGGAGGCGATCGGCCGGAACCGGGTGCGAGCGCCAGAGGCGCCCGAGGCAGCTCCGGAGCGCAGCTCGCTACGTGTCGCCCGCCGCCGCGAGGCGTGACCGCTCCGCCTCCTCGCGCTCGGCCTTCATCGTGGCGAACTTCGAGAAGTCGATCGAGATGAAGATGCCCTCGGCCTCGGCGCACAGCACGCCGTTCGCCGTGACCGTCCCCTCGGTGAAGATCTTGCGCCCCTCGACCCTCGTGAGCTTGCCCACGTAGTGCAGCTCCGCGTGCAGCGGCGTCGGTGAGCGGTAGATCACCTTGAGCGTGCCCGTCATGCCCGGGTGGCCCGCCATCGACTGCGTCGCGCCCAGCAGCTCGTCGAACACGGCGGCGACGTAGCCCCCGTGCACGCAGCCGGGCGGGCCTTCGTAGGCCGAGCCGAAGACGACGCGGCCGTGCACCACGCCGTCGATCTCCTGCAGGTGCATCGGGGGCGCCAGCGGGTTGGCCCGGCCGATGAACGGGCTGTGCTCGAACGAGGCGTGCGGATCCGCGCCCACGTTGGCCGCCTCGGAGAAGCCCTCGTAGACGGTGCCGGGCTGCAGGCGGTCGAACGAGAGCGCGACGCGCGCGAGCTCGTCGGCGGCGTCGATGATCGCTTCGGTGGGCGCGGCGGTCGCGACGAGGCGCTCGATGATGAGGCGCATCGAGTCCGCGAGGCGGCGCATCTCGATGCCACGGGTGTTCAGCTGCGAGATCGGCGGCTCCTGCCAGCGCGAGTACATCGCGGACCGGATGAGGGCGGGGTCGGGGGCCCCGGCCGGCCGTTCCGGGGCCGATGAGGGATCCGCGGCGCCGGCGTCGCCGTCATGGCCGTGATGGCCGTCATTGCCGTCCAGGCCTTCCTGGCCACCGTCGCTGTCACTCATGGGTGCTCCTCCCGATCAGGTCGCGCCGTGCGGCGATGGCTCACATCTCGAAGTCGACGATCAGCGGCGCGTGGTCGGACGGGCCCTTGCCCTTGCGCGCGTTGCGATCGATCAGCACCGCCGTCGCCTTGTCGGCCAGCGTGCGGCTGGCCAGGACCAGGTCGATGCGCATGCCCTTGCCCTTGTGGAAGTTGCCCGCGCGGTAGTCCCACCACGAGAACAGGCCGCCGGCGTCGTAGTGCTCACGGAACACGTCGTGCAGGCCCAGCGCCTCGATCGCCTGCAGCGCCTTGCGCTCGGGATCGCTCACGTGGGTGGCGCCGACGTACATCGCGGGGTCGTACACGTCACGGTCGTCCGGCGCGATGTTCCAGTCACCCGACACGGCGAGCGGCCGGCTCGGGTCCTCCGCGTCCTCGATGCGGCGCCGGAGGCGCTCGAGCCACCGCAGCTTGTACTCGTAGTGGTCGTGGCCGACCTCACGACCGTTGGGCACGTACACGCTGGCGATCCGCACGCCGTTGCACGTCGCCCAGATCACCCGGGCCTCGGGGTCGGGGTCCTCGGCGTCGCCGAAGCCCATGACCACGTCGTCGAGCCCGACCTTCGAGAGGATCGCAACCCCGTTCCACTGGCCCTGCCCGTGGTGGGCGGACTCGTAGCCCAGCAGCTGGAAGGCCATGGTGGGGAACGCGTCGTCGGTGAGCTTCGTCTCCTGCAGGCACACGATGTCGGGCTGCACCTGGGTCAGCCACTCCTCGACGCGCTCCATCCGGGCCTTCAGGGAGTTCACGTTCCACGTCACGAGCCGCATCGCCGCACCCTATCGGCACGCCTCCGATCCCCTTCCCCCCACCGCGGGTACCGTGCCCGAGGTGGACGCCGTGGCATGGAACGACTACGTGTGCCCCTGGGCCTACCTCGGGCGCGATCGCACGGCCCTCATGCGCGACCTCGGGGTCACCGTCGTGCAGCTGCCCTACGAGCTGCACCCCGAGATCCCGGCCGCAGGCCGCGCGGTGCGCCCCGGGGGGCGCCTCGACCCGGTGCTCACCTCGATCGGGGCGGAGTGCGACGCGCTCGGCATCCCGTTTCGCGCCCCCCGCCGCATGCCCAACACCCACCACGTGCTGGAGGTGAGCGAGGTCGTGCGCCTGCACGAGCCCGCGGCGTTCGCCGCGTTCGACGCGGCGCTGGCACAGGCGATGTGGGTCGACGGCCTCGATCTCGGCGATCGGGACCTGGTGGACGAGCTCCTCGTGGCCGCGGGGGCGCCCGCAGCGACGGTCCGGGAGCTCGTCGCCGAGGGGGCCGGCTCCCGGGCGCTCGAGGCCTCGATGCGCCTGGCCCGCGAGCACGGGGTGATGGCGACCCCGGCGTGGTGGGTCGACGACCGCCTGCTGATCCCCGGCGCGCAGCCCCGCGAGACGATCGAGCGCTGGATCACCCGGATGCAGCGCCGCGCCACCTGAGCGCCGCGCCACGGCTCGAGCGCCGCCGACGGAGAGCGCCGAGGGTGGTACGGGCGCCACCAGGGAAGCGCCTGGGGGCTGCTCCTCCCGGAGGCCCACCCCGGTAGGATCGAAGCCGATGGCCCAAGATCCCGCACCCCCCACGGGGGCCGATCCCTCCAACCTCGGCCCCAACGCCTGGCTCGTCGACGAGATGTACGAGCAGTACCTCGCCGACCGCACCTCCGTGAGCGACAGCTGGCAGGAGTTCTTCGCCGACTACCGCCCCGGCGGGCCCCAGATCTT
>CAYUOL010000474.1:0-4078 GCA_964446345.1 uncultured Iamiaceae bacterium | reverse complement strand
CGATCCGCCGCTCGGTCGTGGTCTCGGTGCCGCCGCCCTCCTGCTCGTAGCGCGTGCGCACCGGCAACAGGATCACGTCGTCACCGTCGACGAGCATCTGCGACGACACCACGATGTCCATGTGGACGCGCAGCGGCACGCGCGCCATCGCCGCCTCGACGCGCGGGGGGTCGGGCAGCACGTCGAGGAAGTTGCCCCCCGACACCCAGAGCACGTCGAGCTCGTCGCGCTCGCACGCCTCGAGCATCTCGGGGGCCGTGAGCCCGGCCGCGGAGGGCACGGGGAAGCCCCAGGCCTCGGCGAAGTGCCGGGCGTTGTCCTCGTCGACGGGAAGGCCGCCGGGGAACGCCGTCGCGTAGGCGCCCATCTCGGCGCCGCCTTGCACGCCGGAGTGGCCGCGCAACGGCATGAGCCCGGCACCGTCGCGACCGACGTTGCCGCGGGCCAGCCCGAGGTTGACGATCGCCCGCACGCCGTCGACGGCGTCGCGGTGCTGCGTGATGCCCATCGACCAGAGCAGGATCGCGGCGTCGGCCCGGGCGTACTCGTCGACGAACGCCTCGAGCTGGGACGCGTCGAGGCCGGCCTGGGCCAGCAGATCGTCGAGCGACTGCTCCGCGAGCGCGGCGACGAGGTCGTCCCACCCGTCGGTGTGCGCATCGAGGAACGCCCGGTCGACGTCCCCGCGCTCGATCAACCGCTTGAGCGCGGCGTTGGCGAGCGCCACGTCACCACCCGGGCGCACGGGGACGTGGAGATCGCAGAACTTGGTGCCGAACATCGCGGACTCGGCGTTCGACGGCACCCAGTACCGCTCGAGCCCGGGCTCGAGGTAGGGGTTCACCACGACGATGCGGGCGCCGCGCTGGCGGGCCAGGTAGAGGTACTTCATGAACACCGGCTGGTTGTTCGCCGGGTTCGATCCCCAGATCACGACGAGGTCGCTCTCGATGACGTCCTTCAGCGAGCATGTCGAGGCGGCGACGCCGATCGTCGACTTCAGCGCCACCGTCGACGGTGCGTGGCACACGCGGGCGGCCGAATCGACGGAGGCGATGCCGAGCGCTCGCGCCGCCTTGCCGCCGACGTAGTAGCTCTCGTTGGTCAACCCGCGGCTGGTGAGGAACAGCGCGGTGCGGTCGCCTCCTGCCTCACGGATGGCGTCGCCGGTGACCCGGAGCGCCTCGTCCCACGTGATGCGCGTGAACCCGCGGTCGCCCTTGCGGCGCCGCATCGGGTACCCCAGCCGGCCCAGATCACGCAGATCGGCACCGGACTTCGTGCGCAGGGCGGCGACGTCGGAGAAGACCACTGGATCGATCGCGTCCGCGCAGTTGACCTCGAGGAAGCGCAAGCGCGTGGTGCACAGGTGGATGCCGGGTTGGGTCCAGTCCCGCAGCCCCGCCACGCCGAGGGCGCACCCGTCGCAGACGCCCTTGGTCAGCACGTCCCACGCGTACTTCGGGTGGGCCCGGTTGTCCCAGGCCACCTCGAAGATCTCCGCGAAGTGGTTCGGCTTCTGCTGGCCGATGCCATTGGGCGAGAACCCGACCCACAGCTCGGGGCGGACCTTCAACGAGAGCTTCCTGCGCAGCGATCCCAAGGCGCCCACTCTCGCACCGCCCGCCCACTCCCGACAACGCGAGCGGCTGACCCCCTCCGGGTCAGAGGCGCTCGGGGGCGTACACGTTCATGCGACCGTCGCGCACGAACCCGGCCAGCAGCAGGTTGGCCCGCCGCGCCGTGGCGACCGCCAAGGACGTGGGTGCGCTCACCGCGACCACCGCCGCGAACCCCGCGGCCCACGCCTTCTGGACGATCTCGAACGACGAGCGCCCGCTCACGTACAACCCGAGCTCGTGCGCCGGCAGCTGCTCGTCGAGCAGCAGTCGCCCGATGACCTTGTCGACCGCGTTGTGGCGGCCCACGTCCTCGCGCACGACCACCGGCGAACCGCCGCGATCGAAGGCCGCCGCGGCGTGCACCGCGCCGGTGGCGGCGAAGAGGCCCTGCTCCTTCGCCATGCGCTCGGGCACGCCGGCGAGCACGTCGAGATCGAAGCGGGGTGGGGCGTCCAGGGGCACGAGCCGATCGCACAGCTCGTCGATCGACGTCGACCCGCACAGCCCGCACGACGAGGTGGTCGTGCCGAGTCGCGGGGTCGGCACCGGCGCCCGCCCGCCCGTCTCGACGGACACCACGTTGAACTCGGTGTCGACGGCGGAACCGGTGCCGCAGTAGCGGCAGGTCTGGACGGGGACACCGGCGAGCAGGCCCTCGGTGAACACGAACCCGGCGGCGAGCTCGAAGTCGTGCCCCGGCGTCCGCATCGTCGTGGTCACCAGCGCATCGTCCAGGTGGATCGCCAGCGGCTCCTCGACGATCAGCTCGTCGGGGCGCCGTGCCGGCGCCGCTCCGGCCTCGACCCGGGTCGTCAGCACCTTCTCCGTCCGACCGCGAGCCACAGCGACGAGGGTACCGCCGCCGCTCCTCGGTTCGAGCGCCGCAGCAGCGATCGGCAAAGGGGCGGCGAGAGGACGTCGCGGCGGCGTTCGATGGTGCCCCGCCCGAACTGCGGGCGGGTGGGAGGTTCCGTGGTTCGGGCGGGGCACAGAACCGAACGAGCCAGCGGAGGACCGCCCGCCCGGTTCGGGGTCCCGGAGGACCCGTGGGCCCCACCATCACAAAGAGCCCCGCCGATGGCCTGAGTAGCCCCTACTCAAATGCTCCCCAGAAGCAGATCGGGCAGATCGGGCAGATCGGGCGGCGTCCGACGGTGCCGGGCCACGGGCGGGATCTCGACGGCTAACGTCTGCTGGGCACTGGCCCGAGGCGCACCAGGGCACACCCGATCGGAAGGGCACCGATGGCGGATCACGAGGGACCCGCGCACGACGCGGGCGAGGGAGGCTCCGGGTCCGCAGGCGCGCTCGGGCGCCGGCAGTTCCTGACCCGAGCCGGCGTCGGCGCCGCCGCGGCGTGGGCGGCGCCCACCATCCTGAGCGTGTCGGCCGCGTCGGCCGCCACGGTCCCACCTGTCCCGCCGGCGT
Organism: uncultured Iamiaceae bacterium; assembly: GCA_964446345.1. GTDB lineage: Bacteria > Actinomycetota > Acidimicrobiia > Acidimicrobiales > Acidimicrobilacustridaceae > CAYUOL01. Next base: position 1,028 of record CAYUOL010000474.1, on the reverse strand, counting down.
TCATCGCATCGGGGGGCGACGGCGGCGCCCGGTCGTTCACCACCGTCGACAACGGCGCGACGTGGCCGGTGACGGCATCGCCGATCGCGCTCGGCGAGATGCACTCCGTCGCGTACACCCCCGCTGGCGGCAGCCGCTGGATCGGCGTCGGGCGCATCAGCGACGTCAACCAGATCGTGTTCTTCACCTCGACCAACGACGGCGTGTCGTGGACCGTGTCCCCGATGCAGGTGACCGGGCGCCTGCTCGACGTCGCCACCGACGGCGCCGGCAACTGGGTCGCCGTCGGCGACGACAACGGGCCGTTCCCCGGCGCGGAGCTGATCTTCTTCTCCACGAACAACGGATCCACCTGGACGCCGGGCACGTTCCCGGTCATCACCACGAGCGTCAACAGCCTGCACGGGGTCGCGACCGACGGGACCACGTGGGTGGCCGCCGGGCAGAACGACCTCAACCAGGCGATCCTGACCATCAGCACCAACGGTGGTGCCACCTGGAGCGATCCCTTGGTGCTCGCCTCCAACGCCAGCATGTTCGACGTCGCCACCGACGGTGCGGGCACCTGGATGGCCGTGGGCACGCTCGGCGGCGTGGGCAACACCGCCGTTGCGTGGCGGGCGAGTGGCTCGATCACCTCGGTCGGCAACTGGACGCAGATCAACGGCCTCGGCACCGGGTTCGCCACCGGCATCACGAGCAACCACGCCGGGGTCTTCGTCGCCGTCGGCCGCCGCGACGACCCGACCGGCGGCGCCTTCAGCTACACCTTCAACCCCGGCGCGACGGCGGGGACCTTCCCTGCGCTCCCCTTCGTCCAGTCGATGCACTCGGTCGCCACCGACCGCGCCGGCACCTGGATCGCCGTCGGCTGGGACGGGGGCGCCGGCCCGATGCGCACCTTCACCTCGACGGACAACGGGCTCAACTGGACCGTCACGTCGTCGCCCAACCCCGATGGGGTCCTGTACGGCGTCGCAGCCAGCGTGGTCGCCTGAGTCGGGCGCCGACGAGGGACGAGGCCCGAG
>CAYUOL010000473.1:0-4086 GCA_964446345.1 uncultured Iamiaceae bacterium | reverse complement strand
TCGGCCATGTCGGGCGCTCGGAACACCCAGGTGGCGTCGAAGCCGTGGGGAGGGTCGCACGAGGTGATCTCGCCGCCGGCGTTGCCCTCGAGCTGGTAGGTCCCGCCGAGTCGGAGCTCGCCCGAGATCGGAAGGAACCAGCGAGCGATCCGCTCCGCTGTGGTCACGGCGTCCCACAGATCCTCGACGGTGGTGTCGTAGACGACCTCGAGGGTGACCTCCTGCAGCTCCCCCGCCTCGTGGGTCCGGCCCCGCAAGGCACGGGTCGTGGCGTTGATCCGGCGCTCGACGTCGATGTCGATGGTCATGGTGTGGTGCCCTTCTTCCTCTGCGTGCGCTGGCCACGGGCCAGCTCGGTTGCGAGTGCCGCCAGCGGCGGCGCCCAGAACGACCGGAACCGGCCGATCCACTCGTCGACGTCGCGCAACGGCGCGGGGTCCACGGCGTAGAGCCGACGAGCTCCCTCTGCGCGCACCGTGGCGAAGCCGCTGTCGCGCAGCACCCGCAAGTGCTGAGAGACGGCGGGCTGACTGATCCCGAACTCCGACTGGATCGCCTCGGTGATCGAGCCGGCCGAGCGTTCACCGTCGGCGAGGTGCTCGAGGATCCGTCGGCGGACGGGATCACCGAGCACGTCGAAAGCATTCATCGCCACTTTTATTAGCACATACTTATATCCGTTGCAATGGGTCGCGGGCAACCGCGGGCCGACCGATGCGGGTCGGACTGCCTTGGTGGCCGCAGTTGCACTCGCGCCCGAAGTCGTGCGATTCGTGCGGGGACGGTGCTCGGAGAGGTTCTTCCGACGCCGACGACGAGGTCCGCGCCGACAGTCGACGCGAGTCAGTCCAGCCTGCTCGGGTTGCTCGCAAGCGTCAGGGAAGATGCACGAGCGAGTAGGTTCGCAGGCCCCCACGACACCATGCTCCGATCGGACCCACGCCTGAAAGGAAACTGCTCATGCCCGTCGAAGGTGACCGAGTGAAGGCCGCCGCTCAGATCTACATCTACGGCTATCCGTGCCTGTACGGGTTGGACGAGATCGCGAAGTTCCCACTCGGCACCGCCACCGTGCTGCCCGGCACGCACCGGTTCAACGAGTTCGGACACGCGCGCGAACTGCTGGGCCCCGACGTGCAGTTCGTGACACCGAACAACGACACGCTGTACTCGGTCTTGCCGTTCGACCTCAGCGGCGGACCGCTGGCGCTCCACGTTCCCGACACCGCCGGCCGCTACTACGGACTGCAGTTCATCGACGCATGGTCCAACAACTTCGCCTACGTGGGCCAACGCGCGACCGGCACCGACCAAGCGACCTTCCTGCTCGTCCCGCCCGGCTGGGACGGCGACACCCCGGCGGGCACGAAGGCCATGATCGAAGCGCCCACCCCCATCGGACTGGTCCTGGGACGAACCCAGGTCAACGGCCAAGACGACCTCCCGGCGGTGCACGCGCTCCAGGACGAGCTCGGCGTCTCGCCCGTCGGCGACCCAGGACCGTTGCTCGGCATCCCCGAGACCGCTTCGGGCGTGGACGCCCCACTCCTGTGGTGGGAGCGCTTCCGCGTCGCCCTCGCCGCGTTCCCGCCCGCCGACGGCGACGCACCGTTCATCGAGCTCGCCGCCACTCTCGGCCTCACCGATGCCACCTCTCCCTACGTGCACCCCGACGCCGACCTTGCCGCCGCACTGGTGGAGGGCCAGAAGCAGGGTGAGGCCATGATCGAAGAGCTCAGCCGGACGACGCTCAAGATCGAGAGGGGCTGGTCGAGCGCGCGACACGCCTTCGGCTACAACCTCGACCACCTCGGACTCGGGACGATCGACACACCGGACTGGAAGATCGCAGACCGGACCACCGCCTATGTCACGCGTGCAGTCGCCGCCCGGCTCGGCCTGTGGGGCAACCACGGCTATGAGGCCGACTACGAGATCCTCTGGCAGGACGCCGACGGCGAACCCCTGGACGGATCCCGCCGCTACGAGGTCACCTTCGACCCTCCCCCGCCCGTCGATGCGTTCTGGTCGCTGACGATGTACGACGAACCCCACTACTACCTGGTCGACAACCCGATCGACCGCTACTCCATCGGCGACCGCACCCCCGGGCTGGTGACCAACCACGACGGGTCGGTCACCCTCTACCTGCAGCACGAACCGCCCGGGCCCGACAAGGAGTCCAACTGGCTTCCAGCCCCGACAGGCCGATTTCGGCCGGTCTTGCGCTGCTACGAACCAGGTCCTGCGATCCTCGACGGCAGCTACCAGTTCCCCGCAGTCACGCGAGTCGGCTGACACACATCAGACCCTGCCGAGTGACGCGCGGCCCGGTTGCCTCGACTCGATGCGAGAGGTCACCGCGCTGACCCAGGCGTTCTTGAGCTCGGGATCGACGGCGTCGAAGAAGTTCGGGGAGGCCGTCACGTAACGTCGAACCGTCTCGTCAAGTGGGGTGCACCACCACGATCCTCGACGAAAGGAAGCTTGTGTTCGAGCGTATGAACCCCCACAAGACCGCCCCCGAGCTGCAGAAGCCGATGTTCGCGCTCACCAAGCACATCTCGGAGAACATCGACCCGGTGCTCTTCGAGCTCGTGAAGCTCCGGGCGTCGATGATCAACGGCTGCGGCCACTGCGTCGACATCCACTCGAGCGACGCCCTCAAGGCCGGCGAGTCGCCCGCCCGCCTGTTCGGCCTCTCCGCCTGGTGGGAGCACCCGCTCTACACGGACAAGGAGCGCGCCGCGCTCGGACTGACCGACGCGGCCACCCGCTTCGGGGAGCACGGGGTCCCCGACGATGTGTTCGACGCCGCCCGCGCCCAGTTCGACGAGCGCGAGCTCACCTATCTCGTCGCCGGGATCGGCCTCATCAACATGTGGAACCGCTTCGGCGTCACGTTCCAGCTCACCCCGCCCAGCACCCTGAAGCACGCGGGCTGACGCGGTCGTGGACGCGGTCGAGCTCGACCAGATCTCCCAACAGGAGCGGCCTCGCCTGACCGGCCTCGCCTACCGCATGACGGGGTCGCTCAGCGATGCCGAGGACATCGTCCAAGACGCGCTGCTGCGCGCCCACCGGGCCCCGGTCGACGACATCGAGTCTCCGGCCGCCTACCTCACCACGATCACCACCCGCCTGGCGATCGACCACCTGCGGTCCGCCCGGGTGCGCCGAGAGTCCTACGTGGGCCCGTGGCTGCCCGAGCCCATCACCGGTGACCCGGCGCCCGACGCCGCGGCGGCGGCAGAGCTCGCCGACACGCTCTCCATGGCCTTCCTCGTCGTGCTCGAAACGCTCAGTCCCGACGAACGCGCGGTCCTTCTCCTCCACGACGTCTTCGCGTACCCGCACGCCGACATCGCCGCGATGCTCGGCCGCACCGACGCCTCGTGTCGACAACTCTTGCGCAGGGCCCGCCAGCGCATCGAAGCCGAGAAGCCTCGGGCCGGCATCGACCTCGCCCAGCGAGACGAGGTCCTGCAGCGCTTCCTCGACGCCTGTGAGGGCGGCGACATGGACGCGTTCTTGTCGCTGCTCACCGAGGACGCCGAGCTGATCTTCGACGGCGGCGCCGAGATCAGGACCGCTGCCCGCCACCCGATCCACGGCGCGGACCGGGTTGCCCGCTTCCTCGCGTTCGTCATGACCCGCCTCGCCGATGGCGGCCGCGTTGCACCCGTCAGCCTCAACGGTGGCCCCGCCGCACTCGTCACGACCGGCACCGGCGACATCATCGGCGCGGTCTTCGTCGAACCCGACACCGACGGCAACGCCGCCCAGATCCGCTGGATCCGCAACCCTTCCAAGCTCTCCGCCCTGCACTGACCTCGACCACCGCTCTGAAGACCTCCCAGCATCTCCTGCCCGGCACGCAGGACGACGCGGCGAGCACCATCGAGCGACGCGCCCAGACGGGTGCGCGCCGACGACGGAACGCCGTGGAACAGCCGGAAGGAGACAGCCTGAGCCGTAGGAACGCATCCGAGAAGCACGAAAGCCCAGGTCACTGACCTGGGCTCTCCTGCTTCAGATGGTGGCGGGGGCAGGATTTGAACCTGCGACCTTCGGGTTATGAGACAG
>CAYUOL010000472.1:0-4098 GCA_964446345.1 uncultured Iamiaceae bacterium | reverse complement strand
AGCTCACCGCGTGCCGCCCTGACCAACGACGAGCCGCGGCTCGGGCACGACTGCAGAGCGAGTCGGCGCCCGAACCGAGACTGATCGCCCACCTCGCCGCGCACGCGCATCCACCGTCGCCCTGGACAAGCGACGAGGTCGACGCGTTCAGCGCCGACTACGCCGCCGCCGCCATGCCCCGGAGACTCCAAGACCACTTCGGCCGACGTTCGCTGCACAACCTGCTCGGCGACGACCTGAGCACGCACGTGCAGTTCTGGACCAACCTGCTCGACACTCCGCGTCCCGAGCTCCAGATCGAAGCCCTCCACGCCATCGCCGAGCTCGACGCACAATGGCGCCACGCGGCCGAACAGACCCAAAGCGCGGTCGCGGCCCGACTCCGAGGACCCAACCCCGAAGTTCGGTTCCTCGCCGCCGCCACCCTTGGCCGCTTCGCCGCCCTCCGAGAACCCGTCATCGCCTCCGTGCGGCTCGCGCACGACGCAGACGACGACCACCTCGTGCGCATCGTCACCGGACTCGCGCTCGGTTCTGAGCTCACCGACGCCGAAACCGTCGCCCTGTTCAGACTTGTGTCCTCCGCCCCGCCCCCGATCCAAGAGAGCCTGTCCGACCTGCCCGATCGGTTCTTCGCGCTCGTCGGCCCAAAGGGCGCCGAGCTCCTGCCCGGGCTGATCGGCTTCCTGCAGGCGCTGAGCGCTGCGGACCGGGCCGAACGAGGCCACCTGTGGCCGTCATCGATCAAAGCGCTCACCGCCGCGGTCGGCCGCTTCGGACCCCGAGCCGAGACCGCCGTGGACGCGCTCGTCGCGCTTCTCGAAACGGGGTACCCCGAACAGATCATCCTCTCCGCACTGGAACGCATAGGCCCCGGAGCGCTCAACGCGCTGCCCGCCATCGTCGAACACTGCCGTCCCTTTCGCGTCGACCTGTTCCGCGCCGCGCTGACCGAGCGCAGTCCCGTCACAGAAAACGTGCGCGCCGGACCCATGCACGATGCGCAGTTCGTCCTCCGCCTCGGCGCGTTCGGCGACCGAGCCCGCGCCCTCGGCCCCGACCTGGAGCGCATCGTCGACAAGCCGCTCCCCCTCCACGCGCAATACGCCGTCGCCACGGCAATCCTCGAGATCGGCTACGAATCAACGCCCGCCGTGCACACGTTGTTCACCGGGCTCACGCAACGCGAGCACGGCAGCCGTGCCCTGCTCCGAGCCAGCCGGCCGCTATCCCGGTACGACGCGGACTGGGCTCGCGCCATTCGCGCCCTGACATCCGCCGGCGCGAACCTCGAACCCATCCGACCCGACCTCGAGACCCTCGCGCACTCGGAACACCGGGTACTACCCAACAGCGCCGCCGACACCGGCCTCCAGGACGCAGCGCTCGAGGCACTCCGGTAGAGAATCGAGTTGACCCCGCCACGATGGCCGCTGCATCCCATAACGCACCACGAAGGCATCCCCGAACAACTGGACCGACATCGGGCAGAACGCCGGTTATACGGGTGATCCACCTCCTGGGCGACAAGCCCGGGGACTCTTCTCGGGCTCAGGTCCGTCGATGAAGGAGAGTCCGGCATGTGGGATCCAGTGTTCGAGTGTGTGGTCGGCGGGGACGGTGAGCGGACCTATCGGGTTGGTCACGAGGTGGTCGATGAGTTCTTGGAGTTCGTCGAGGGGAGAGCCCGTCCGAACACGGTCAGGGCGTATGCGCATGACCTGAAGGTGTTCTTCGCGTTCGTCGGGAAGGAACCCGCCGAGGTGACCTCGCGTGACGTGATGGGGTTCATCACGGCTCAGCGGCAGGGCCGGGCTGGAGTGGAGAACGTGGTCCGGATCGCTGACGGCTCGGCGGGGTTGTCGGCGGCGACGATCAAGCGGCGCCTGGCGGCCGTGTCGTCGTTGTACGGGTATCTGATCGTGAGAGGCGACGCGGGGGTCACGGTGAACCCGGTGCCGCGGGGGTTGCCGACTCGTCAGCATCGTCGGCGGGGCCCGCGGGTGGTGCCGTTGGTGCGTGGGGTGCGCCGGTTGCCTCGCATCTTGGACCCGGCGGATGTGGTGGCGTTGATGGGGTCGTTGCGCACCGAACGGGACCAGGCGATCGTGCAGGCGATGCTGCTGGCGGGGCTGCGGCGTTGTGAGGTGCTCGGCCTGCGGCTCGAGGATCTGCGTCTGGGTGACCGCCGGGTGTTCATCGCGGACGGCAAGGGTGGTCATGAACGGCTGGTCCCGATGTCGGCGACGTTCTTCGCCACCGTGGCCGCGTACTTGAACAATGAACGCCCGGCGGACGCGTGCACGGACCGGGTGTTCGTCGCGTTGAAAGGACCGACGCGCGGTGGCGCCTTGTCGACGTCGGGGCTCGATGAGGTCTTGGCTGGGGCGCGAGGTCGGGCCGGACTGACGCGGGGCACATGTCACGAGTTGCGCCACACCTGTTTCACGAGGTTGCGCGAGGCGGGCATGGCCATCGAGGCGATCCAAGCCCTCGCTGGTCACCGCTCGATCGCGTCGACCCGGATCTACTTGCACCTCGGTGATGACTGGCTCGCGGATGAGTACCTCCGAGCGGCCGAAGCGATCGACGACGATGCCGTCATCGAGACGAACCGATGAGCGCCCGCACCGCGAACCTCGCCGTCGCCGTCGACCAGCCGAGCATCACGCGACGCCCGGAACGAGAGACCGCGTGGGCCGAGATAGGGCAACGGGCCCCACAAATGGGGGCCACGATGGCCCGATACCTCGAACAGCTCGCCGTGTCGGCGCGGCCCGGCACCGTCGACGCGGTCGATCTCGTCCTGCGTCAGTTCGCCCAATGCCTCAACATCACCGACCCGGATTGCCGAGCCATGGCCCAGGTCGAACGAGCGCACTTCGAGCACTACAAGCGTTGGCTCGCGAAACGTCCTGGGCGGCGGGGCACCCTCTCCCCATCGACGATCTCGGTGCGGCTCGGGTTGCTGCGCACGTTCTTCGAACGGATCATCGAGTGGGACTACGACGACGCCCCTGTCCGAGTCCCGATCTTCGCCGGGGACTTCCCCGACCGCGACGAACCACTCCCGAAGTTCCTCGATGACCCCACCGCGGCGAAGTTCATGGCCGCTCTCACCGCGGACCCCAACCCGCGCCGGCGGCTCATGGTCGAGCTCCTCGCCCGCACCGGGATGCGCTCCGGCGAACTGTCGGGCCTCGCCGATGACGCCATGGTGTTGATCGGCGACACCCACTGGCTACGCATCCCGGTCGGCAAGCTCCACAACGATCGCTACGTGCCGCTGCTCCCACATCTCGCCGAACTCATCGCCAACCATCGGCTCACCCGAACACCGACCAGCGGTCGACTCGTCGAACGCGATGATGGCGCACCATTCGAACGGCGGGCTATCCAACGCTACGTGGCTGCCGTCGGCAAGCTCGCCGGCATCGGCCACGTCTACCCCCATCAGCTCCGCCACACTCTCGCCACCCAAGCCATCAACCGGGGCATGAGCCTCGAAGCGATCGCCGCGCTCCTCGGTCACCGCTCCCTGAAGATGACCCTCACCTACGCCCGCATCACCGACACCACCGTCGCGGATGAGTACTTCCGTGTCAGCGCCGCCGTCGAAGCCGGCCAACACCCATCCGCGGACCGGGCCGTGAACACCCTCGCCACCGACCACCGCCGACTCCTCGGCAACGGGCACTGCAACCGGCCCGCCGCCCTCGACTGCGCCTACGAGTCGATCTGCGAGCGCTGCGGCTTCTTCGAGACCGGTCCAGAGTTCGTGCCCGTCCTCATCCGCCAACGCGACCACGCCGCCGACCACGACCAACACGAACGCGCCCGACTCTTCACCGGGCTGCTCGACAACCTCGACACCACCACCTGACCGTGCTTGCATGACCCCAGCCCCAGGGTCTGTGGATCACCCGTATAACAGCGGCTGTGCTCGAGGTGAAGGGCATCGGCGGCAACGGCACTCCGGGCCGATTGCGTCGGACCACTCGTCGGCTGTCGGGCGGCTCCCAGGAACAGCCGGTCGCACGCGATGTGGCCCATCGAAGTGGCCCATACTTTCGCGCGGTCACCACGGTTCCAGACGGT
>CAYUOL010000471.1:0-4188 GCA_964446345.1 uncultured Iamiaceae bacterium | reverse complement strand
GGGGGGGGGGGGGGGGGGGGGGGGGGGGGGGGGGGGGGGGGGGGGGGCGGGGGTCTTCGGGGGGCGCATCATTGGTACTGGGGCTTGGATCGCTGCTGCCGCTGAAGTTGTATGTGAGCCCGTCCTCGTCGTCGTAGACGTCGTCCAAATCGACGCTGTGGCCGGATGGCCGCTTGACAACAAGGACCTCGGCTTTCACGGGGATGCTGATACCCATGTTGCTGAAGCAAATGGTGTCCATGTTGATGATGCCGTCGAGGGTCGACCGGCTGAGGACAAACTTGTGGACGTTATCGGCGTTGATGGGGTCACCGTCGATCTTCCCGATGTCATATTTCTGTCTGCCCCCCTCCATGTAGGGCTGGTCCTTGTCGAAGAAGCTGAGGGACGCGATTCCGGTTGTCTGATCGAAATTCATCCCGACGCGGGCCATTGGGTTGGGGAGTGGGGACCCCGGGTGGTTCTTCGAGCTGGTCCCGATGAACTCCTGGACGAGCGAAACGATCTTGGTGTTTGTCGCGACAATGGCGGTTTTCAGAAGGAGATCTGCTTCTTTCGGGTTAGTCGGGAACAGCTTGCGGATCGCGGCGACGCCTTCCGATGAAACGATCATCTCGCCGAAAGCTCCGCGGAGCCCGAGCTCCGCCGAGCATGACGCCAAGATTGCTTGGGCGGTTATGGCCTTGTCTTTCTTTTTCATGGCTTCGGCTTTCGCGACGAGCTGGGTGCCTCGGTTGACGCGTTCTTTCGCCTCCTGGGTGAACGCGTCGTTGACATGATCAGCAATCATGTAGTAATGGCTGAGCTTGTCATCGCCAGGAAGGACGGGCTTGCCCTCATTATCGAGAGTGAGGGTAACCCCGTCCTTTTCTGTCTTGACGATCGCGTTCCATTTCTGGATCTGAATCGTAGGCTTCTTCGTTCGTTTTTCGATGCGCGCCTGGGCGTTGGGGTTTTTAGTCGCCGCGGTAAGTTCGGCGACCCCCTCGGCCGTGTTGGGCATGATCTGGCCGCAATGGCGCTCGCCATTAATGCGGATGATGAGGCGGGATGTGACGCCGGCGCCGCTCGTGTAGGACACGGAGACCCACATGGTTCCGTTGTTGCCCTTACGGGGCTCCACGCCCCACTCGAACGAGAGGATGCCGGCCCACCAGGGGGGCTGCGGGACTGATTCATTGGCATTTTCGGCGGCGCGGGCCTCGGCTTGGGCCTTGGCCTGGCGCAGGCGGGCGGCGACCTCGGACGCGTTAAAGATGACCTTCTTCGCGGAGGCGTCCTTGCTGGCGACTGGCTTTGTTTGGGTTGTTTTGGCGTTTGCTGCTGACATGTCTTGGCGGGTTGCTGGTGCTGTTTTGGCTGTGGCTGTGACTTGGCTGCGACTTGGCTGAATCCTGACGAATAATCGCGGATGGATGACTCTAAATCAGGCCGATTCAATTTTCCGCATAAAAATACCCTCTATCAGGCCTCTAACCGGCTAGGGCCGGGAAGGGCTGCCGAGGCGCAAAGGCGCTAGCAGGCGGCCACGAGCCTGGCTAATAGTAGTCGGTGAAGACCATCGAGGTTGTGAGGTGGGTGCGGCAGCAGGGGGACCTGATCTTAAGACGGTCGAAGATGTCAGTGCAATCGATCTGGAGATCGCCCGATGCGTGGAAGGGAGTGCGGCTCGTCTTTGCAAGGACCTCCTTCACGCGCTTCGCCCGCAGGACCCGGTACAGGTCGGCGACATCCCCGATCGGGCAGCCGCAGGTAATGCACACGATGGGCACAAGCATGAGCAATGGTAGGACGCTTCTGTATTCAAATCCGGCGAACCCGTCCGGACAAAAAGCGCCGAGACGACGCCGGCTCGGCGCCGGCATCGGCGCTGGCATCGGGGCCGGCATCATTGGCGTCGGCGTCAGTGTCGGCGCCGGGGCCGCCCGCCTTTACTGCGAGGCCTGGACGAGGCCCTGGATGGCGGGCGGAAGCTGCCCGTGCGCCTGGACGTAGAAGCGAATCTCCTCGAGAGCCTGGGGGCTGATGCCCGCGGGGTGGGACATCCCTTGGACGCGGCTGAGATTCGAAACCGCGGCGGCGTTGCGGTTGTAGATCCGGGTGTCGTTGGGATCATCCGGGTCCCCCCACGCGCCCCCGACGATCTCGGACGCGATAGGGACGTACAGGAAGTCGGTGCTGTTGATAAACTTCATGAGCAGGAAGAGCTCGGCGCGCGGGGCGACATTGTTTTTCATGGCGGCGACGTTGGAGAGGACAGTTTCGCTCTCGTAGTTGTTGCCGGGCCAGGCCGTGCGCAGGTCGCGGACGATCGCAGCAAAGGTGTCGGTCGAGTACTGGGGCTCCCGGCGCATCGACTGGAGCGCCTCATGGATGATGAAACGGAACTCATCCTGCCAAAGCTTCATGTTCGCCCCGATGAGTCCGACGGCCTCCTTGGGGAGGATGGGCCCAAGGCCGTTAATCGCGTTCTGGCTAATCATCGAGTCGTACGCGCTGTGGACGAGAGAAGGGAGCTGGCGGGGGTTAGACTGGCCGCTGATTTGCTGGCGGACGGCGTCGACTTGGGCCGTGACGGCCCCACGTTCGCGGACGGTCTTGCCGCCGAAGAAGGCCTTGTACTCAGCAACGGCATCGCTGAAGATCTCGGCCCCATTCCACGCCCCCTCGCCGAAGAGCACACTGTCCGGGATAAGAAACGTGCCCTGGGTCTTGTACGGTTCGAGGATGAGGTAGAAGCTGATGATGGGGTCGTAGTCGAGGACCGCCTGCGCGACGGCGAGGCTGGCAGGGGCGTGGGACTTCAGGAAGTTCAGGAGGGACACGACCTTGGCGAGGTAGGGGTTTCGGCTGGCGCAGCGGTCGCGGGCCATGCACTGGTCGAACTCGCCCTCGACCTGGGTCGCGAGGACCTGGCGGGCGCCGAGGGACTCGCTCCCGCCGGTGGCGCGGGCCCCGCCCTTAGTGGCGCCGCGGCGAGCGGGGGCCATCTTGAACGCCTCGCCGGATACGGGGAGTTTTCCCTTGGAGACGCCCCAAATGGCGATATCGGTGGCCCGCTTGGCGAGGGTCTGGAAGTTCTTGACAGGGGTAAGCTCGATCCCCCCCGCGAGCTTGACCTTGTTGCTGGCGGCCGACTCGACGGTGAGCTTGATGTTCATGAGGTTCGAGATCGGACCCTTATTGAAATCGGCGCCGGTCAGGAGGGGGGTGGGGATGATGAGGGCCTGGATCATGTTGCTGGCCTCGTCCGCCTCGTCGGTGTAGGCCTTTGTTGTGATTTCCTTGCGGTAGGCATCGTCTTCCGGGTACAGGAACGTCACCCCGGACCGGCCGGGGGAGAGGGCGCCCTCGAGGCAAAGGTCGCGAATTGCGGTGGCAAACCCGGGGTCCTGAGCTTCAACCCACTGGAAGATGCGGCAGTACTTGGTCTGCTGGGGCTGTTTCTTGCTTGCCATTGATTTGGACGGATTCGGTGGCGTGACCGAGATATACAGGGGATGCAAAAGTCGCGCTATGCCTATAAATAAAAGACGCGCCCGGGAGGGCGCCGCCGCCGCCGTGCGGGCGAGCCAGACGGACGGGCCAGGCCCGGGGCCCCTTTTTGGCGGTCGCGGCGCCGGGGCCCCGCGCGCCCGTGGGATGCTGCATGTCCGTCATTTGAAGTCCCGGCAGCGGCCGGATAGCCACGCCCGACATGCAGTCGACCCTCCAGCAGACAGCCGAGGCCTCCCCCCGGGCCGTGGTCGATGTTTCTCTCCGGATTACGATCGACCACAGCGCGGCCGCGGCATTCGGGGTGACCTTCGGGCAGAATTGGGCCCGCGCGGCGATCGTTTCGCCTCCGTCTAGCTTGCAGACGCTCAACCAGTTTATCGAGCCACTCCGCCGGATCCTTTCAAGTATGAACACCGTTCCGGCGTCACCGAATGCCCGGGTCTACCTTGACGGGCCGGACTGCCCTGAGATCCGCAGCTCCGCGTACATAAGCCTCGGCGCGACGATCAGTGCATGGGAGGCGGTCGTACGCGGACTCTATCAGCTGCCGGTCGCGGGGCCGTCCGACCCGTCGGGGGCGCCCAAGAGCGAACCCTTATATCTGGCGACGCCCGCGGCTTTGGCGGCGCCGATGCCGACGCCGGCGCCGGCGCCGGCGTCGATACCGGTGTCGATGCCGATGCCGATGCC
>CAYUOL010000470.1:0-4201 GCA_964446345.1 uncultured Iamiaceae bacterium | reverse complement strand
GGCTGTACTCGCCGGCCATCGCCCGCTTGACGCCTTTGACGATGGTCGAGACCGGGCTGCCGTCGTTCTCGAATTGCTCGGCGCAGTACTGGACCGATATGCCGGCCCGCTTGCAGATGTACTCGTAGTAGGCGCTTTCGTCCGCATCCTGGAAGCGGCCCCAGCGGCTGACGTCGTATACGAGGATCGTCGCGAACTCGGCTCGACCGTTCTCCACGTCGAAGATCAGCTGCTTGAGCGCGTCTCGGCCGTCGAGCCGTAGGCCGCTTTTCCCCTGGTCGGCATAAGTGCGAACGATTTCGAGGCCGCGTCGCTCGGCGTACTGACGGATGGCATCGGCTTGGTTTTCCGTCGAGTAGCGCTGGTGCTCTGTGGATATCCGCACGTATTGAGCAGCCCGATGAACTGCGCCTGTGATCGGCGCCTGTTCGGATGCATCACGCCGACGCCTGCCGCCGAGGTGCAAGCCAGCAAGGACTCCAGTAGGGGGAAGCCCCGGTTCCGGGTGGCTGCCCGAACTCATGCGAGATCCACTACCACTCATCGGTCACGCCCCTTGAACAAAGGCACGCTAGCAGTGGAGTAGCGGCATGTCTGTTCAGGCGATGGGCAAGGCTGTTCCAAAAAAGGGCAAACAGTTGCCCTTGGCAGGTGCCATCCCTTCTTCGACGTACGCTCAAACCGTAGCCAAGGTGCTTGCGACAGAGCTCAAGGGCACGCATCGCGCCATCAAGACGATTGCCAAATGGACAGGTTCGAGCGAGAGGACGGCTAAGAACTGGCTGGCAGGGCGTCGAGGTCCCAGCGGCCCGCATCTAATTGCTTTGCTTGCCAAGTCGGATGCGCTGCTGGAGCAGATCCTGCTGCTTGCTGAGCGGGGACCGGTGCTCGAGCTTCGGAGGCTGGAAGCATTGAAGGAAGCCTTGCTCGGAGCCGTTGGGGCGATTGAGGCGATTGAGGCAGCCACGGATCGATGTGGCCCGTAGTGTGGCATCACCTCGCTACATGTCTCTCAATGGCTGGACGCTTTGGCTGTATCGCCCACCTCAAGCTTCTCCTCCCACGTTGTGAGCGCCCGCCGCACATTCAAGCCGGCGTGGAAGGTGACGCGGCCTTCGCGCTGCTCGAGCGCAACCGGCCTCGTCAGGGAATCCCAATCATCAATCGACCGACACCACGGGTGGAAGTCTAGGCCCTCCTGCCCGAGCGACTTAGTCGCAAGGACATGCGGCCAAAATAGGTGTGTTAAACGCGACTCTCACCTCGTCGGGGCGAAGCTAAGTCTCGCCTTCGCCGACCTGATCAGCACTTTTTCTTCGCGCCCCCGTTCATTGATGGAGCAGCATGGCGACGGAGTGCAAAGCGATCTTCCCCCGATGGAAAGATCGACATAGATCATCCTACTGGGGCGACGTGCATGCCCCCGCTCTGGGGCCAGCACGCACGTGCCTAGAGCCTTATCAATACGCCGTCGACTTTGCCGAAAATCTTGCTTCATCGGCCGACGAACTTCGGACGCCGCTTTTCCTTGAAGGCGTTCACTGCTTCCTGATGGTCGGCGCTCACGTTGGTGATCGCCTCGTACGCCAGGGACGCGTCAAGAATCGCGTGGGCGAGCTGGCGCAATGGAATGTTGATGCAGGTCTTCGTCCACTTGATGGCGAGGCGCGCACCGTCGGCAAGCGACGTCGTGAGTTCATCGACAGTCCGGTTGAGCGCAGCTTTTGGCACCGATGCGTTGATAAGACCGATGGATTCGGCACGGGGGGCCGTCAACAGCTTGCCGGTCAGAAGGAATTCTTTGGCGCGCGCATAACCGACCAACTGCGGCCATATCAGCGCACCGCCGTCGCCCGCGACATAGCCCATCTTAACGTGGGGATCTCCAAATCTTGCCGTGTCGACGGCTATGATAATGTCGCTGAGTAGGGCGAGTGTTGCGGCCAGTCCGATACAGTCGCCATTGACGCGGCAGACGATGGGTTTTTCCAGGTCGAGCAAGCCGTAGATGATCTTTTTCATCTCGGTGTTCTTGCGGTTGAACAGTTCGGGATCGTCGATGCGCATCTGCATCATCGGAATGTCGCCGCCCGCCGAGAAGACGTCGCCGGCGCCCGTCAGCACGATGACATCCGCCTTGGGATCGACCTGGACGTCGTAGAAGATCCGCGAGAGTTCGTTATGCAGGAGATAGTGCACGGCGTTCATTGGCGGATGGTCGAGTTCGAGGGTGAGAATCTTGCCATCCCGCCGGGTCTTGATGAATTTGTAGCCTGAGTAGTCCATGCTGTTGCCTATTCAAATCTGATGTGGCTCTTGGCGATGACATCTCGCCACTTGGTGACTTCGGATGCAAAGTAGTTCCCGACATCGACGGGAGTCATCTTCAGGACCTCTGAACCGTCGGTTTCGAGGACCTTGCGGACATCGGGAAGCGCCATCACGATCGCGATCTCTTCGTTCAGGCGACTGACGATTGACGCGGGCGTGTTGGCCGGCGCGAACAGCGCGATCCACGATGTGCTATCGAAGCCAGCAAAGCCCATCTCCGTCAGGGTCGGCACGTCCGGAGCAGCGGAACTCCGCCGCAAGCTGGTGACAGCAAGGCCGCGCAGCCGTCCATTCTTGGTGTAGGGCAAAGCTGATACCACGCTGCTGAAGCTCGCCTGCACAGTACCAGATACCACGTCGAGCAATGCCGCTCCGCTGCCCCGGTACGGTACGGCGGTTATGGCCGTCTTCGACATCAGCCCGAAGAGCTCCGCCGTGAGGTGTGTTGAACTGCCGACGCCCGCCGTGCTGACAACGAGAGGCCCGTCGGTACGCGCCTTTCCCAGCAGGCCCTCAAGAGTACCGGGCATCCGCGGATTGACGACCAGCATGAATGGGCTCGCGCCCAGCATTGCGACCGGCGCGAAGTCCGTAATACTGTCATAGGGAAGGGGCCGCCCCGAAGCTGTATTTGCCGCGTGCGTCAGCGAGAAGACGACGAGAGTGTAGCCATCGGGCCTGGCTTGCGCCGCTCGCTGGGTACCCACGATGGTGCTCGCGCCGGACTGGTTCTCGATGACGACCTGCGTGCCGAGGCGCTCGGCAAGCCGCTGCCCGACGATTCGCGACAGAATGTCGGCCGGTCCGCCGGGACCGAAAGGAACAATGAGCTGGATCGGCTTCTCGGGATATTCGGCACGCGCTTCCGTTGCCGCCGCGAGGGTCAGCGTCACCAGAAAAGCAAGCAGCCAGTTAGGAGACGGCATCATCGCCCTCTGAAAACGGGTTTTCTCTTCCGAACGAAAGTGCGGACCGCTTCCTGATGTTCCGCGCTGTCATGGTGATCGTTGGAGAGGCCAGTCCGGTATCCAACAGCTAATGGGCAAGCGCCTGCAACGGGATGTCGATAGCCGTTTTCGACCAGCGGATCGCATTGGCCGCACCGTTCACCAGCCAGCGAATCGGTCAACTGTGATATCGAGTTGGTCGAGAGGCGCGGCATGGTTGATGAGGCCGTAACGTGCCGCCTTGCGTGCGCCGCCTTGTTCGCAGCTTGAGTGACCGCCGTCGGGGAGCTAGACGAGCACCATGGCAGGGAGGGGTACCACATCGGTAGGCTTTGGCCTCGCGCAGGTGTTGCGTGATCGCATCGCTGTCGGTCGGTACGTAAAGGGCTTTCCCACCGAAAACGAGCTGATCACCGAGTTCGCGATGTCGCGCTATGCCGTGCGCAGCGCCCTGCAGCGGCTCGAGGCCGACGGCCAGATCAATCGGCAGCCAGGCCGGGGGACCAGCCTGGTCGAGCGCGCACCCGACTCCGGCGGTTGGGCGATCCGCACCGTACAGGACTTGATCGATCGCAACCTGCTCGATCGGCCGACTGTCCTGACGGCCGGACCCGCGCCGGTCTCGAAGCATCGCGGCATTGCTCGCATCTTTCACCTCAAGCCGCGTGCCCAGGTTTTCGTGGTCGAACGGCTCGGCCATTCGCACCCCGGCGACATTCCGTTCTTCTCGCGGAGCTTCATGACGGTTGAAGTCGGCCGAGCTCTTCCCCGCCAAGGCACCGCCCGCGAACCGTTGGTCCTCCAGATCGAAAGGGCGCGAAAAATCCGTCTGCACCGCGTGAGGCAGGAAATCTCGGGCGCCGCCGCTCAGGGTGACGTGGCCCGTCATCTAAAGGTCGTGGCCGGCTATCCGATCATCGTCG